>NZ_JBHWHX010000014.1:0-191049 GCF_042732315.1 Streptomyces sp. NPDC059787
GGTGATCAGAACGGCAAGAGCCGTGTAACGGGAGACTGTTACGCACGGATCTGTGAGAGCCGAGGGGTGAGATCCCCCTCGGCTACTCGGCGGTGTTTGCCCTGGCTGATCTTCTTGTCGTAGTAGGCCCGGGAGACCGGGTCGGCCAGGGCCGCGAACGCGGAGAGGAAGAAGGCCCGTTTGAGCTGCTTGTTTCCGCGTCTGGAGGGTTGTTCGCCGCGGATCGAGGTGCCCGAGTTGCGGGTCGCCGGGGCGAGGCCGGCATAGGCAGCGAGGTGGGCGGCGGACGGGAAGCTGGATCCGTCGCCGACGTCGATGAGGATGCGTGCTCCGGTCCTGACGCCGATCCCCGGCATGGACGTCAGGACCTTGGAAAGAGGGTGGGACTCCAGCAGTTCCTCGATCCTCGTGGCGAGGAGCTTGCGCTGGTCAAGCACTGCTTGGAGCGATCCGGCGAGGCTGGGAACGATCAGGGCGGCCGCGTCCGTGCCCGGGACGACGACGGTCTGCTCGTCCAGTGCGGTGAAGATGTCCTCGACCAGCCGTTCGGCCATCCGCGGTGCCTTCGGACGTATCAGCGTCACGAGCCGGCGCCGTCCGGCCTTGCGGATCTGGGCGGGCGAGCCGAACTGCTCGAGGAGCTTGAGCACGGCCGGATGCTGCACTCGCGGACCCAGGACGCGTTCCAGCGACGGATGGATCTGCGTCAGCAGGCCGCGCAGGCGGTTGCTGATGCGGGTGGCCTCCCCGGCCAGGTCGTCGTCGAAGCCGACGATCATCTCCAGCTCGGCGATGGTCTCGTCCTCGAGATCGACCGAGCGGAGGGTGTGCGGCATGACGCGGGCTGCGTCGGCGATGACGAACGCGTCGCGAGCATCGGTCTTGGCCTCACCGGGATAGAGATCGGCGATGCGCCGCATCGTGAGTCCGGGCAGATAGGCGACCGGGCAGCCCATGTCCCTCGCGACTGCCAGCGGCAGGGCGCCGATCGAGGCCGGCTGGTCGACCACGACGAGCACGTTCCCGTGCTTGGCCTGCAGTTTTCCGAAGACCTCGCGGAGCTTCGGTTCGCTGTTGGGCAGCCGTTTGTCGAAGGCTTTCTTCCCGGCCGGGGTGACGGCGGTGGCGTGGTGTTCGCCCTTGCCGACGTCCAGGCCGAGGAAGACGGCGATGTCGCTGACGTCGATCACGTGCTTCCTCCGGTTGTCCCCGCCCGGCCGTCCCACGGCACCGATCGCCACATCCACATTACGAAGAGCCTCCCGACCTGCGGAAAGGCCGGTGGTCATGCCCCTAATCAGCGGTCTGTCGATGCCTCCGGAGCCGGTGACACCACCCCCCAGGCCATACGTTCGACAGGGGGAGAAAGTCATGCCAACTCCGAAGGCCAGGCGCCCCATTGCGGGGCCACCAAGAAGGTAATGGGGGGGCGACGGCCTGCGGCTCGAATCCCTGTGGGGGCAGGCTGCACTGGCCTACGGTGAACTTTCCAGGATTCACCCGGAGACGTATCCGTATCCGGTTCATCCCGCGCCCGGGGGATGTGTCGCCGTTGCGCGATCGATCTCAGGCAATCATGTGTTCCTCATGCCCCCGTCGGACGGTGTGCCGGAGTGGCGGGTCGTGGTGGAGATGGGCCAGTGGTTCGTGCTGGACATGCAGTTCACGGAATTCCTCCGACAGGCGTTGAACGGTGAACTGTTCCTGCCCGTGATCGAGGGCGACCCCTCGTTCGAGTCCCTCGGCTCCGTGGAACTGTGAACATGACTGGTTATACGGCACGCCTCTTGACGGTGCTGGGCGAGCCGCCCATGCGCTACCGCAATGAGGTGGCCTGGAGTCGGTTGGAGCGCGACCTCGGGGTGGCCCTCCCGACGGAGTACAAGGAGATCGTCGACGGCTATGCGCCCGTGGAGATCAACGGGCACCTGCATCTGATGCACCCGGCGACGAGGCGATGGAACCTCGCGGAGAAGATCTGCAGCACGTCGGAGGCTTGGTCTCAGGTCGAATGGGACGAGGACGAACCCGAAGGGGACCCCCGCGAGTCTCTTGGAGTGTCCGAGTTGCGCTTCGGTGATGCGGACGGATTGATTCCGATCGCCTCCACCAATCGAGGAGAGACGATCTTCTATGCGCCCAAGGGCGGGCAGGGGGCGGGAACCCTGTTCGTCGAGAACGGGGAGGGCGAGTTCTTCGAGTACTCCATGGGGTTCGCCGAGTGGCTGTGGCGCTGGCTCAACGGTGAGGAGGTCACAGGGCCGGGCGGTGCTGCCTACTATCCCGGTCCCGTGGCACTTCGGGATCTCCCCATGACTCCGGAGGAGAGGCCGGAGGTGCGGTACGGGCCCTCACGTGACGTGTGACGTAGGTCAAGACCAGGGGGCTGTCGGTCCCCGGCTGTACGGTCCTCCCTCGCAACGGAGTATGGGACGTGGCCGAGATGGTGGCTGTGATGAACGAAGCGTTTGGTCCGGCGGAGAGATTCCGGCCGGCGAAGGCTGAGTCCTGGCGCGAGATCGAGGAGTGGGCCGGGCTTGAGCTTCCTCGTGACTACAAGCAGTTCGTCGACGGGTACGGGGACGCCGTGGTCTTCAGGCATCTCTGCATCGCGCATCCCGAGGGGAGCGAACCTCTACTCAAGGTCATGCAGGAGGAGCGCCAGATCTTCCTCGCACATGTGGAAGGCGTATTCGACAAGGCGCCCAGCGAGAGCTCCGGACTCGGCAGGTTTCTGCCGTGGGCCTATCACAACTTCAATGGCGACTTCTGTCTGCTTGTTCCACCGTCGGCCGACGAGCCTGAGTGGACTGTAGCCGTCGCGTTCCGGCAATGCCCGGAGGTGCAGATCTTCCCGGGCGGAGTCGTTGACTTCCTGCGGGCCCTCACCAGGCGGGAGTTCCCCCGTGGATGGCCACAGGTGGGGTTTGAGTGGGAGAGCGTTGAAGGGTCGCCCTTGATCTGAGCCCTGTGTCGGCGGTGGCGATTGGAGCGTTTCTCCAGGTTTCGGCCCTTGTTCGTGGCCGTGTTGGTGGAGAAACGCTCCAAACAGTCATGCCGACGCCGCGCGCTCCGACGGTACGGGCAGGAAGGCCGCCCAGACCCTCGGGGTGACGGTGAGGTGGGGGGCGTCCGGGGTCTTGGAGTCGCGGATGTGGATGGCGGTGGGGCGAGTGGCGACTTCGAGGCAGTTGCCGCCTTCGTCGCCGCTGTAGCTCGACTTGAACCACCGAAGTGCGGTGCTGCTCATTGCTCTCCCAGGAGACGGTCCAGTAAATCCCTCGTGTCCTCGGGCGTGAGGGCCTGTGACCGCAGCATCGCACACTTCTGCGTGAGGATCGCCACCTCATCGGGGTCGGCGATCAGTTGGCTGCCGCGTTGGTTCTCCGTGTAGGCGAGCCGTTGATGTTCGGGGGTCTCCAGCAGCACGAATGGGCCGTTGAGCCCTGCGTGACTGGCTCGGCTCAGAGGCAACACCTGGAGCATGAGGCCCGGTAGCTCGGAGCACTCGCGTAGGTGCTGGAGCTGCTCGGCCCAGACTTCGTTACCGCCGATGGGTGCCCGTACCACCGGCTCCCAGACCACGAAACAGGTGATGGGCGCTTCTTTGTCGTGCAAGATCTTCTGGCGCTGGATGCGTGCTGCCGTCAGCCGGGCGATCGTGTCCCCGTCGTACACCGGTACACGACTTCGGAACACTGCCCTCGCGTACGCCTCCGTCTGAAGCAATCCGGGCAGCACCTGGTTCTCGTACGACGAGATCGCGATGGCCTCCCGCTCCCTGTCCAGGAACTCCTCCGCCCACAGCGGAATCAGATCCACCTCCGGCATCCGGCTCAGCGCGACCGACAACGCACCCTTGGTGCAGAGGAGTTCGTCGAGCTGCTCGGCGAGGTCCGGCTTCAACGGGCGTCTGCCCTGTTCGATCGACGCGATCTGCTGTTCACTGATGACGAACCGTTCGCCCAGCGACCTCTGTGTGTGACCGGCGGCCTGGCGGTACAGGGCGAGCAGCGCGCCCACCATCTTCATCGCGGAGGCGTTCCGCCGTGTCGTGGTGCTCATGAGGTCGAACTCCCCACCCGTGCGCGTACGTTCACCGTCGCGTACGCGTACGGTCGAGCCGTACGGGTGCGCGGACTGTTCCATGGTGGGTACGGAGCGTCACTCTCGTCCCGTGAATCAGGAAACTTCACCCCCGACCTCAGCCCCCTCCCCCCGTGAGCGTTTCTTCGGTCGTGAGCGTCGTTCCGTGCCCGGTGCACGGGTGTTCGCGCGCCGGGCGCTGGAGGACTGGGGTGTGCGCGGACGCACGGACGATGTGCTGCTGTGCGTCAGTGAATTGGCGACCAATGCGCTGCTGCACGGCGTGCCGCCCGGCCGTGGATTCCTCCTGCGTCTCCTGCCGTATGCCGACGGCGTGCGCGTCGAGGTGCACGACAGTGGGGGTGGCGTACCCGCCGTGCCGCAGGACGAGCCCGACGAGAGTGGGCGCGGGCTGCTGCTCGTGGCCGGGCTGGCGGACAAGTGGGGCGTGGGGGAGCGGGACCCCGGCAAAGTCGTGTGGTGCGAGTTCGCTACGGGGCCCGCAGCGCCGACGCCACCGACGCGATCGTCTCCGGTCCCACCCGGCAGCACCCTCCGATCAGCCGGGCCCCCGAGTCACGCCAGCCCTTCACCCGCCCGGCACTGAACGTCGACCGCCCGGTCCACGCCCGCGCCCCGGCGTCCCACGTCTCGCCGCTGTTGGGGTAGACCACGACCGGTTTGCCGGTGGCCCGGGTCGCGAGGGTCACCGCGCGGTCCGCGTCCTCCGGGGTGCAGCAGTTCACGCCGACCGCGATCACCTCGTCCGCCCGCGCCGCCAGTGCGAAGGCTTCTTCCAGCGGCTGGCCGGCGCGGGTGCGGTCGCCGGACGCCGAGTACGACAGCCAGGCCGGTACACCCAGGCCGCGCAGCGCGCGCAGCAGGGCCCGGGCCTCGTCCGTGTCGGGGACCGTCTCCAGGGCGAGGATGTCCGGGGCGGCCCCCGCCAGGACCTCCATGCGCGGGCGGTGGAATCGCTCCAGTTCCGCCACGCTCAGCCCGTACCGGCCCCGGTACTCCGAGCCGTCCGCGAGCATCGCGCCGTACGGGCCGACCGAGGCCGCGACCCAGAGGGGGCGGGACGCCCGGGCCCGCCGGGCCGCCGTACGGGCGCACTCCACGCCCAGGGCCAGCAGCCGGCCCGCCTCCTCCCGCTCGATCCCGCGCCGCGCGAACCCCTCGAACGTCGCCTGGTAGCTCGCCGTGATCGCCACATCCGCGCCCGCCTCGAAGTACGCGAGGTGGGCCGCCGTCACCGCTTCGGGGTCCTCGGCGAGCAGCCGGGCCGACCACAGCTCGTCGCTCAGGTCGTGTCCGGCCGCCGCGAGCTGGTTGGACATGCCGCCGTCGAGTACGACCGTGCCGTCCGCGAGTGCCTCTGCGAGGGCGGGATGGGTGCTCATACCGACGAGGCTAGAGGGCGCTCGCACCGGGTCCGCCGAGCCTCGCCTGTCCTCGACGTGGACGATGTGGAGTCCGGTGCCCGCTGGAAAGCGGGGCCGGTCCTCGACGGACCCGGCCCCGCCGACCCGGCGGCGTGTCAGCCCGCCCAGACCTCGGCCTCGTCGGCCGGGACGGTGGTGGCCAGGCCCAGTTCCTTGCGGGCGGCGACCGACTTGTTCGGGTCGATGTCGGTGAACGCCGGGTCGTAGGCGACGTAGAACGCGTCGGCGTCGGCGGCGTTCGCGGCCTTCTTCCAGTTCCCGGCCGCCTTCGTCAGCGTCGCGCGGAGCTTGCCGACCTCGGTGCCCTCGATGCCGTCCAGGCCCTTGAGGTGTCCGTCGAGGGCGGCGGCGACGGCCTTGGCCTGTGCCTTGTAGCCGGCCAGGTCGGCCTCGACGGTGTCCTGCTCGGGCTGGTTCGCCCACAGTGCGTTGTAGACCGCGTTCGAACCCGTGAGGTACGTGGTCTGCTCGGGCTCGAGGGACTTCGTGGTGTCCAGCGAGCCGTTGAGCTTGTCACCCTCCGCGGTGTAGGTGCAGCTCACCGAGCGGTCGCCGGTCGCCCAGCTCTCCTGGGTCGGGGTGTAGTAGAAGAGGGCGGCACCCTTGGGGAGCGCCCAGGTGTCCGGGACGTACTTCTGTGCCTCGACCGGGCAGCGCTCGTCCGCGATCGCCGAGATCTCGTCGTCGCCGGGGTACTCCGCGCCCTTCTTCTGGATCGCGAACTCGCCGATGACCTGGCCCTCGTGCGCCTCGTCGCAGGGGACGATCTCGACGGAGTACGCCTCCCCCTCGGCCTTGCCGTTCGGGTTGTAGCAGTCACCGGTGTCCAGCGAGAACACCGAGCGCTGGCGGGCGACCTTCTTCGCGCCGTCCTTGGCGCTGTCGACGGCGTCGGAGACCTCCGAGCATCCCACCGCGCCGATCGCGAGCAGGGCGACGACGGCGGATATGCCGCGAAGGGAACGATGGGGGGCACGGATTGCCATGGCGTGTGCATCCTCTTATGTGATCTTTATGAGGGTCGCGCGCATCGTATGCCATTCCTGTGGCCCGGTCGCGCGGAGGCCCTCACCCCGTTGTGACGTCTACGACCAGCGAGGGGCCGTAACGGTTGTATCCGGGCCGCTCGCAGGTGGGAACCGGCACGGTCACCGAGGCAGCGGTCACAGCGCGCTCTCCGCCCCCGGTGCTGGGATGCTGAGAGGAAGCCACAGCCGAACAGGGGCGGTGAGCGCCATGACCGGGCTTGAAGGGGACGATTCGTCCGCCGTGGAACCCCTCGCCGACCCGCACGGGGATCCCTTCCTGCGGACCAGGTTCGCCGTGCCGGCGAGACCGGTGACGTACCTGCGGCGGGAGCGGCTGACCAGGCGTCTCGACCAGGGGCTGGAGACTCCGCTGACCATGGTCAACGGCGCGGCGGGCGCGGGGAAGACCCTGCTCGTCGCGGACTGGGCGGAGCGTCTGGACGGGCTGCCCGTCGCCTGGTTCACCACCGAGGCGGCCGGGACCGGGCCCGGGATGTTCTGGGCGTACCTGCTGCGCGCGCTGCACGCCGTCGGTGTCCCGCCGCCCGCCGGCGTCGGGTTCCCGGCGGACGCGAACCGTGTGAGCCCCACCCTGGGAGCCCGGCTCGCCGCCGAGCTGAGCGCCCGGGAACGGCCCGTGGTGCTGGTGCTCGACGAGTTCGACCGG
The DNA here is from genome assembly GCF_042732315.1 of Streptomyces sp. NPDC059787. Classification (NCBI taxonomy): domain Bacteria; kingdom Bacillati; phylum Actinomycetota; class Actinomycetes; order Kitasatosporales; family Streptomycetaceae; genus Streptomyces; species Streptomyces sp. NPDC059787. The sequence goes on from NZ_JBHWHX010000014.1 coordinate 7,227, forward strand.
GTCACCTCCCCGGAGATCGCCGAGCAGCTGGAGTTCGTGCTGCGTCACGCCGGGCCGGGGCTGCGGCTGGTCCTCGTCACCCGTACCGAGCCGCTGCTGCCCCTGCACCGCTACCGGGCCGCGGGCGAGCTGACGGAGATCAGGGGCGCCGAGCTGGCCCTCACCCCGGACGAGGCCGCCGAGCTGCTGGAGCTGCACGGGCTGCGGCTGCCCCCGGCCGCGGTGTCCGCCCTGGTGGAGCGCACCCGGGGGTGGGCCGCCGGGCTGCGGCTGTGCGCGCTGGCGGCGGGGGAGAGCCCGGATCCGGAGGTGTACCTCAAGGAGTTCGAGGCGGACCGCAGCACGATCGCCGACTTCCTGCTGGCGGAGGTGCTCAAGCGGCAGAACGCCGAGACCCAGGACCTGCTGCTGCGGGTGAGCGTGCTCGACCGGTTCTGTCCCGGCCTGGCGAACGCGGTCACGGGGCGTGACGACGCCGAGGCCATCCTGGCCCGGCTGAGCCGGGACAACGCCTTCGTCGAGCACCTCGGGCACGGTCTGTACCGGCTCCACCCCCTGTTCGCCGAGATCCTCCGCGCCCATCTGCGGACGCGTCTGCCCGGACTGGAACCCGAGCTGCACCGGCGGGCCGCCGAGTGGCTGCGGCGGTCCGGGCGCCTTCCGGAGGCGCTCGGGCACGGGGCCGCCGCCGACGACTGGGAGTTCACCGCGAACGCCCTGGTCGACGATCTCGCCATCGGCCAGTTCTTCACCGGGCCGCGCTCCGACGCGGTGGCCGGGCTGTTCTCCCGTATGGGGCGGGAGGGCACGGGAGCGGCCCCGGAGCTGGTGCGGGCGGCCGGCCGGCTGGCCCGGTGCGAGATCGACGGCGGGCTGACCCATCTGCACCGCGCACGGCACGAGCTGGCGGAGTACGACGGCACGGCGGACGAGGCGGCGGCCCGGCTGAGCTGCGCCCTGCTGGAGGCGCTGGCCGCCCGGCTGGCCGGCGCGCCGGAGCGGGCGGAGGACGCGGCGCGGGCGGCCGGGAGGCTGCGGGAGGCGGTCCCCGCCGAACTGCTGGACCGGCATCCCGAACTCACCGCGCTGCTGCTGGACCACCTCGGCTCCGCACGGCTGTGGGCCGGGCGCTTCGAGGAGGCGCGGGCCGCCCTGTCCACCGTGGCGAACTCCGCCCCGGGAGCGGCCACGGCCCTCCCGCGCGAGGACTCGCTCGGCCGGCTCGCCCTGATCGACTATCTGGACGGCTGGCTCGGCAGGGCCGAACGCAGGGCCCGCGAGGCCCTCGCCGAGACGGAGAGGTTCGGGCTGCCCCGGCCGTCCGGCTCCGGTGTCGAACGGCTCGTCCTGGCCGCCGTCGCCGTGGACCGCGACGAGCTGGAGCAGGCCCAGGCCCTGCTCGACACGTCGGCCGAGGCGCACCCCGCGATGCGGGACCCCGTACTGGAGGCCGGACGCGCCCTGACGGCCGCGCGCCTGCATCTGGCGCGCGGCGATCCGGGGGCCGCGCTGGAGGCGGTGGGACCGGAGGTGCCCGCCGACGCCGTCTCGCCGTGGGCGCGCGGGCAGACGGCGCTCGTCGCGGCCGACGCCCACCTCGCCGAGGGACGTCCGGAGACGGCCGCCGGGCTGCTGCGGGAGGTGCCCGACGAACAGCCGGCCTGCGCGGTGGGGGCCGCGCGGGTCCGGCTCGCCACCGGCGGGGCCGCCGAGGCCGTACGACTGCTCGACCGGGCGCGCCCGGAGGGGCGCGCCGGTCCTGCCGTGACCGTCCGGGCCGTGCTGGTGCGGGCGCAGGCCGCGGACGAGGAGGGGGACGCGGTGGCCGCGCGCGTGCTCGTGGCGCGGGCGCTGGCGGAGGCGCGCCGGGAGCGGCTGAGGCGGCCCTTCACCGAGGCCGGGCCGTGGATCCGGCGCTACCTGGGCGCGGGCCGGCCGCCCCGGCCGGTGACCGGCCGGCCCGTGCCCGGCAACGGCGCGTCCCCGCGCGGGCAGGAGCCGCCCCCCGTCGTCGAGGAGCTGAGCGGACGCGAGTGCGACGTGCTGCGGCGCCTGGCCCTGATGATGTCCACCGAGGAGATCGCCGCCGACCTGTACGTGTCCGTGAACACGGTCAAGACCCACCTCAAGAGCGTCTACCGGAAGCTGTCCGTCAACCGCCGCAACGAGGCGGTACGCCGCGCCCGCGAGCTGGACCTGCTGTGACGAGGGAGAAGCCATGGCCCACTGGCGGCCGCTGATCGTCCTGGGGACCGCGCAGTTCCTGATGGTCCTCGACACGTCGGTCATGAACGTCTCCATCAGCCGGCTGGTCGACGACTTCGACACCGAGGTCACCGCCATCCAGGCCGTCATCACCCTGTACGCGCTGGTCATGGCGGCCTTCATGATCATCGGGGGGCGGCTGGGGGACATCCTCGGACGGCGGCGCGTCTTCCTCGGCGGCCTCGTCGTCTACGCCACGGGCTCGGCCCTGACCGCCGTGGCGCCCACCCTGTGGGTGCTGGTCCTCGGCTGGTCGGTGATCGAGGGCCTCGGCGCCGCGCTGGTGCTGCCCGCCATGGCGGCCCTCGTCGCCGAGTCCTACCGGGGCCGCGACCGGGCCGTCGCGTACGGCGTCGTCGGCGGACTCGCCGGTGCCGGGATCGCCGTCGGCCCCCTGCTGGGCGGCTGGGTGACGACGTACCTCACGTGGCGGCTGGTCTTCGCGGGCGAGGTCGTGGTCGTCCTGGCCGTCCTCCTCCTGCGCCGCGCGATCACCGAGGCACCGAGGACCGGGGCGCGGCCCCGGCTGGACGGCGTCGGCGCCGTCCTCTCCGCGGCGGGCCTGGCCCTCGGGGTGCTCGGTGTGCTGCAGAGCGGCAGTTGGGGCTGGGTCCAGCCGCGCAACCCGCCCTTCACCGTCCTCGGGTTCGCGCCGACGCTGTTCGTGATCGGCGCCGGGGTGGCCGTCCTCGCGGCCTTCCACCGGTGGGAACGGCGCCGGGACGAGCACGGCGACGAGCCGCTCGTGCACCTGTCCCTGCTGCGCCGGCCCGCCCTGGGCTCCGGCCTGATGTCGCTGGTGAGCCAGAACCTGATCCTGCTGGGACTGTTCTTCACCATCCCGCTGTACCTCCAGGTCGTGCAGGGCTTCGACGCCTTCGAGACGGGGCTCAGGCTGCTGCCGGTGTCCGCGACGATGCTGGTGACCTCGCTGGGCGCGGCCCGGCTGGGGCGCACGGCCGGGCCCCGACGGGTCGTCCGGCTGGCCCTGGTCACCGTCGCGGCGGCCGTCCTGTGGCTGCTGGCCACCATCGAGCCGGTCATCGACGACGCGAACTTCGCCGGGGCGATGGCCCTGCTCGGCGTGGGCATGGGCCTGTTCGCCTCCCAGCTCGGCAACGTCGTCCAGTCCGGCGCGGGCGAGGACGAACGCAGTGAGGCCGGCGGGCTCCAGTACACCGCGCAGAACCTGGGCTCGGCCCTGGGCACCGCGCTCATCGGCTCCCTGCTCATCGGCTCCCTGGCACACGCCTTCACCGCGCACGTGGAGGACGATCCCCGGCTGTCTCAGGAGGCCCGGCAGCAGGTCGGTGTCGCCCTGGAGGCCGGGGTCACCTTCGTGCCCACCGACCAGGTGCGCGCGGCGGCCACCCGCGCCGGGCTTCCGCCGTCCGAGGTGGACGCCGTGACGGACTCCTACGCGTCCGCGCAGCTCGACGGCCTGAGAGCGGCGATCCTCGCCACCGGCGGCATCACCCTCGCGAGCTTCCTGGTCACACCCCGGCTTCCGGGCCCGCCGCCCGGGCACGCCAGGACCGGCGGGCGGGACGGGGCCGGCCGGAGGAGGCCGTGATGTCCGGCACCGGGCACGCCACCGGGCGCAGGGCGCACGCCGACTACACGGGCGGCGTCTACGGATCCATGCTCGCGGCCTCGGTGATCGTCGGGGCCGGCACGCTCGGCTCGTTCCCGCGGCTGGAGATGGTGCTGCTCCTGCTGCTCACCGGCGGGGTGTTCTGGATCGCGCACGTGCACGCGCAGCTGTTCGGGGCGCGGCTGGCGCAGCACCGCCCGGACCGGCACGTCGTACTGCGGGCGTGCCGCGAGGAGTGGACGATCGTCAAGGCCGCCGTGCCGCCGGCGGCCGCCGTGGCCGTCAGCCCCGTGCTCGGCCTCGGTGTGCAGGGCACCCAGTGGTTCGCGCTGTCCGTCGCCGTGGCGGGGCAGGTGGGCTGGTCGGTGGCGGCGGCCCGCAGGGCCGGTGCCGGCCGGCGCCTGATGGCCCTGTCGGCGGCGGTGAACCTCGTGCTCGGCCTGGTGATCCTCTCGTGCAAGCTCTGGCTGAAGCACTGAGCCGGACGGCCTCTCACCTGTACGGGGTGAGCCGGGCCGCCGCCCGGCGGGGGAGGATCGCAGGGTACGGGCACGGCCCGCCTGTCCCAGGCCACCCGGGGAGCGGCTCATGCGCTACGAGATCCGTGTCGACGGACATCTCTCGGAACCGCTGATCAAGGTTTTTCCGGAACTCGACCACGTGACGATGTCCGGCCAGACCCTGCTGTTCGGGCACGTCGTCGACGAAGCACACCTGTACGGACTACTGGCCCGCTGCCAGTCGCTGGGCCTGCGCGTCCTGGAGATGCGCCAGGTGCCGGAGTAGCGCCCCGGCCGGCGGGTCACGGGCTCCCGGCGCGCACCCTGCCGGACCGCACGGCCTCGCCCAGCGCCTCGAAGTCCCGCTGGTTCCGGTCGGCGTAGACCTGCGCGAACCCGGCGAGCGCCCGGTCGAAGCGGTCGCCGCGCCCCAGGTAGGCGGCGATGGCGACCGGATCGCCGGACCGGGCGTGGGCCCGCGCCAGGCTCGCCCCGCACAGCCGCGCGAACAGCCGCAGCAGTCCCGGGTCCATGGTCTCCGGGCGGGCGATGCCCTTCCAGTCGCGCAGCTGCCGTACGTAGAAGTCCCGGGGGCGTCCGTCGAGGCCCACGGCGTGCGTCCAGCCGAGCAGGATGTCGCTGGTCGTCTGGATCAGCCGCTGACCCGCCACGACCCGGCGGCCCTGGTTGTCGTACCGCTCGCCGTCCGTGTGCGGCGCGAGCACCGACTCCTGCGCCTCCTTGGCCTGCAGCAGCAGGGGGTCGTCGTCGTCCCGGCCGAGCAGGAGCACGATCCAGCAGCGGGTGCCGACACTGCCGACGCCCACCACCTTCCGGGCCACGTCGGCCAGGTGGTAGCGCCCCAGCAGATGCCGGCGCTCCGACGACAGCGAGCGCGCGTAGCCGTCCAGGACCCCGCGCAGGGCCTCCTCCTCGGTGGAGGGGTCGTCCATCAGGTCGCGCAGCGGCGTGATCAGCGGCGGGTCCGGGGTGATGCGCCGTCCGTCCGCCGACAGGCGGGTGAGCTTCGCGAAGGCCTGGAGATGCGTGCGGGTCCGGGCGCGTTCCGTCGCCCCGGCGGTACGGCGCCGGGCCTCACGGCTCATCGACGAGGCCATGAGCTCCCGCAGCCGGTCGGCGTCGTCCTGCGCGTACCAGACGTCCAGGGTGCGCATCCCGGCGAACTCCCGCATGCGCAGGCGGTACGCCTCCACGCAGGCGCGCACCGCGCCGTTCTGCTTCTCGACCGGGAAGCCGTTCGCCCGGCCGGCGATGGCGAAGCTCGCCGCCAGCCGCTTGACGTCCCACTCGAAGGGACCGGTGTGCGTCTCGTCGAAGTCGTTGATGTCGAAGACGAGATGGCGCTCCGGGGAGGCCAGCAGACGAAAGTTGAGCAGGTGGGCGTCGCCGCACAGCTGCACGGTCAGACCGGTGTCCGGGGCCGGCCCGAGGTCCGCCGCCATGATCGCCGCCGCACCCCGGTAGAACCGGAAGGGGGATTCGAGCATGCGGCCGTGGCGGATCGGTACCAGCTCGGGCAGCCGGGTCGCCGACTGCCGCTCGATCACGTCGACGGGGTCGGGCCGGTCCCCGGCCGCCTCGAACCGGCCGTGGGACGAGCGCGGCGCACGGCCGCGCGCCTCCTTCCCGTACGCGGCCCGCTCGGCCGGGGAGAGGGGGGCGCTGAACGGACTCGGTACGGCCATCGCTGTCTCCCGCCTGCACCGTGGACGACGACTGCCCGCCGGACGACGACTGGCCGCCGGACGACGACTGTTCGCCGCCATCCCACCGTGCCCGCGCCCCGACCGGATCACCCGCCGTGGGTGACCCGTCGGCGGCGGCCGGGCGGAAGGCTGGTCCTGCGCTCGCGCCGCGGTCCGAGCGCGCTTCGCGGGAGGAGGAGCCATGAACGCGACACCCGGTCCGGCACCCGGCCCCGGACGGACGCACACGCCCGACGGCGCGGCCCCCGGCCTGCCGGACGGCCCCGCCGAGATCCTGGGGGCACTCGGGCGCTCGTGGCAGTGGATCCTCGCCTCCGCGGTCGCCACCCTCGTGCCGGGCGTCATCGTGCTGGTGTGGCCGGACACCACACTGCACGTCCTCGCGGTGCTCATCGGCCTGTACCTGCTGGTGGCCGGGGTGTTCCGGTTCGTCGGCGTCCTCGGCCGGGAGGAGCAGGGCGCACGGCTGCCCGAACTCCTGCTGGCGGTGCTGTACGTCCTGGCCGGAGTGCTCTGTCTGCGCAACCCGCTGCAGACCATCGCCGCCCTCTCCCTGATCGTCGGAGTGGTCTGGCTGGTGTCGGGGATGCTCACCCTCTTCACGGCGATCGCCTCACGGGACCTGCCGCACCGCGGTGTCGTCCTCGGTGCGGCGCTGCTCGCCGTCGTCGCGGGGATCGTCGTCCTGGCCCTCCCCGCGGAATCGGCCCGGGCGCTGACCCGGCTCCTCGGCCTGTGGCTCGTCCTCCTCGGCCTGGTAGAGGCCGCCGTCGCCCTGGCCTGGCGGGCCGCGCTGCGCAGGTCGGGCATCACGGGGGCGCCCCGCCGTACCGCGGGGACCGGCTGAGACGCCCGGCCGGGGCGGCGTTTCACCCGTCCCGGGTGAGGCGGACGGTCCTTCGTCGCGGACACGCTGAAGTCGGCACACAACGGCATGTCGGGCACGGGCGGCCCGGAACGGAGGACCGAGATGAGTGGTGCGACGTACCTCGCGTACGACTATCCGCTGCTGAGCGCCTTCTGGACCATGCTGGTCTTCTTCCTGTGGATCATGTGGTTCGTCCTGCTTTTCCGGGTCGTCATGGACATCTTCCGCGACGACGACCTGAGCGGCTGGGCCAAGGCCGGCTGGCTGGTGTTCACGGTCGTCCTGCCCTTCCTGGGCGTCTTCGTCTACGTGATCGCCCGCGGCAAGAACATGGGGCGCCGCGAGGTCGCCCAGGCGCGCGCACAGCAGGACGCCTTCGACAGCTACGTCCGCGAGACCGCCAAGGGCGCCGGCGGCCGCACCAGCAGCGTCGACGAACTCGCCCGGCTGTCCGAGATCAAGGCCCGCGGCGACATCTCGGACGACGAGTTCCGCAGGGCGAAGGAACTGGTCCTGAGCGGCCACGGCCCGGCGGAACACGCGGGCCGGTTCGCTTCGCCCGCCGGGCGCTGACCGCACGACACCGAATCGAGGCATCGGAATGACAGCGACACACCCGACGCACGGCGCACGTGGCGCCACCGGCGCGCACGCGCCGTCGGCCAAGCGGCAGTGGGCCGAAGGCCTGACGGTCTTCGCCGCCGTCTCCCTCATGATCGTGTCGGTGCTCGACATCCTCCGGGGCATCATGGGCATCGCCGAGGACGACGTGTTCGTCACCACGCAGGACTACGTCTTCCAGTTCGACCTCAGCGCGTGGGGCTGGACCCACCTGGTGCTCGGCGCCATCGGGGTGCTCGTCAGCCTCGGCCTGGTCCGGGGGGCCATGTGGGCCCGCGTCGCCGGCGTGGTGATCGCCGGTCTCCTCATCATCGCCAACTTCCTGTCCCTGCCCTACTACCCGGTCTGGTCCGTCGTGATGATCGCCTTCTCCGGGTTCATCATCTGGGCGCTGTGCGTGTCGCGTGCGCACGCCGGCGCGGACCGCTGAGCCGGGTTCCGTGCGGACCGCCGGCCGCCGGGGTACCGGGTGGGCGCGACTGGCGCTCCTCGCCCTCGCGGCCGGCGTCCTGGTCCCGCTCGTGGCCGTCGGCCTGCGCGGCGTGCTCTGGGTGCTGCTCGGTCTCGCCGGACTGGCCCTGGCGGCCGTGGGACTGTGGTGGACGCTCGCCCACTTCGGGGTGGTGCGGATCGTCGGCGCGGTGCTGTGCGTGACGGCACCGCTGACGGTCCTCGCCCTGTACGCCGCGGGCGGGATGCTGGCGCCGGCCGCGGTGTCCCTGGCGCTGTGGGCGCTGGCCGTGGGCGCGGCGCGGAACGCGGTGGCGCCCGAGACCGCCGAGCCGGTGCCCGCCCCGCCGCCGCGCCGTCCCTGGGCCCTGATGAACCCGCGCTCCGGCGGCGGCAAGGTGGACCGCTTCCGGCTGGCGGACCGGGCGCGTGCGGCGGGTGTCCGGGTGGTGCTCCTCGGCGCCGGGCACCAGGACGTGGCCGCGCTCGCCGAGGACGCCGTACGCGACGGAGCCGATCTGCTGGCGGTGGCCGGAGGGGACGGCACCCAGGCGCTGGTGGCGGAGGTGGCCGCCCGCCACGACCTGCCGTTCCTGGTGATCCCGGCCGGCACCCGCAACCACTTCGCGCTCGACCTCCGTCTCGACCGGGACGACCCGGCGAAGGCCCTCGACGCCCTGACGGACGGCGTCGAACTCAGGGTCGACCTCGGTTTCGCCGCCGGCCGGGTCTTCGTCAACAACGCCTCCTTCGGCACGTACGCGGCGGTCGTGGGCGATCCCGCGTACCGGGAGGAGAAGCGGCAGACCACGCTCCGGATGCTGCCCGGTCTGCTGTCCGGCCCGTCGGCACCCCGGCTGCGGATGCGGGCCGACGGGACGCGGGCGGACGGGCTGCAGGCACTGCTCGTCAGCAACAACCCGTATCTGCGGGCGGTCGACGCCTCCCGGCCGGGGCGCCGGGAGCGGCTGGACTCCGGACGGCTCGGGGTGCTGGGAGTGCGGGTCGAGAGCGCGGTGCGGGCCGCCGGGATGGCGCGCGGCCCCCGCGCGGCCGGCCTGCTGCGGCTCACCGCCGACGAGGTCGTCGTGGAGGCGGACACCCCGACCGTCCCGGCCGGCGTGGACGGGGAGCACGTGCTGCTGCCGGTTCCCGTGGTGTGCCGGATCGTGCCCGGAGCGCTGCGGGTGCGCGTCCCGCGGGGTGCGGTGGGTACGCGGCCGGGGAACGGGGCACCCGACTGGCTGCGGGTGACGAGGCTCGCGCTGGGCCGGCCCGACGACGGTCCGTGGAACGACGGTCGTGGCCGTTGACCGGGAAGGCGGTGGACGATGTGCCGTTGGCTCGCCTATTGGGGCACTCCCATCCTGCTCGACAGCATCCTCTACAAGCCGGTCCACTCACTGATCGACCAGAGCCTGCACGCCAAGATGGGCGTCGAGACGACCAACGGTGACGGGTTCGGCGTGGGCTGGTACGTGCCGGACAAGGACAGCCCCGCGGTCGTCCGGGACATCGGACCGGCCTGGAGCGACCGCAACCTGCGGGAGATCGCCGGGCACGTCGTCTCCCCGCTCTTCTTCGCCCACATCCGGGCCTCGACCGGAACGGCGGTGCAGCAGACCAACTGCCATCCGTTCCGGCACGGCCGCTGGATGTGGATGCACAACGGGGCGATCGCCGAGTTCCACCTGCTCAGACGCGACCTCGCGCTGGCCGTCGAGCCGGACCTGTTCCCGTACGTCGAGGGGTCCACGGACTCGGAGATGATGTTCTACCTCTCGCTGACCCTCGGCCTGGAGGAGGACCCGCCCGGTGCCGTCGCCCGGATGGCCGGCCTGGTGGAACGCGTCGGCCACGAGCACGGCGTGGAGTTCCCGCTGCAGATGACGGTCGCGGTGACCGACGGCGTGCGCCTGTGGGCGTTCCGCTACTCCAGCCAGAAGGAGTCGCGCTCGCTCTTCTACAGCACCCGCGTGGACACCCTGCGCTCCCTCCACCCGGACCTGGCCTTCCTGCGCGAGATGTCCGACGACGCCCGCCTCATCGTCTCCGAACCCCTGGGCGACCTGCCCGGCGCCTGGAACGAGGTCCCGGAGGGGACGTACGGCGTCGTCCAGCCGGAGGGAGACCGGATGGGGACCTTCACGCCCGCCGTGGCCCGGGGGTTCTGAAGCCTGCGGTACGGGTGCCCGGCCGTCGCCGCCCCGGCGGACACGGCTTCCGGGACACGAGGGGAAACCGGGTGTCCCGCATTCATCCCGCCGGTACCGGCCCGGGCCTGGCCGCCACCGGCTGGACCGTCATGCCCGTACAACCCTGACTGTCACGTCCCGCCGGACCCGTTGACCTCTCCGTGACACACCCTTACCTTTTCGACGTTCGTCATCTCAGATGACGTTCGACATATCGAAAGAGCGAGTGCATGTCATCTTCCCCACGAGAGGCAGACCGCATGAGCCGCGCCGCCGACGACCGCCTGCCCGACCCGTCCCCGCCCCCCGCCCGCAGACTCCTGCTGAAGGGCGCCCTCGCCGCGGGCGCCCTGGCCGCCGCGACACCCGCCGTGGCCGGCGCCGCCGCACACCCGAAGGCAGCCCCGTACGTGAACCCGCTCGTCCCCCAACGCGCCGACCCGCACATCACCCGGCACACCGACGGCTTCTACTACTTCACCGCCACCGCCCCCGAGTACGACCGGATCGTCCTGCGCCGCTCCCGCACCCTGGGCGGGCTGGGCCGCGCCGCCGAGTCGGTGATCTGGCGGGCGCACCCCACCGGGGACATGGGCGCCCACATCTGGGCGCCGGAGATGCACCGCGTCGCCGGCAAGTGGTACGTCTACTTCGCCGCCGCGCCCGCCGAGGACGTGTGGGCCATCCGCATCTGGGTGCTGGAGAACGCCCACCCCGACCCCTTCAAGGGCACCTGGACCGAGAAGGGGCAGATCAAGACCGCGTGGGAGACCTTCTCCCTGGACGCCACCACCTTCGCCCACCGCGGCACCCGCTACCTCGCCTGGGCCCAGCACGAACCCGGCCTGGACAACAACACCGCCGTCTGGCTCTCCGAGATGGCCGACCCCTGGACCCTGACCGGACCCCAGGTGCGGCTCTCCACACCCGAGTACGACTGGGAGCGCATCGGCTTCGCGGTCAACGAGGGCCCCTACGTGTTGCACCGCAACGGCCGGCTGTTCATGACGTACTCGGCCAGTGCCACCGACCACCACTACTGCGTGGGGCTGCTGACCGCCGACGAGGACAGCGACCTCATGGACCCGGCGAGCTGGGCCAAGTCACCCGTCCCCGTCTTCACCAGCAACGACACGACCGGGCAGTACGGTCCCGGCCACAACTGCTTCACCGTCGCCGAGGACGGCCGTACCGACGTGCTCGTCTACCACGCCCGCCAGTACAAGGAGATCACCGGCGACCCGCTGCACGACCCCAACCGGCACACCCGCATCCAGAAGCTCGGCTGGAAGCCGGACGGCACCCCCGACTTCGGCGTCCCCGTGGCCGACACCGAGGGGGCGTGACATGAGACGTGCGTACGCCGTACTGCTCGCCCTCTGTCTCGCACTCGCCGGCGCTCTGGCCACCGCCGGGCCCGCGCAGGCCGCCCCGCAGACCATCGCCAACGGCACGCAGTTCACCGACGGTCCGGGCAGCCCCGTACACGCCCACGGCGGTGGCGTCCTCAAGGTCGGCGCGTACTACTACTGGTTCGGCGAGCACCGCAACGCCGACAACACCTTCCGCTACGTGGACGCCTACCGCTCCACCGACCTGAAGAACTGGGAGTTCCGCAACCACGTCCTCACCGAGGACAGCCACGCCGAACTCGCCACCGCCAACATCGAGCGGCCCAAGGTCATGTACAACGCGGCCACCGGCCAGTTCGTGATGTGGATGCACAAGGAGAACGGCAGCGACTACAGCGAGGCCCGCGCCGCCGTCGCCGTCTCCGACACCGTGGACGGCGACTACACCTGGCGGGGCAGCTTCCGGCCGCTGGACCGGCACATGTCCCGTGACATCACCGTCTTCACGGACACCGACGGCGCCGGCTACATGGTCTCCGCCGCCCGCGAGAACTACGACCTGCACATCTACCGGCTCACCACCGACTACACCGGCATCGCGAGCCTGGTCGCCAACCCCTGGCCCGGCGGCCACCGCGAGGCCCCCGCCCTGTTCAAGCGGGGCGGCGTCTACTTCATGCTGACTTCGGGCGCCACCGGCTGGAACCCCAACCAGCAGCAGTACGCCACCGCCACCAGCCTCTCCGGCCCCTGGTCGGCGATGCGCGACGTCGGCGACCTGACCGCCTACGGCTCGCAGACCGCGTACGTCCTGCCGGTGCAGGGCTCCTCCGGCACCTCGTACCTGTACCTGGGCGACCGCTGGGGCAACTCCTTCGGCGGGACCGTCAACGACTCCCGGTACGTGTGGCTGCCGCTGACCTTCCCCTCGTCCACGTCGATGTCCCTGTCCTGGTCGCCCGAGGTCACCGTCGACACGGCCGCCGGGACGGTCGACGGCGCCGCCGCCACGTACAACACGCTGATCGCCCGGCACAGCGGCAGGTGCGCCGACGTGACCGGCCAGTCGCTGTGGCAGGGCGCCCAGATCAAGCAGTACGACTGCAACGGCGGCAGCAACCAGAAGTACTGGTTCAAGTCCGTCGGCGGCGGCTACCACCAACTGGTGGTCCGGGGCAGCAGCCTGTGCGTGCGGGAGAACGCGAGCACCGTCTCGCAGGAGAACTGCGACGCCTCCGCGGCCGGCCAGCAGTGGTCGGTCACCACCACGGGCTCCTACGTCACCATCAGGTCCCGCGCCACCGGCGAGTGCCTGGACGTGAACGGCGCGTCCACCGTCAACTCCGCCGCGATCATCACATACACCTGCAACGGAGGGACCAACCAGCAGTGGACACGCGGGACATGAGAACGGGCCGCACACCCGTCCGGGCCGCCGTGACGGCGGCCGTGGCACTGGGCATCGGCCTGTCGGCCGCACCGGCCCAGGCACAGACCCGGCAGCACGAGGAGCGTCCGCCCGCTCCCGGCATCGAGAACTGCACGGCCACCGCCTGCCACTTCGACCTGCCGCCCGGCACCTACGACGTGCGGGTCACCCTCGGCGGCGACCGGGCGTCCAGCACCGCCCTCGGCGGCGAGACCCGGCGTGCCCTGCTCCCGGAGACCGCCGCACCGGCCGGGGAACGTGTCGTGCGGAGCTTCACCGTGAACGTCCGCACACCCGAGGGCGAGCCACTCGGTGCCGAGGGCACACCCGGACTCGACCTCACCGTCGGCGGAACCGCGCCCGCGCTCGCCGGCATCCGGGTCACCCCGGCCCGGCACGCCCGGCAGATCCTCCTGGTCGGCGACTCCACGGTCTGCGACCAGCCCGGTGACCCGTACTCCGGCTGGGGCCAGCAACTGCCCCAGTACCTGCGCAAGGGGCTGTCCGTGGCCAACTACGCGGATTCCGGGGAGAGTACGGTCAGCTATCTCGGGAACCCGCTCCTCTGGGACACCGTCCGGCCACTGATCCGGCGCGGCGACCTCGTCCTGATCCAGCTCGCCCACAACGACAAGACCACCGACGAGGCGACCTACCGGGCAGGCCTCGAGTCCCTGGTGGCGGGCGTGCGGGAGCGGGGCGGCGAGCCGGTCCTCGTGACCCCGATCGTGCGACGCTGGTTCAACACCGACGGCACCCTGGACAACGGCACGGCCCTGCTGGTCAACGGGCTCGGCGTCGACCACCCGGCCGTCATCCGCTCCGTCGCCGCCGACCGGGACGTCCCGCTGATCGACCTCACCGCACGGACCAGGGAACTGGTGGAGTCCCTCGGCGTGGAGGGCTCCAAGGCGCTGTACCTCTACAACGAGAAACGGGACAACACGCACACCTCCGTGCACGGCGCCACCGTGTACGCGGACCTGGTCCGCCAGGAACTGCTGAACCTGCGTCTGGTGCCCAGGGGCGCGGTCAGGGTGGGATGAAACCCCTGGGGCGCTCCGACCGGAACCGGGGCGCCCCAGGCCCACCGCCCCCGCGTGCCCGGACGGTTCGGCCGGCACCGAAGCGTCCCGCTTCTAGCGTTGCCGCATGAACGAGAACACGCAGACCTCCACCCCCGCCACGGCCGTCACCGGCATGGTCGACCACGTCCTCGCCCTGGCCGCCACCTGGACCCGCTGGGACGGCGAACCCGCGCACACCGACGGCCGCGTCTACACCCCGCACAAGGCGATCCGCCGTGTCGCCGACCACCTCGTCGACCATCTCGCGGAGATGGAGGCCCGCCTCGCCGGTGAGGAGCCCCAGCCCGACCACTGGCACGCCTCCCTGATCACCACCGAGGCCGACCTCGCCCCCTTCACCCCGCAGGACCTCGACGAGGCCCGCAGCCGCCTCACCCGGCTCGCCCGCGTCTGGGCCAACCGCCTCGACGCGCTCACCGACGAACAGCTCGACGACTCGCCCGGCGAGGGCTGGAGCTTCCGCGAACTCGCCCGCCACCTCACCGAGTCCGTCTACTACGCGGATGCCGTCGGAGACCTGTCATGAGCGCCTTCGCCGACCTCCACCACGCGGACGGACCCCTGCTGCTGCCCAACGCCTGGGACCACGCCTCCGCCCACCTCCTGGCCGCGCACGGCTTCCGGGCCGTCGGCACCACGAGCCTGGGCGTCGCCGCGGCGGCGGGGCTGCCCGACGGGGCGGCGACCACCCGCGAGGAGACACTGCGGCTCGCCCTCACCCTCGGCCCGGGACCGTTCCTGCTCTCCGTCGACGCGGAGGGCGGCTTCAGCGACGACCCGGACGAGGTGGCCGGCTTCGCCCGGGAGCTGCACGCCCTGGGCGCCGCCGGCATCAACCTGGAGGACGGACTCGGGCCCGCCGACCGGCACGCCGCGAAGATCGCCGCCGTCCGGGCGGCGGCCCCCGGCCTCTTCGTGAACGCCCGCACCGACACGTACTGGCTCGGCGACGGCGACGGCGAGGACACCACCCGCCGCCTCGACGCCTACGTCCGAGCGGGCGCGCACGGCGTCTTCGTGCCCGGCCTCACCGGCCCCCGGGAGATCGCCGCCCTGGTGCGCGGCCTGGACGGCGTCCCCCTCAACATCCTCTACTCGCCCACCGGCCCCTCCGTCCCCCACCTCACCGACCTCGGCGTCCGCCGGATCAGCCTCGGCTCGCTGCTGTACCGCCGGGCGCTCGGCGCCGCGGTGGAGACGGCGGCCGGGATCCGGTCGGGCCACCGGATCCCGGAGGGCACGACACCGTCGTACGAGGAGATCGGGGTGCTCAGCCGGTAGCGCCGAGGCCGGGACGCGTCCCCGCACCCGGGGGCGTACGCGCTCCCGGCGGTCGGCCGGCCTGTTCCCGGGGCCAGTTCTCCAAGGTGATGTGCAGGGCGTCGATCGCCCTGTTCCAGGATGCCTCGTGGTCACGGGGCGCCCCGAAGGCGCCGGAGGACTCCAGGGCGCAGTAGCCGTGGAAGGTGCTGCGCAGCAGGCGTACGGCGTCGGTGAGGTCGGGTTCGTCCAGGCCGTAGGCGCGGAGCAGGCCGTAGGTGACCTCGGCGGTGCGGCGCATCGCGGGGGAGTCGGAGACCAGGGACCGGTCCAGGCGGATCTGGGTGGCCGCGTAACGGCCGGGGTGGGTGAGGGCGTACTCCCGGTAGGCGCCCGCGAAGGCGGCCAGCGCCTCCTTGCCGGTCCGCCCGGCGACCGCCGCCGCGATCCGGTCGATCATCTCCCCGCCCGCCAGCAGGGCCATCCGGGTGCGCAGGTCCCGCAGGCCGCGCACATGCGCGTACAGGCTCGCGTCCCGCACACCGAAACGCCGGGCCAGCGCGGACAGGGTGACGTTCTCGTAACCCGCCTCGTCGGCGAGGTCGGCGGCGGCCGCGACGAGACGGTCGGTGGTGAGTCCGGCGCGGGGAATGGAGGCCTCCGAAGCAAACCCGACAGGAAGCGCCCAGCCTACCGAGCAGATGTGCGCGAGCCGCCGTGTCCGGGGCATGTGGCGCTCATCCGCAAGTTGTTCAACGTTCATGCGCTGCCTTGATCCTCCACACGCGGCGTCGTCGCGCCGCGGAATCGAGGAGGCACTCCATGGGTCACGGGCACACACACGGGCACCATCACCACCATCACGGACACGACCACCAGCACGAGACGACGGCTCCGCTGCCCGCCGCCTTCGACACCTCCGTGCCCGACGAGGCGCTGAACCCCGAACAGAAGTCCCGCCGTACGCTGCTGCGCCGGGCCGGGCTGCTCGGCGCGGGCCTCGCGGCCGGCACCGTGCTCTCCGCCGGCGCCGGCGCGGCCACGCCCGCGTACGCGGCGGGTGACAGCGGCCGCGGCAAGAGCAGGAGCAAGGGCTTCCTGTGGCTGGCGGGCGACCACCACATCCACACCCAGTACAGCAGCGACGGCAAGTACCGCGTCACCGACCAGGTCCGCCAGGGCGCCCGGCACGGCATGGACTGGCTGGTCATCACCGACCACGGCGGCAGCACCCACGCCAGGATCGGCGTGGACAAGGTCAACCCGGACATCCTCGAGGCCCGCGACGCGTACGAGGACACCCTCGTCTTCCAGGGCCTGGAGTGGAACATCCCGGCCGCCGAGCACGGCACCGTCTTCGTCCACCCCGGCCGCAACGAGGTCTCCGTCCTCAAGCAGTTCGAGACCGACTACGACGGCGGCGTCAAGGGCGCCACCGCCTCCACCCCGGCCAACGAGGCGCTCGCCGTCGCCGGACTGAACTTCCTCTCCGAGCAGGTCAGACGGCGCAAGGTCAAGGACGCCCTGATGCTCGCCAACCACCCGGCGCGCAAGGGCATCGACTCCCCGCACGAGATCCGCGCCTGGCGCGACGCCACCGGCACCGGCGACCGGCAGATCGCCGTCGGCTTCGAGGGCGCCCCCGGCCACCAGGCGGGCGGTCTGCCGGCGCCGCTCGGCCCGGGCGGGGCCCGCGGCATCTACGACGGCGGCCCGAGCGCCAACTCCTTCGCCGGCTACCCGCTGGAGAGCTACCGCACCTGGGGCGGCTTCGACTGGATGACCGCCACCGTCGGTGGCCTGTGGGACAGCCTCCTGGCCGAGGGCCGGCCCTGGTGGATCACCGCCAACTCCGACTCCCACCAGGTGTACGGCGACACCGGCGCCCGCGGCGGCGGCGACTTCAACGCCAACGGCCGCTACGACGACCCGGTCTACGCCGGACAGATCGACCTCACCGAGAACGACTACTGGCCCGGCCAGTACAGCCGCACCCACGTCGGCGCAGACGGCTTCTCCTACGCCGCCGTCATGGACGGCATCCGCGCCGGCCGCATCTGGGTCGACCACGGGCAACTGATCAGCGGCCTCGACGTCCGCGTCTCCGGCGGCAGCCGCTGGGCCACCCTCGGCGGCGCCCTGCACGTCCGCAAGGGCACCAAGGTCACGCTGACCGCCGACATCGCGCTCGCCGGCGGCCCCAACTGGGCCGGTTTCACCCCGAAGCTCGCCCGCGTGGACGTCGTCCAGGGCGATGTGACCGGCCCGGTCGCCGACAAGGACACGTTCACCGCGCCCACGGCGAAGGTCGCCCGGTCGTACGAGATCGACAAGTCGGCCGGCACCGTCCGCGTCACCTTCGACCTCGGCCGCGTCGACCGCCCGGTGTACGTCCGGCTGCGCGGCACCGACGGCAACCGGACCGCCGTCGGCGCCATGGGCGCGAAGGTCGACCCGGCGGGCCCCGCCCTCGACGTCGTCGGCGACGCCGACCCGTGGCGCGACCTGTGGTTCTACTCCAACCCGGTGTGGGTCCTGCCGTCGTGACGCGGTACGCCCTCACCGTGGACGCGGGCATCGGGGACCTGCTCGACGCCGACCGCCTGCTGCACCGGATGGCAGCCGAACTCGCCCTCCCCGAGGAGACGTTCGGCTGCACCCACTTCGTACGCGGCGACCGTCCGCGCGTCGCCGTGTCCCTGTCCCTGCCTTCGCGGCCGCTCCCGGACACCCTCCGGGAGCGGCTCGTGGGGTACGGTGCCGTCTCCCCGGGCCTGCCCGACGAGGTGGGACGCGCGGTGCTCTATCCGGGCGTCTGTGCGCTCACCGGCACGACGACCGTCGCGGAGCTGCTCGCCGGCTCCGCGATCGCCCGCGTGACGGTCCTGGGCACGCCCGGGTCCCCGGACCCGCAGACCCGTCTGGTGACCCGCGACCACGTGCGGCCGCAGTGGCAGCGGGACGAACTCGTCCTCGCCGCCACCCCGGCCCCGGGCGGCACCCTCGTGCCGTTCGAGGCCCCGGACCCCACGCCCTGCTGCGCGGACCACTGAGCTCCGTCAGTCGCGCGGCCGGGAGAACACGAAGGAGAACTCCGCGGGCTCGGGCCACAGGTGGTACCGGGGGAGCGGGCCCGGGCCGCAGGACTGGGAGCCGATGCCGTGCAGCCGGTGGTCGAGGTGGACTTGGACCGTGTCGCCGGGGACGAGGTCGGTGCGGTGCCGGGCGGCGTCCAGGTGTTCGGTGGTCCAGGGCCGGGCCGTGAACCAGAACTCCGGTTCGCCGTCGACCCGCAGACCGCCGATCTCCGCCCAGCGCACGTCGGCGTGGGCGCCGTTCTCCTGCGGGCGGACGTAAGGCGTCTGGAGCTCCCCGACGCTCGCGTGCCACAGCAGGTCCTTCGACGCGGCCCTGGTGTCCGGATACGACTCGTTCCCGCCGCCGAACCAGGACACGGCGTCCTCGGGGGTGCCCGCGAGGCCGAAGCGGATGCCGAGCCGGGGCAGTGGCGCCCGCCACTCGCCCTCCGGCACGACCGAGACGGTCAGCCGCACCCGCGTGCCGTCGGAGGTCCAGCGGTACGCCGTCCGCAGGCCCGTCTCCCGGCCGGCGGGAGCCACCCGGGTCCGTACGGTCAGCGCGTCACCGTCCGTCTCGACCGAGTCCAGCCGGTGCCGCATGCGGTGCAGGCCCAGTTCACGCCAGAGCGGCCCGTACCGGGTGTCCGTCTGCCAGGTCGCCCCGTCGTCGTTGTCGGTCGTCGCCCGCCACACGTCCAGCCGCAGACCGCTCACCGGCACACCGGAGAGCGTGCGCACCGCGCCGGTGCGGGCGTCGAAGACCGCCGGACCCAGGATGATCCGGTCGCCGTCGACGGCGGGCCGCGCACCGGTCGCCGCCGGCAGCGGGGCACGGCGGGCCACCGTCCCCTGGGCCCAGGCGACTTCGTGGCCCCTGCCGGCCCACGGTGTGTCCTCGACGAGCATCGCCCGCACCGTCCACTGCACCTCCTCGCCCCCGCCGTCCGGCGCCTCGGGCAGCTTGACCTCCGCCGACTCCCCGGGGGCCAGCGGCGGCACGGTGAGCCGGCGCGCCCCCGTCGGCACGCCGTCCACCTGGTGGGAGAACACGAACTCCAGAAGGGACAGGTCCGCGAAGTCGTACCGGTTGGTCACCCGTACGGTGCCGTCCGCGTCGCCCGCCTCGATCCGGACCGGCTCGATCACCTTCTTGTACTCGATCAGCCCCGGTGACGGCGTGCGGTCCGGGAACAGCAGCCCGTCGCAGACGAAGTTGGCGTCGTGCAGCTCCTCCCCGAAGTCACCGCCGTAGGCGTAGCCCAGCTCCGGGTGCTCGACGCCGTGGTCGATCCACTCCCAGACGAAGCCGCCCTGGAGCCGGTCGTACCGCTCGAACAGCTCCTGGTACTCGGTGAGTCCGCCGGGGCCGTTGCCCATGGCGTGCGCGTACTCGCAGAGGATCAGGGGCAGTTCGCGCCTGCGGTGGGTGCCGCCGTCCAGGCCCCGCGCGATCCGTTCGACCTCCTCGTGCGGCGGGTACATCCGCGAGTACACGTCCGTGTCACGGCAGCCGAGGTCACCCTCGTAGTGCACCGGGCGGGAGGGGTCCCGGTCGTGGATCCAGCCGGCCATCGCGGTGAGTCCGCGTCCGGTGCCGGCCTCGTTGCCGAGGGACCACATCACCACCGACGGGTGGTTCTTGTCCCGCTCCACCATGCGTTCGGCCCGGTCCAGCAGGGCCGGGGTCCAGCGCTCGTCGTCGACCGGGTTGTCCCGCCAGTCCTGCTCGACGAAACCGTGGGTCTCCAGGTCGCACTCGTCGATCACCCACAGCCCGTACTCGTCGCACAGGTCGAGGAAGGCCGGGTGCGGCGGATAGTGGGAGGTGCGGACCGCGTTGATGTTGTGCCGCTTCATCAGCAGCACGTCCTCGCGCATGGTGTCGAGGTCCAGCGCGCGGCCCCGGCGCGGGTGCCACTCGTGCCGGTTGACGCCCTTGAACAGCAGGGGGGTTCCGTTGACCTTGAGCAGGCCGTCCTCGACGGCGACCGTACGGAAGCCGATGCGCACCGGGACGCGCTCGCCCGCCGTGGCCAGCACCCCGTCGTACAGCCGGGGCGTCTCCGCCGTCCACGGCTCGACCGGGAGCGTCACCGGTTCGCCGGCCGCCACGTCGATGCCCAACTCCTCGACGGTCACCCGCCCTTCGACGTCGGAGTCGACGCGCAGGGTGCCCGCGCCGGTGACGTGGTCGTAGGAGGCGTGCACGAAGAAGTCGCCCACACCGCCTGCCGGGCGGTGCAGCAGGGTCACGTCACGGAAGATGCCGGGCAGCCACCACTGGTCCTGGTCCTCCAGGTACGACCCCGCCGACCACTGGTGGACCCGGACCGCGAGGACGTTCCCGGACGGCTTCAGCAGGTGCCCGACCGCGAACTCGTGCGGCAGGCGGGAGCCCTTGAACTCCCCGATGTCCGTGCCGTTCAGCCAGACCCGGGCGCAGGACTCCACCCCGTCGAAGCGGAGCACGGCCGTACCCTCGCCCGGCCAGTCCCCGGGCAGGTCGAAGACGCGCAGATGGTCGCCGGTGGGGTTCTCGGCGGGGACGTGCGGCGGGTCGACGGGGAAGGGATAGAGGTGGTTGGTGTAGATCGGCGCGCCGTGGCCCTGGAGCACCCAGTGGCCGGGCACGGTCACCTCCGGCCAGCTCCCGGCGTCGTACCCGGGCACGGCGAACGAGTCGTCCTCGGCGTCGGCGGTCGCGGACACCCGTAGGCGCCAGCTTCCGTTGAGGGACAGGGAGGCCGCGTCGGAGGACGCGTACCGGGCGCGCGGGGGCAGGGTCCCGCGTCCGGGAGAGACGTCCTCGACATAGCCGGTCGTCGGGGTGCGCGATGACATGGGTCTCCTGGATCGGTTCTGGCTCAGCCCTTGATCCCGGTCCGCGCGACGCCCTGCACCAGCCGGCGCTGGAGGAACAGGAAGACGCACACCAGGGGGAGGACGGGCATGGCCGTGGCGATGAAGATCGGATGGAAGTCGACGGTCTGGCGGGTCATCGGTAGGAGGGGAGGGTCATCCGGACCGCCCGGGCGCTCGGGTCCTGGCCGGTGACCAGCGGCCACAAGGAGGAATTCCAGCCGTCGATGAAGGCGATCGTGGCGATGGCGACGTCCTTGTCTCGAGTGCGGCTGTCGGCGGGATGGCGGTCAAGGACTTGCGGTGCGCGGGACGTACGGCGCGCAGGACGTTAACCTTCCGCCAATACTTCGGCAAGGGGTTGGACGAAGTCCGTTCGAAGCGTTCTGACTCGTTCGTGATGACGAACGGGACGGGAGTCACCGGCGACTGCCGGCGGTACGGTTCCCGGCGCGCTTCCCGGCCGACTGCAACGCCCCCTCCAGCGCGAACGTCGCCGCTCCCAGGCACACCGGATCGGTCGGGACCGGGGAGAGGACGATCCGGGTGGCGGCCAGCGGGCGGCGCAGCGCGTGCCGGGCGACGGCCGTACGCACCTCGTCGAGCAGCGGCTCGCCGAACGCGGCAGCGACCCAGCTGCTGAGCACGACCACCTCCGGGTTGAAGAGGTTGACCAGACCGGCGATCCCGGCCCCGAGGTAGCGGGCGGTGTGCCCGAGCACCTCCACCGCCACCGGATCGCCCGCGCTCACACCCCGGGCGAGCGCGTCGATGGTGGCCGTCTGGTCGTCGGCCCGCAGCAGCGGGCTGTCCGGGCTCAGCTCCCGCAGGTTGAGCATGATCCCGGGCGCGCCGGTGTACGTCTCCACACAGCCGCGGTTGCCGCAGTGGCAGGGGCGGCCGTCCAGGACGAGGGTGGTGTGCCCCCACTCACCGGCGCTGTTGCTCACCCCCCGGTGCACCCCGCCGCCCAGCACCAGCCCGGCGCCCACCCCGGTCCCGAGGTTGACCACCACCGCGTCCCCGTACCCGCGCGCCGCCCCGAACCACAGCTCGGCCACCGCGCAGGCCCGCAACGGGTTGTCCAGGTACAGGGGGTGGGCGATGCGGTCGGTGAGCAGGTCGAGCAGGGGGACGCCGTGCCAGTCCCAGTTCGGCGCGTACTCGGAGATCCCGGTGTCCCGGTCCACCTGACCCGGCACGCTCACCCCGACCCCGAGCACCCGCGCGCCCTCCACCCCGGCCCGCGCCACCACCGACCCCACCGCCGTGGCCACATGCCCCACGACCTGCTCGGGCCGGCTCTCGCCGGGGCGCATGCTCTCCTCGGCGCGGGCCAGCACGTTCAGCGCGAGGTCGAACAGCTCGACCCGGACGTAGGTCTCGGCGAGATCCACGCCGATCAGCGCGCCCCCCGACGCGTTGACGGCCACCAGGCCCCGGGGACGGCCGCCGGCCGAGTCCTCGAAACCGACCTCGGTGATCATGCCGAGGTCGAGCAGCTCCCCGACCAGCGTGGCGACGGTGGCGAGACTGAGCCCCGTGGCGGCCGCCAGCTCCTGCCGGGAGGTCGGCGACGCGGCGATGATCTGGCGCAGCACCTGGTAGCGGTTGGCCGTGCGGATGTCCCGCGATGTGCGCTTCACCGAGCTGTCCCCATCCCTGCCGGGCCGGGCCGACCGGGCACCGGCGCGCGGCAAGGCTATGGGGAGGCGGACCTTTCGACAAGGAGTTCGGAAAGGGGCTTGACGAAGGCCGGTCGGGGCCGGCGGGCGTCCTCGGCGTCAGCCGCCCAGGACGTCCCGGACGAAGGCGTTGGTGAACTTGCCCGCCGGGTCCAGGTCGCGGACGAGGGCCCGGAAGTCGTGCAGGCGCGGGTAGCGGGCGTGCAGCTCCGCCGCCGGCGTGGTGAACACCTTCCCCCAGTGCGGTCGCGCCCCGAACGGAGCAAGGGCCTCCTCCACCCGCCCCACCACGGGCAGCACCGCCCGCGTGTCCTCGACCCAGGTGAAGTGGGCGGCCACCGTGTCCCGGCCGTAGGAGGGGCTGAGCCACTGGTCGTCGGCGGCGACGGTGCGCACCTCGCAGGTCTGCAGCAGCGGGGCGACCGTCTCCCGGATCCCGTCCAGCGCGTGCAGCGCGGCGACGGCCGACTCCCTCGGCATCAGGTACTCCGACTGCAGCTCCGCCCCGCTGCTCGGCGTGAACTCCGCGCGGAAGTGCGGCAGCCGCTCGTGCCAGGGCCCGGCCGCACCGAACTGCTCGGTGCAGTTCACCGCCGGCATCCCCGGCACCGGGTGCATCTTCTCGGCCGCCGGGGGCGCCCAGGGGAAGTCCGGCAGCGGCTGGTCGGTGCGCCGCTTCACCCACACCTGACGGAAGCCCGGCGCCCGCCAGTCGGTGAACAGGCTCACGCTGTACGCCGCCGACATCACCTTCTCGAACGTGGCGGAATCCAGCCCCTCCAGCGGCATCTCGGTGAACACGCGCTGCTCCACCTCGAAGGCCGGCTCCAGGTCCAGGGTGAGCGCGGTGACGACACCGAGCGCGCCCAGCGAGGTGACCGCGCCGCCGAACCGCTCGTCGCCGCGCGCCACGGTCACCGTCGAGCCGTCCGCCGTGACCAGTTCCACCGCGCGCACGGACGAGGCGAGCGGGCCGTTGCCGACCCCGGAGCCGTGGGTGCCGGTGGCGACCGAGCCGGCCACCGAGATGTGCGGGAGCGACGCCATGTTCGCCAGCGCCAGCCCGTGCCGGTGCACCTCGCGGGCCAGCTCCGCGTAGCGCACCCCGCCCCCGACCCGTACCGTCCGGGCCGCCGTATCCACGTCGACCTGCGGGGGCAGCGCGTCCAGGGACAGCAGGACGCCGTCCGCGCCGGGCTCGGCGATCTCGTTGAAGGAGTGCCCGCTGCCCAGGGCCCGCACCCGCGCGCTCCCGGCGACCAGTGTGCGCAGCGCGTCCAGGCTGTGCGGGCGGTGCAGCTCCTCGGCGGCGTACGTGATGTTGCCCGCCCAGTTGGTCACGGTCTCGGCCATCGCTCGTCCTTCCTGACGCTCGGGACCGAAAAGGTCCCCGCCGGAACCTACCTCGCGAGTGATCCACGCCCTGTGGGGGGACCCGGCACCCCGGACGTCCGAGCGGGGGCATACCGTGAGGAGTCGTACGTCCGAACCGGGAGGAGAACAACGGGATGGGCAGCCGTACCGCGCTGGTCGAGGATCTGATGGAGCGGTTCCCGCACGTGCCGCGCGAAGCCGTCTTCAAGGAGGACCTGCTGCGCGGCGGTGTGGCCTTCGACCCGTCCGCGCTCAGCGACAACGAGAGCGGTGAGGTCAAACCGAAGTCGTACTTCATCTTCTCCTTCGACCACGGCACCCTGCCCGAACTGGGCGAGGCCGCGCTGCGCCGCCCGCCGGAGGAGATCATCCTCACCGGCGGCCCGTACGACCTGCGCCGCACGGTCGTGTCGGTGCGGGTGAACCCGGCCTCCCCCTACCGCGTCGCCGCCGACGAGCACGGCGTGCTCGGCCTCTACCTCGACGGCAGGCGGATCTCGGACGTCGGCGTGCCGCCCATGCCCGAGTACTACCGGCACACCCTCTCCAACGGGAAGTCGGTCATGGAGGTCGCCCCCACCATCCAGTGGGGCTACCTGATCTATCTGACCGTCTTCCGGGTCTGCCAGTACTTCGGCGCCAAGGAGGAGTGCCAGTACTGCGACATCAATCACAACTGGCGCCAGCACAAGGCGGCAGGCCGGCCCTACACCGGGGTGAAGGACGTCGAGGAGGTCCTGGAGGCCCTCGAGATCATCGACCGGTACGACACCGCGAAGACGTCCACCGCCTACACCCTCACCGGCGGCGCCATCACCAAGACGGTCTCCGGACGCGACGAGGCCGACTTCTACGGCCACTACGCCAAGGCCATCGAGGAGCGCTTCCCCGGCCGCTGGATCGGCAAGGTCGTCGCCCAGGCGCTGCCCAGGGACGACGTGCAGCGCTTCAAGGACTACGGCGTGCAGATCTACCACCCCAACTACGAGGTGTGGGACGAGTACCTGTTCAAGATGTACTGCCCCGGCAAGGAGCGCTACGTCGGCCGCGACGAGTGGCACAGGCGCATCCTCGACTCCGCGGAGATCTTCGGCGCGCGCAACGTGATCCCCAACTTCGTGGCCGGCGTGGAGATGGCCGAGCCCTTCGGCTTCAAGACGGTCGACGAGGCCATCGCCTCCACCACCGAGGGCCTGCGCTTCTTCATGTCGCACGGCATCACGCCCCGCTTCACCACCTGGTGCCCGGAGCCGACCACCCCGCTCGGCAAGGCCAACCCGCAGGGCGCCCCGCTGGAGTACCACATCCGTCTCCTCCAGGCCTACCGGCAGACCATGGAGGACTTCGGCCTCTCCTCGCCCCCCGGCTACGGCCCGCCCGGCCCCGGCAACGCGGTCTTCTCGGTCAGCTCCTTCATGGACAGCCTCCCGGCACAGGAGTCCGCCGAGGAGGTCTGAGGCACCGGGCTCCCCGCGCCCGCTCCCGCGAGAGATCCGGAAGGCCGGAACCGAGACGTTCCGGCCTTCCGTGCGTATCGTCCCTGCGAGGGGTGGCCGCGCCGCCACGCAAAGTGAGGGAAGCGCTTGTCAGTTGTGGCGGGAACGTGAAAAGCTCGGCCACTGCCGCGAGGTTTCCCCAACTCCACTGCCCTTATGGCGAGTTGCCTCGCTCGTGATGCGGGAGTCTCATGCCCGACCTGCCGAGCCCCCAGGACGCCGCCGAGACGGCGCTGTTCTCCGAGTGCTGGGACGCCGCACTCTCCTACGCCGACCTGTGCACGGCCGGGTCCGCCGCCGCGGCGGAACTGGCCCGCGAGGCCTTCTCGCAGGGCATACGGGAGCTGCGCGAGGCCGAGTCGGGCACCGTCCGAGGCCACGGCCGCCGTTCCACCCGGCTGCCCCGGATACCCGTGCTGCTGACGGCGGTCCGCAGCACGGCGGCCGCCTGGGAGGAGGCGGGACAGGGGCACAAGCTCGACCCGGATCTGCGGCTGTGGCTCCACTCCGGCCAGGCCGCCCGCTACACCGGCCCGCCACTGGACCGCCCGGTCGCCCTGCGCGGACTGCGCGATCTGCAGCCGGCGGACGCCGAACTGCTCTGGCTGGCCGAGGCGGAGGCCCTGCCGCTGCCCCTGGTGGCCCGCCGGCTCGGCCTCGACCCCGCCACCGCCGCCGGTGAACTCGCCCAGGTCGGCCGCCTGTTCCGGGACCGCTGTCACCGCAACCACCTCGACTCGCCCCTGGACGCCGAGTGCCGCAGCTACGCCCGGCTCCTCGACGCCGTCACCCGCTCGCCCGCCGCGGACACCCCCGACGACCTCTCCCGCCACCTCGCCACCTGCCACCGGTGCGCCGAGGCAGCCGCCTGTCTGCGGCTGCACGGCGGGGGACTGCCCGGCGCGCTGGCCGGCGGGGTGATCGGCTGGGGCGGCCTCGCCTATCTGGAACGCCGCCGCCGCGCCGCCGAGGTACGGCTCGGGGCCGGACGCCCGGACCGGCCCGACCCGGACGGCGGCGACCCGGCGGACGGCACGGCCAGGACGCGCGTCGCCCGGCACGGTCTGCTGGTCGCCGCCCTCCTGGTCTCCCTCCTCGCGCTCGCGGTCTCCCTGATGCCGTTCGGCGACACGGCCGACGAGAGCGCCGAACGCCCCGACGCCGACCGGCAGCCGGTGGCCGACCCCGGCCCCTCCCTGCCCGCCGCACCCACGGCCTCCCCGGACACCCCGTCCCCGTCCTCGTCCCCGTCCGCTGAGCCGTCCGCCGGGCGCACCCCGGAGCGGGAGGACCCCGACCCCGAACCGCAGGGCACCTCCTCCGCCACCGCCACCGCCGACATCGAACCGGCGGCCTGCCACGCCGACTACGACCTGGTCAACCAGTGGCCCGACGGCTTCCAGGCCACCGTCACCGTCACCACACGCGACCCCCTCGACTCCTGGCGCGTCGGCTTCGCCTTCCCCGACGGCCAGCGGATCACCCAGATGTGGGACGCCTCGCTCGACCAGGACGGCTCCCGGGTCACCGCCACCGCCGCCGACTACAACAAGTCGGTCGCCGCCGGCGGGAAACTCGCCTTCGGCTTCCTCGCGTCCCGCGACGGCACGAACCGCCCGCCGTCCGGCTTCACGCTCAACGGCCGCACCTGCGCGACCGTGTGACACGGGAGCCCGGAAAACAAGTTGACGGGCCGGGGAGGCGGCGGGCTACTGTGACCGCGGATCACACGGTGGCCGTACGCCGCCGTACCGGACCGTTCGTGGAGTGAGGAGGTGTCGACCGATGGCTGTCACTGCGCCGGGCGCTGCCCGCATTCAGGAATCCATCACGTCCACCTCCGTGGCCACCGGCTGACCTCACCCTTTTCCCGTCCGCGTACGGATGCGTACGCGCGGCCGCCGGGGCCACCCACCTGAAGGGTCACCCCCTTGAGCTCCAGTTCCACCTCCGTCTCCTCCGCGCTCGCCCCCTACGGCTGGGACGACGCCTGGGCGGACGAGTTCGCCCCCTACGACGCGGAAGGGCTGCTGCCCGGCCGTGTGATCCGGGTCGACCGCGGCCAGTGCGACGTCGTCACCGCCGGCGGCACCCTGCGCGCCGACACCGCCTTCGTCACCCCGCACGACCCCCTGCGGGTCGTCTGCACGGGCGACTGGGTCGCCGTCGAACCCGGCGGGAACCCCCGCTACGTACGCGCGTATCTGCCGCGCCGTACCGCCTTCGTGCGCTCCACCTCCTCCAAGCGGTCCGAGGGGCAGATCCTCGCCGCCAACGTCGACCACGCCGTCGTCGCCGTCCCCCTCGCCGCCGAACTCGACCTGGCCCGGATCGAACGCTTCCTCGCGCTTGCCTGGGAGTCCGGGGCGCAGCCGGTGGTCGTCCTCACCAAGGCCGACCTGGTGCCGGACGCGGTGACCCGGGCGCACCTCGTCCAGGACGTGGAGACCAGCGCGCCGGGAGTGCCGGTGCTCACCGTCAGCGCCAGGGACGGGGACGGGCTCGACGTCCTCACCGCGATCACGGCCGGCGGTACGTCGGTGCTGCTCGGGCAGTCCGGCGCCGGCAAGTCCACCCTGGCCAACGCGCTCCTCGGCGAGGACGTGATGGACGTCCAGGCCATC
Source organism: Streptomyces sp. NPDC059787 (assembly GCF_042732315.1). NCBI lineage: Bacteria > Bacillati > Actinomycetota > Actinomycetes > Kitasatosporales > Streptomycetaceae > Streptomyces > Streptomyces sp. NPDC059787. Next base: position 35,694 of record NZ_JBHWHX010000014.1, read on the forward strand.
CGGGACGTCGACGGCAAGGGACGACACACCACGACCACCCGCAACCTGCTGGCGCTGCCCGGCGGGGGAGTCCTCATCGACACACCGGGCCTCAGGGGCGTCGGCCTGTGGGACGCCTCCACCGGCGTCGGCCAGGTGTTCGCCGAGATCGAGGAGCTCGCCGAGGACTGCCGGTTCCAGGACTGCGCCCACGAGAGCGAACCGGGCTGCGCCGTCCTCGACGCCATCGAGACCGGTGACCTGCCCCAGCGCCGCCTGGAGAGCTACCGCAAGCTGCTCCGGGAGAACCAGTACATCGTCGCCAAGACCGACGCCAGGCTCCGCGCGGAGATCCGCAAGGACTGGAAGCGCAAGGGCGCCATCGGCAAGGCGGCGATGGAGGCCAAGCGGGGCCGCCTGCGGTAGCGGCACCTCCATGTCCGATTTCCGCCAGCCGGGGCTCCCCGGCCGGCGGAGACTGGACGGTATGAAGGACGAGGACAGCAGGTACGAGGCGGTGCGCAGCCGGGACGCCCGGTTCGACGGGGCGTTCTTCTTCGCCGTGGAGACGACCGGCATCTACTGCCGGCCCAGCTGCCCCGCCGTCACCCCGAAGCGGCGCAACGTGCGGTTCTTCGCGACCGCCGCCGCCGCGCAGGGGTCCGGGTTCCGCGCCTGCCGGCGCTGCCGCCCGGACGCCGTGCCCGGCTCCGCCGAGTGGAACGTGCGGGCCGACGTCGTCGGCCGGGCCATGCGGATGATCGCCGACGGAGTCGTCGACCGCGAGGGCGTCGCCGGGCTCGCCGCACGGCTCGGCTACAGCGCCCGCCAGGTGCAGCGCCAGCTCACCGGCGAGCTCGGCGCCGGGCCCGTCGCGCTCGCCCGCGCCCAGCGGGCGCACGCCGCGCGCGTGCTCCTGCAGACCACCGGGCTGCCGGTCACCGAGATCGCCTTCGCCGCCGGATTCGCCAGCGTGCGGCAGTTCAACGACACCGTACGGGCCGTGTACGCCACCACCCCCAGCGAGCTGCGCGCCTCCGCACCCCACCGGGGCCGGGCGCGCACCGCCACCCCGTCCGCCGGAATCCCCCTGCGGCTCGCCCACCGCGGCCCCTACCGGGCGGAACCCGTCTTCGACCTGCTGGAACGCGAGGCCGTCCCCGGCGTCGAGGACGTGAGCGGCACCCCGGGCACCCGCACCTACCGGCGGACGCTCCGCCTGCCCTACGGCACGGGCATCGCCGCCGTCGACGAGCCACGCGGCCGGCCCGGCGGCTGGCTCGACGCCCGCGTCCACCTCACCGACCCCCGCGATCTGACCACCGCCGTACAACGCCTGCGACGGCTGTTCGACCTGGACGCCGACCCGTACGCCGTCGACGAACGACTCGGTGCCGACACCCGCCTCGCCCCACTGGTCGCCGCCCGGCCCGGACTGCGCTCACCGGGAGCAGCCGACCCGGACGAACTGGCGGTGCGCGCGCTGGTGGGCCGCGACGAGGCCGCACGGCTCGTCCAGCGGTACGGCAAGCGGCTCGACGCCCCCTGCGACACCCTCACCCACCTGTTCCCCGAAGCCGCCGTCCTCGCCGGGGCCGAACCCGACGGCACCCTGGGCGCGCTCACCACCGCCCTCGCCGACGGCACCGTACGCCTCGGCCCCGGCGCCGACCGGGACGAGGCCCGGACCGCCCTGGCCGCCGTCCCCGGCCTCGACGCCCGTACGATCGCCGGGATCCGCACCCGCGCGCTCGGCGACCCGGACGTGGCCCCGCCCGGACCCGGCGTTCCCGAAAGCTGGCGCCCCTGGCGCTCGTACGCCCTGAACCACCTGCGCGCCGCAGGGGAGTTGGAGTAACCATGACGACCATGACCACGACCACGTACTGGACGCGTGTGGAGAGCCCCGTCGGACCGCTGCTGCTCACCGCCGCCCCGACCGGCGAGCTGACCTCGCTGTCCGTGCCCGGGCAGAAGGGCGGACGCACGCCGGCGGACGACTGGCGGCGGGACACCGGACCGTTCCGTGAGGCCGAGCGGCAGCTCACCGCGTACTTCGCCGGCGACCTCAAGGAGTTCCGGCTGGCCGTGAGCGCCACCGGCACCCCGTTCCGGGAGAAGGTGTGGGCCGCGCTCGACGACGTCCCCTACGGGGAGACCGTCTCCTACGGCGCGATCGCGGCCCGGATCGGCGCGCCGAGGGCCGCCGTACGGGCCGTCGGCGGCGCGATCGGCGCGAACCCGCTGCTCATCGTCCGCCCCTGCCACCGGGTGATCGGCGCCGACGGCTCGCTGACCGGATACGCCGGCGGGCTGGAGCGCAAGGTGCGGCTGCTCACCCACGAGGGCGTGCCGCTGCCGTGAGCCGGGGGCTCAGCCCCAGAACACCGCGCCCAGCCACGCCGCCGTGATCAGCTGGCAGGTGAACAGCTCCGTCAGCACGCTCCAGCCGCCCGAGCGCAGCGCCGTGCGCAGTGCCGCGACCGCCTCGCCGTGGCGGCCGAGACGCAGCCGCTCGAAGACGTAGATCCCGGCGAGGAAGCCCGGAACCGCGCCGATCACGGGCAGCAGCACGAAACCCAGGAACGAGCCGCAGCCCGCGTACGCCAGCATCCGGGCGTCGTCCCCGCCCGCCCGCAGCCGGCGCGGCGGCAGCGCCCAGCGCACCACCTGGGACAGGAACAGCAGGACGGTCGCCCCCACGCACACCCACCACGCGACGGGCCGCGGGTCCTTCAGCGCCCACCACAGGACCCCGGCCCACACCAGCCACGACCCGGGCACCCCTGGCAGCAGCACTCCGCACAGTCCGAGCAGGAGCACCAGTCCGGCGAGCAGGAGGTCCCACGCTCCCATCCTTCCAGGGTGCGGGAGTCCGGGGAGCGGCGCAGGACGGAAACGGGCCGCGGCGCCCCCTGTCGCACAGCCGTCCCGGGTGTGGTGCGGGACGGGGGATTTTCCCGATGCCCCGTTTCCATCCGGCCCGCGCGGTGGACAATCGGTGACATGAGCCAGCAGGGGGGAAGGCCCACCGGTCCGGAGGACGACTGGTGGGGGCAGCTGTACGACGACGCCACCGATGACACGGGCCCCGTACCGGCGCCCGATTCCCTGGACGACCGCTTCGCCTCGGCGTCCGGCACACTGAACGCGGGCGGTCCCGCGCCGGCGGGCGGTCCCGGCCCGGCGGGCGGTTCCGCCCCGGCGGATGGTCCCGCCCCGGACGGCTTACGTTCCACGCCGACGGTCCCGGACCCCCGCCCGGCCCCCGACGCGCCGGCGGACCTCCCGCCGCGACCTGCCGGCGCCCCGCCCCGCACCCCCTGGGGACCCCCGCCCGCCGCGTCCGCGGGCCCGGTGGCCTTCCCCCCGCCCGAGCCGCACCCTTCGCCGCCTCCGGCCTCCCCCACCTCCGGCACGGCCTACGGCCCCTGGACCCCCTCCACCGCGCCCCCGCCACCCCCCACGGCCCCACCGGCCCCGGAGTCCGCGGACGGCTCCGTCCCCCGCCCCTCCCGTCTCGGACCACTCCCGGACCCGCTCCCGTCCCGCGCCCACGTGGGATCCCGGCCGCCCACCTACGACCCCGAGCCCACCGCCCTCCCGCCGGCCGACCCCGACGAACTGGACGGCCTGGTCCCGGACACCGTGCTGGACGGGGCCCGCTACGGGGCCTGCACCCTGCGCGCCGCCTCCGTGCGCGGGGACTCCGCGCGCTACCGGGGCGAACCCCGCCGCGACGCCCTGCTGACCGCCCGGTTCGGAAAGGGGGAGCGGGCCCTCGTCCTCGTGGCGCTGGCGACCGGCGCCCGGAGCGCGCCCGGCGCCCACCGGGCCGCCGCCGAGGCCTGCCGGTGGATCGGCGAGGCGGTGGGCCGCAGCCACGCCCGCCTCGTCGACGACATCAGGGCCGCCCGGCGCGGCGACCTCAAGTCCGGCCTGCACCGCCTCACCGACCGCAGCCTCGGCAGGCTCCGCGCCGCCGCGGCCGAGCAGGGACTCGAACCCGACGCCCACACGGCCACCCTGCGCTGCCTCCTGCTGCCCGCCGACCCCGAGTGCCGCACCCGGGTCTTCTTCGGCGTCGGCCCCGGCGGACTGTTCCGGCTGCGGGACGGCGCGTGGCAGGACATCGAACCCGAGGTCACCGAGGCCAAGGGCGAACCCGTGGTCGGTTTCGGCTCGCCGCCCGCCGAGACCCCCGACGGCGACCGCCTCACCATGGACCTGGGCATCCCCACACCCCCGAGCCCGTACGAGCCCGCCCCCGAACCGCCCCGCGAGCCCTTCCGCTTCCGCACCTCCATAGCCCGCCCGGGTGACACCCTGCTGATGTGCGGGACCGGCCTCGCCGACCCCCTGCGCGGCGAGCGGGAGCTCCGCGCCCATCTCGCCGACCGGTGGTCCCGCCCCGGAGCGCCCGGCCTCGCCGCGTTCCTCGCCGACACCCAGGTGCGGGTCAAGGGGTACGCGGACGACCGTACGGCCGTCGCCGTTTGGGAGGCGTGAGCGCGCGCCGTGTGAATTCATGGAACCCGTCAGGCATCTTCGACACCCGAGGGGCAGACGGAAGCCATGGCCAAACAGAACGTAGCGGAGCAGTTCGTCGACATCCTCACCCGCGCGGGGGTCAAACGCCTCTACGGCGTCGTCGGCGACAGCCTCAACCCCGTCGTCGACGCCGTGCGCCGCAACTCCGCCATCGACTGGATCCACGTACGGCACGAGGAGACCGCCGCCTTCGCCGCCGGCGCCGAGGCCCAGGTCACCGGCAGACTGGGCGCCTGCGCCGGCTCCTGCGGGCCCGGCAACCTCCACCTCATCAACGGCCTGTACGACGCCCACCGCTCCATGGCCCCGGTCCTCGCCCTCGCCTCCCACATCCCGTCCAGCGAGATCGGCCTCGGCTACTTCCAGGAGACCCATCCCGACCAGCTGTTCCGCGAGTGCAGCCACTACAGCGAGATGATCTCCAGCCCGCAGCAGATGCCCCGGCTGCTGCAGACCGCCATCCAGCACGCCGTCGGCCGCTCCGGCGTCAGCGTCGTCACCCTCCCGGGTGACATCGCCGACCACGCCGCCCCCGAGAAGCCCCTGGAGACCGCCCTCGTCACCTCCCGGCCCACGGTCCGCCCCGGCGACGCCGAGATCGACCGGCTCGTCGACATGATCGACGAGGCCGGGAAGGTCACCCTGTTCTGCGGCGCCGGCACCAAGGGCGCGCACGCCGAGGTCATGGAGTTCGCCCAGAAGATCAAGTCCCCGGTCGGGCACGCCCTGCGCGGCAAGGAGTGGATCCAGTACGACAACCCGTACGACGTCGGCATGAGCGGACTGCTCGGCTACGGCGCCGCCTACGAGGCCACCCACGAGTGCGACCTGCTGATCCTGCTCGGCACCGACTTCCCGTACAACGCCTTCCTGCCCGACGACGTGAAGATCGTCCAGGTCGACGTGCGGCCCGAGAACCTCGGCAGGCGCTCCAGGCTCGACCTGGCGGTGTGGGGCGATGTGAAGGAGACACTGCGCTGTCTGACGCCGCGGGTCCGCACCAAGGACAGCCGGAAGTTCCTCGACCGGATGCTGAAGAAGCACGCGGACGCGCTGGAGGGGGTGGTGAAGGCGTACACGCGGAAGGTGGACAAGCACGTGCCGATCCACCCCGAGTACGTGGCGTCCGTACTGGACGAGATGGCCGACGACGACGCCGTGTTCACCGTCGACACCGGCATGTGCAACGTCTGGGCGGCCCGCTACATCTCGCCCAACGGCCGCCGCAGGGTGATCGGTTCCTTCTCCCACGGCTCGATGGCGAACGCGCTGCCGATGGCGATCGGGGCGCAGTTCACCGACCGCGGCCGGCAGGTCGTGTCGATGTCCGGCGACGGCGGGTTCACCATGATGATGGGGGACTTCCTCACCCTGGTGCAGTACGACCTGCCGGTGAAGGTGGTCCTGTTCAACAACTCCTCGCTGAGCATGGTCGAGTTGGAGATGCTGGTCGCCGGGCTGCCTTCGCACGGCACCGCCATGAAGAACCCCGATTTCGCCGCCGTCGCCCGCGCGTGCGGCGCCCACGGGGTACGGGTGGAGAAGCCGAAGGAGCTCGCCGGGGCGCTGAAGTCCGCGTTCAGGCACAAGGGTCCGGCCCTCGTCGACATCGTCACCGACCCCAACGCGCTGTCCATTCCGCCGAGGATCAGCAAGGAGATGGTGACCGGTTTCGCCCTGTCCGCCTCCAAGATGGTGCTGGACGGCGGGGTCGGCCGGATGGTGCAGATGGCCCGCTCCAACCTGCGCAACGTGCCCCGGCCGTGAGGGGATTCACCGGATGCGGGGCTTCCAGCCGCGTGCCGAGGTGTCGTACTCGTAGTGGGGCAGGCCCCCGACGCCGCTGGTGCGGAACGGGCGGCCGTGGTCGTCGACGCGGACCGTGCCGGTGCGGCCCTGCGAGGACCAGTCCAGCTCCAGGTACCAGCGGCAGTCGCAGTCCGCGGTACGGGCGGTGACCCGCAGCACCTCCGGGTCGGTCGCGGAGACCCGGTAGGGCATGCGTACGGCCGGGATCGGCGTACCGGCGTCGTTCCCGGCGACCGCGCGGGCGATGGGCCGGTCCTTGTCCAGGTCCACGTCGAAGGAGCGCGGGGTGAGCGCGCCGCCGCAGCCCTGGTCCATGGCGTACGCGTTCCCCGGCGCGGGACCGGAGCGGCCGGCCACGCGGACCCGCAGCGCGGTGAGGACGACGGCCGTGCCGGAGGTCCCCTGCACCGACAGCTCCACCAGCGTCTCGCCCCCGTGCACGGCAGACTGCGCCGCCGCCCAGGTCCCGGCGTCCTGCGGGGCCGGTGGCGGCGGGACCCGCTCCGGCGGTTCGGCGACGACGTAGTCGTGGCCGCAGCCGTACGCCCAGACATGGGAGTCGGCGGACCAGGTGAGGGGCGGGGCCCCGACGGGGGCGTCCGACTCGGCCGGGGCGGAGGGGGCACCGGGTTCGCGCCGCGCCTTTGGGGAGGACGGGCCGCTCTTCACGGTCGCGGAGCCGGAGGGGGAGGGGGAAGGGGACGAGGTGCGGCCCCGAGGGGCCTCGGCGGAACCGCTCGCCGCGGAGGTGACGGGCGGCGCGTCGACGGGTCCGCTCCCGCTGCCGGACGTCTGCCGGTCGTCCGGCAGCGCGGACAGACTCCCCACGGTGGCCAGCAGCGCACAGGCGGCGGCCAGCGCGACGGCGACCCGCTTGCGCCGCCGGTACCAGGGCCGCCGGCCGCGCGCCTCGCCGGCCGAGGGCCCGCTCACCACGTCGCTTCCGACCACCGGGCCGCCCGCGTACCCGGACCCCCCGGCACCCGGCCCGCTCCGGTCGACGGTGTCCGGGTCCGGGGCGGAGCCGGGGACCGGGTCCGTGGCCGGGGGCGTCCCCGGTGCGGCCGGGCCGTCGGGCCCGCGCGGGCGCCGGCGTGTCTCCACCGCGCGGAGCCAGCGGTGGTGGAGGTCCAGGCGTTCCGCCCTCGACGCGCCGCACAGGGCGGCGAACCGTTCCACCGGCGCGAAGTCGACGGGGACCGCGTCGCCCGCGCAGTAGCGGTGCAGCGTCGAGGTGTTCATGTTCAGCCGGCGGGCGAGCGAGCCGTAACTGCGGTCCGTACGTTCCTTCAGCTCGCGCAGCAGCGCCGCGAACTCCGCCACATCGTCCTGTGCCGACACCGTCACCCCGCACTCGTCAGGACCCGACCGGGCCCCGGGACGGCATCCCAGGCACCCCATGTACCTGCACGTCGGACGGGCTGGGATGGTTCCATGCCGGCGGATCCGGCGCCGACGCTTGCGCCCGCCTCCCGGGGCGGCCGATGCTCCTGGTACCGCGAACCGCCTGACACGGCGTACCGCCCCGCCCTTCCATCACACACACCTCACGGGGGACACCCATGCCCATGCGCACCCGCGCCGCCACCCTCGCGGCGCTCACCGTCGCCGCCCTCGCCGTCGGTACGGCACTCACCGCGCCGGCCGGCGCCGCGCCGGAGGAGGCCGCACCGCCCAGGTTCCTCGCGGCCTCCGAGCTGCCCCCGCACCCTTCGTCCGCCTGGACCGCGGGCCCGGTCACCGACGGCTTCCCGGTGGAGCTCGCCCACTGTCTCGGCGAGGGCGTGCCGGCGTACGACTACCGGCACCGCGTCTTCCGCACCGATCTGGACACCGGCGCCGTACAGACCACCGTCGTCACCGGCTCCGCCGCCAAGGGCAAGGCGCTGGCCGCCCTGCTGGACAAGGAGATCCGTTCCTGCGCCGACCGGATCGAGCGGTCCTACCCGGACGTCGAGGCCGAAGGCCGGTACTACGGTTCGCTGCCGGTCGAGGAGGGCGCGCAGGTGCACGGGCTGCACACCGAGACCTCCTGGGGCGCCACGGACATCCACCTGCTCTCCGTGGGACGCGACGGGAAGACCGTGACCGTCGTCGGATGGGGGCAGCTGGGCGACTTCGACGACGCCCCGGTGGGCGCGTTCAGGAAGACGACGAAGAAGGCCGTCGACAAGCTGTACTGAGGCCGCACGGCCGCCACGACCACCATGGGAAGCCGGGGTCGTCCTCTCGCCGCGGGGGTCGGGAGGACGGCCCCGCGTGTGCGTGTGTCCATCTGCGTGGCCATCGCACTTCGGCCAACTACCGTTCGTGACCGCCCGGCATGACTGGCGCGTGGTCGACCGGGCAAGGATTCCCGTGAAGGTGTTCGAGTACAGGGGGAACCGACATCGGCACGCGGGCGGGGGCCATGAAGAGTCAGGCTTCGGCGGATCGGCTGAGGCGCACACTGGGGCGTGCGGATCTGCGGGCGGTGCCCGAGTCCCGCAGGGCGTTGCGGGAACTGCTCAGACACTGGGGGACACCGGAGCGCTCCGAGGTCGCGGAACTGCTCACCAGTGAGCTCGTCACCAACGCGCTCGTCCACACCGGCTACGAGGCGGTCCTCACGGCCACCGTCGGGCCGCGTGGATTACGGGTGGAGGTAAGGGACTTCGTGGACGGGGAGCCCCGGCCGCGGGTGCCGAGCGTGGACGACGGCACGCACGGGAGGGGCCTGGTGCTGGTCGAGTCCCTCGCCGACGGATGGGGCGTCAGGAAGCACCGGGTGGGCAAGTCCGTCTGGTTCGAACTCGACGCGGACGCGGCCTGAACGGTGCGGACCGCACCCTTCAGGCCGCGTCGGGGCGTCAGCCGAACTGCTGCTCCAGGTCCTTGAGCTTGCGCTCCAGGGAGTCCAGGCGCGGCAGGGCCTGGGTGTCGTCCTCGGCGGTGAGGTCGACGGTCTTCGGGTCAGCGCCGGTGCGCACCGGCTGCAGGGAGGGACGCGCGCGGACGGGCAGGGCCTCCGGCGCCGGTATGGCAGGCTCCGCGGAGACCACGTCGGAGTCGCGCTCCACCGTGGGCGCCTCCAGTTCGCGTCCGCCGCCCCGGCCCACGAAACCGCGGTGGCCACGGCTGATCGCCTTCAGCCGGGCCCGCTCCACGCGCTGCTGGTCCCGCCTGCGCTGCTTCGCCGTCTCCTTGCGGGCCTTGTCCTCGCGCACTTCCTCGACCGCCTCGTCGAGGCTGCGCACGCCCTCCAGCAGCATCAGCGACCAGGCCCCGTACGTCTCCCGGGGGGCGCGCAGCCAGCGGACGATACGGATCTGCGGCAACGGGCGCGGCACCAGGCCCTGTTCGCGCAGGGCGGCCCGGCGGGTCTGCTTCAGCGCGCGGTCGAACAGGACCGCCGCCGACAGGGACATGCCCGCGAAGAAGTGCGGGGCGCCGTCGTGTCCGATGCCCCGGGGAGCGTGCACCCAGTTGAACCAGGCCGCGGCGAAGGCGAACGTCCACACCAGTATCCGCGAGCCGAGGGCCGCGTCACCGTGGCTGGCCTCGCGCACGGCGAGCACCGAGCAGAACATCGCCGCGCCGTCCAGGCCGAAGGGGACGAGGTACTGCCAGCCGCCGGACAGGCCGAGGTTCTGTTCGCCGAAGCCGACCAGGCCGTGGAAGGAGAGCGCGGCGGCCACCGCCGCACAGCAGAACAGCAGGACGTAGGAGACGGTGCCGTAGAGGGCCTCCTTGCGCCTGCGCCGTTCCTCGCTGCGCTCCCACGAGTCGTCCGCGCTCGTGCTCTTGACCGAGGAGCGCTTCCCGCGCGCCAGCACCGCCACCGCCGTCAGCATGCCCAGGAGCAGCACGGCGCCCGGAAGCAGCCAGTTCAGCGATATGTCGGTCAGTCTCATCTAGGGGTCCCTTGCATTGGGATAGGGCGTAACGCCCGCCATAGTGGCCCAACTCCAGTGGCCCTCAGGGGGTTTCGGGGCAAGAGGCCGCCAAGGAGGTGCGAGGGGGGTGCCCAGGGCGGCGTTCTGCTCGAACTGCCGCGTGAAAGGCAGGAGTTGAGTTCGAATAAGACTACCCGTACGGGTGGTTCCGCGGATAGTTCCCGTGACGGGTGAGGGAATTGTGAATCCCCTGTGACCTCTGCGGCCCGCCGACCGGATGATCTTACGTGCCGGGCGGGGGTGCCGGCGCCCGGCGTGGCGTCAACTCGCCTGCGCGACCAGCTCGGTGGCCCGCTTTTCGGTCCCTCCGGCGGCGCAGGTGCGCGGGCAGGTGGCGCAGATGTCCGCGGGGCGCAGGGTGTAGAACATGCAGCAGCTCACCCGGTCCCGGGTGACGGGCGCCGGCTCCCCGTCGGGCCCGGTCGGCCGGCGGAAGGCCGCCGCGCCGACGTACGGCTTGGTCGCGCCCGGCAGCAGCAGCTCCAGCTCCCGCAGCCCCCGCTCCTCCTCGCCGAGCAGCTGGGAGACGTACCGCAGGCTCTCGACGATCTCGTCGGTCGCCATGCCCCACAGGGCCCGGCCGCGACGCCGCATCCGGGGGCCGAAACCGGCCAGCACGGGTTCGAGGTGCTGGGCGACCGCCTCGCGCACCGCCGCCCGCAGCGCCTCCTCGTCGGGCACCACGCGGGCGCCGGGCAGCGCGGCGGCGGGGTCGCCGGGCAGGCAGGCGAAGCCGTCGGGCCGCACGGCCATGCGGCCCACGGCGAGGCCGGCGGCGGTACGGTCGAACGAGACGTGCGTCACGGGGTAGTACGGCACGCGGCGGTGCAGGAACCACGGCACGGTGATCAGCAGGCAGGCGGGCCAGGCGTAGCGGTGCAGGCCGAAGCTGGCGATCACGTCCGGGCGGCCCTGCTGCCCGTAGTCCCGCAGCACCTGGGTGTCGTCCCAGGTGAGGAAATGCTCCAGCTCGGACCCGCCCTCGGCGAGACCGGACGCGGTGACCCAGCCGCCGCCCGTGGGTGCCGCCTCGCCGGTGCCGAGTTCGGTGACGGCCAGGGCGGGGAGGGCCTCCGCCAGGCGGGCGTACGCGTCCGCGACGGCCGAACCGGGCACGGGCATGGGACCACCCCTTCACGTCTCGAGAAGCAGGTCAATAAAGGTAAGGCTCACCTTACCGAACATCGTGGCGATGTGAACCGGCGCCCCCGTGCGCTTATGGTGCTTGACGGACAGGTGACAACCCGCCGTAATGACCTCAAGTACCGAAACGTCCGCAGGAGGACCTTGTGAAGCAGGGCACGCGGGGCTCCGCCGTGACGGGGGACGCGGTGACCGGGCCCGCCGCCATGGGGCGGTTCCGGGTTCCCGTCCAGCCGGCGGCGCAGGACGTGGAGCCGGAGCGTGACCGGCCGGGCCGGGCCGAGGGGAGTGCCGCGCGCGGTGAGCACACGCACGGTGAGACCGCCCTTCCGCGGCCCCGGGCCGTCGTCCGGCGGTCCTCCGTGCGCGGACAGATCCTCGACGCCCTGCGCACCGCGCTGGTGACGGGCGACCTGCGGCCCGGTGAGGTGTACTCGGCCCCTGTGCTGGCGGAGCGGTTCGGGGTTTCCGCGACGCCGGTCCGGGAGGCGATGCAGCAGCTCACGCTGGAGGGCGCGGTCGAGGTCGTGCCCAACCGGGGGTTCCGGGTCGTCGAGCGGGGGGCGCGGGAGCTGGCCGAGCTCGCCGAGGTCCGGGCGTTGATCGAGGTGCCGGTGATGATGCGGCTGGCGCGGACGGTGTCCGTCGAGCGGTGGGCCGAGTTGCGGCCGCTGGCGGAGGCCACGGTGCGTGCGGCGTCGTCCGGGTGCCGGGCCACGTACGCGGAGGCCGACCGGGCCTTCCACGGCGCGGTGCTCGCCCTCGCCGGTAACGAGCAGCTGGTCCGGATCGCGGAGGATCTGCACCGGCGTGCGCAGTGGCCCCTGGTGGGGGGTGCTCCCGGTGGCCGCGGGCGGGCGGAGCTGGTGGCCGACGCCCATGAGCACACGGCCCTGCTGGACGCGTTGATCGCGGGGGATCTCGATGTGGTGCGGTCGCTGGTGGGGGAGCATTTCAACGGGGCGGTGTGAGGGGACGGGGTCGGTTCGCCCCCGCCGCCCCTTCCCGTCCCGTCCCCGAGGGCTGCGCCCCCGGACCCCATCGGCCCTGAACGGGCCTCGTCCTCAAACGCCGGACGGGCTGACTTCCAGCCCCTCCGGCGTTTGAGGAGCGGGGTCTGGGGCGGAGCCCCGGTTTCGGGACGGGAAGGGGCGGCGGGGGCGAGAACCCCTACGCCGTCGCCGCCCCCGGCGGTGCCAGCTGGTGGGCGAGCCACGTAGGGACGCCTCCCAGGAGGCGGAAGAGGCGGCGGGCCTCCTCGCGGAGGCGGGAGGCCTCCGGTTCGGTCTCCGTGTCGGCGAGGGAGACCAGGGCGGGGGCCGTGCCGACGAGGTAGCCCAACTCCTCGCGGATGCGCAGGGATTCGGCGAAGCCGTGCCGGGCTTCGGCCAACTCCCCTTCGCGCAGAGCCAGTCCGGCCAGGTGGCGCCAAGTGGCCGACAGCAGCAGCGGGTCGGCGTGTGCGGTGGCGCCCGCGTGGGCGCGACGGTACGCGGCCCGTGCCGCCTGCGGCGACCGGGTGAGGTTCTCGGCGATCAGACCGCGCCGGAAGTCCAGCAGGGCCCGCCCCACCGCCCCCGGAGCGATCAGCGCCGCCGCCCGGCCGAGCGCGGCCCGCGCCTCGTCCGCCCGGTCGCGTACGGCGAACAGGGTGGCGGCGTAGGCCAAGTACCCGCGTTCACAAGCGGCCGCCCCCCGCTCGTCGTCCGTGTGCGCCAGCGCCTCGGCCGTGCGCAGCGCGTCCTCGGCCTCCTCCCACCCCGCCTCGGTGTACAGACACCGCTCCACCAGCAGCGACGCCCGCTGCAGCGCCGCGTCCGGGCCGGCGGGTTCGAGCAGGGCGGCGGCGTCGGCCCAGCAGGCGCGGGAGCGCAGGCGCCACACCGCCGTCTGGAGGGGATCGTCATCGGCGGTCGTTCCGTCACCGGACATGGCGGTATGCGCCACGTTGCCCTCCCCGAGCACGCCATCGAGCTGTTGAGTGGTGGCCGCATCTCAGCACGAACCACCGGGCCCGGCCAAGAGGGTGGGTGAAGGATTTCACAAAGTCCTGGATCACGGGCCCGAATCGCGGGCCCGGGGCCGGACGGGTTCAGCTCATCCGCAGCGCGAGGAAGAAGTCCAGCTTGTCCTCCAGCCGTGACAGGTCACGGCCCGTCAGCTGTTCGATGCGGCCGACGCGGTAGCGCAGCGTGTTGACGTGCAGGTGGAGACGGGACGCGCAGCGGGTCCAGGAACCGTCGCAGTCGAGGAACGCCTCCAGGGTGGGGATCAGCTCGGCGCGGTGCCGGCGGTCGTAGTCCCGCAGCGGGTCGAGGAGACGGGCGGTGAAGGCACGCCGTACGTCGTCGGGGACGAAGGGCAGCAGCAGGACGTGCGAGGCCAGCTCCTGGTGGCCGGCCGCGCAGACCCGGCCCTGGCGGGCCGCGGCCACGCGCCGGGCGTGCCGTGCCTCCTCCAGCGCCCCGCGCAGCCCCTCCGCCGAGTGCACGGCGGCGGAGACGCCGAGGGTGAGCCGGCCGTCGTCGCCGAGCCCGGCGGTGAGCGGGTCACGTACGGACGCGAGGAGCGCGTCGGCGTGGATGCCGGTACCGGAGTCGTCGTGCTCGCCGGTCACCGAGGGCAGCGGCACGAGGGCGATCGCCTCGTCGCCGGTGTGGGCCACCGCGATGCGGTCGGAGTGCTCGGGTCCCGTCGACGCCGGGTCGACCAGGATCTCCTCCAGCAGCGCCTGGGCCGCCGGCCCGCCGTCGGCCTCCCCGCCGTCCCAGTCGACGCGGGCCACCACGACCTGCCAGTGCGGCGCGGTCCCCAGCCCGGGCAGCAGCACCGGCGCGGCCACCCGCAGCCGCGCCGCGATCTCGGCGGGCGCGGCGCCGGTCTGCACCAGCTCCAGCACCTCCTGCGCGAGCCGCCGCCGCACCGTGCGCGCCGCGTCCCTGCGGTCCCGCTCGACGGCGATCAGCTGGGTGACGCCGTGCAGCAGGTCCAGCCGCTCCCCGGCCCAGTCCCCGGCGTCCGCCTCGACCGCCAGCACCCAGTCCGACAGCACCGTCTCGCGCACGTCGCGCGACGTCGGCGCGGAACGCCCGCCGCCGCGCACCGGGAAGAGGCTGTAGGTCGTCTGGCCCAGCGTGACCCGGTGCGGGCCGGGCCGGCCGGTGCGGGAGGCCGCGAGCTGTTCCGCGGCGAGCCGTGCGCACACGTCGGCGGGCAGCGCCGGCTCCGCCTCCCGCGCCCCGGCGGCCTTCGAGCCCGCGATCAGGCGGCCGGCGGGCGACAGCAGCCAGGCCCGCAGGTCCAGGTCGGAACCGAGCAGATCCAGTACGACATCGGGGCCGCCGCCCGCCGGACCGGCGGTCATCATCCGCCGGTGCCGGTCCACCACGGCCGCCAGGTCCCCGGCGCGCTCGCCGGACACCTGCCGCACGACGTGCTCGGTGATGGTCGCGAACGCCACCGACTCGTGCACCGCGAACAGCGGCAGCCGGTGCCGTGCGCAGGCCACGACCAGGTCGTCCGGCACGTCGCCCAGCTCCGCCGTACCGGCCGCGACGGCGGCCACCCCGGCCTGCGCCAGGATCCGTACGAACGGCTCGGAGTCCGCCGCGTCCCGGCGCCAGGCCAGGCCGGTGAGCACCAGTTCCCCGCCGGAGAGATAGCGGCTGGGGTCCCGCAGATCGGTGGTCATCACCCCGCGCACCCCGCGTTCCAGCTCGTCCTCGCCGCCGAGCAGCTTCAGGCCCAGCGCGTCGGTGTCCAGCAGTGCGCGCAGCCGCATTCTCGTCTCCGTCGTTTCTTGTCTCGATAGCTGTGGTGGCCCGTGGAGGGATCTTCCGGAGAGGGCCCGTCGGGTGGCTGATCAGCGGTGTCGGCCGTGTCCTGGACCGTGTCCCCTGTTTCCGGAGGAAGGTGGGGAGGTTACAGAGGACCTCCGTTCATACGAATCTACAAGATGCCTGCGCTGGCCAGCCAACTCCTTCATGGTTTCCGTGACTGACCCCCGCGGAGCGCACGGCGGTGTACTGGCCGCACTCCGAGTGAACCGCACAGGAACGAGCCGGGCCCGCCGCACACGGATTGGCTTGATCCGTACGCCCCACGAGACGAAGAAGAGAGCCGGTCATGGACTTCCTTCGCCCCGCCAGCTGGGAGGAGGCGCTCGCCGCGAAGGCCGAGCACCCCGCCGCTGTGCCGATCGCGGGTGGCACCGACGTGATGGTCGAGATCAACTTCGACCACCGCCGGCCCGAGTACCTGATGGACCTGAACCGCGTCGGCGACCTGTACGAGTGGGAGGTCGGCGAGGACAGCGTACGGCTCGGCGCCTCCGTCCCGTACGCGCGGATCATGGAGCACCTGCGCGCCGAGCTGCCGGGCCTCGCCCTCGCCTCCCACACGGTCGCCTCCCCGCAGATCCGCAACCGCGGCGGTGTCGGCGGCAACCTCGGCACCGCCTCCCCGGCCGGCGACGCCCACCCTGCGCTGCTCGCCGCCGGCGCCGAGGTCGAGGCCGAGTCGGTGCGCGGGTCGCGCCGCATCCCCATCGACGCGTTCTACACCGGTGTGAAGCGCAACGCGCTGGCGCCCGACGAGCTGATCCGCGCCGTCCACATCAAGAAGGCCGAAGGCCCCCAGCAGTACTCCAAGGTCGGCACCCGCAACGCCATGGTCATCGCCGTGTGCGCCTTCGGCCTTGCCCTGCACCCCGGGACGCGGACGGTGCGTACGGGAATCGGTTCGGCCGCTCCCACCCCCGTCCGGGCGCAGGCCGCCGAGGAGTTCCTGAACGCGGCGCTGGAGGAGGGCGGCCTCTGGGACAACGGGAAGACCATCACACCGTCCGTCGCCAAGCGGTTCGCGGACCTGTGCGCCGGCGCCTGCAACCCGATCGACGACGTGCGCGGCACCGCGAGCTACCGCCGGCACGCGGTCGGTGTCATGGCCCGCCGCACCCTGACCTGGACCTGGGAGTCGTACCGCGGCGCCCGCCGCATCACGGAGGGAGCCGCGTAATGCGCATCGACTTCACCGTCAACGGACGCCCCCAGGAGGCCGACGACGTCTGGGAGGGCGAGTCCCTGCTGTACGTGCTGCGCGAGCGGCTCGGCCTGCCCGGTTCCAAGAACGCCTGCGAGCAGGGCGAGTGCGGGTCGTGCACCGTCCGGCTCGACGGCGTGCCCGTGTGCTCCTGCCTCGTCGCCGCCGGTCAGGTCCAGGGCCGCGAGGTCGTCACCGTGGAGGGCCTGGCGGACTTCGCCGAGCGGCGCTCCCGCAGTACCGGCACGTGCGGCACCTCACTGGACGAGGCCAAGGGGTGGCAGGCCGAGGGCACCGGCTCGCAGACCGGCGAGGGCGCCGGACTCTCGCCCGTCCAGCAGGCGTTCATCGACGCCGGCGCCGTCCAGTGCGGCTTCTGCACGCCGGGCCTGCTGGTCGCCGCCGACGAGATGCTGGAGCGCAACCCCGACCCGACCGACGCGGACATCCGCGAGGCCCTGTCGGGCAACCTGTGCCGCTGCACCGGCTACGAGAAGATCATGGACGCGGTCCGCCTGGCGGCCGCCCGCCAGGCCGAGGGGGTCTGAGCATGCCGACGAACGGTGTTCCCACCAGGATCACGCAGGGCTCGGGCACCAAGGGCGGCATCGGCGAGTCCACCCTCCGCCCCGACGGCACCCTCAAGGTCACCGGTGAATTCGCGTACTCCTCCGACATGTGGCACGAGGACATGCTGTGGGGCCACATCCTGCGCTCCACCGTCGCCCACGCCGAGATCGTGTCGATCGACACCGGTGAGGCCCTCGCCACCCCCGGCGTCCACGCCGTGATGACGTACGACGACCTGCCGACCGGCGTGAGGAACTACGGTCTGGAGATCCAGGACACCCCCGTCCTCGCGCACCGCAAGGTCCGCCACCACGGCGAACCGGTCGCGATCGTCGCCGCCGACCACCCGGAGACCGCCCGCCGCGCCGCCGCGAAGATCAAGGTGGAGTACCGCGAGCTGCCGGTGATCACCGACGAGGCCTCCGCGACCGCCCCGGACGCCGTCCTGGTCCACGAGAACCGCGACGATCACCACATCGGCCATGTCCCGCACCCCAACATCGTCCACCGCCAGCCGATCGTCCGCGGCGACGTGGCGGCGGCCCGGGAGCGGGCCGACGTGATCGTCGAGGGCGAGTACACCTTCGGCATGCAGGACCAGGCCTTCCTCGGCCCCGAGTCCGGCCTCGCCGTCCCCGAGGAGGACGGTGGCGTCCACCTCTACATCGCCACCCAGTGGCTCCACTCCGACCTGCGCCAGATCGCGCCCGTGCTCGGCCTGCCCGAGGACAAGGTACGGATGACCCTGGCCGGCGTCGGCGGCGCGTTCGGCGGACGCGAGGACCTGTCGATGCAGATCCACGCCTGCCTGCTCGCCCTGCGCACCGGCAAGCCCGTCAAGATCGTCTACAACCGCTTCGAGTCCTTCTTCGGCCACGTCCACCGCCACCCGGCCAAGCTGTTCTACGAGCACGGCGCCACGGCGGACGGCAGGCTGACCCACGTCAAGTGCCGCATCGTCCTCGACGGCGGCGCGTACGCCTCCGCCTCCCCGGCCGTGGTCGGCAACGCCTCCTCGCTCGGCGTCGGACCGTACGCCGTCGACGACGTCGACATCGAGGCGATCGCCCTCTACACCAACAACCCGCCCTGCGGAGCCATGCGCGGCTTCGGCGCGGTCCAGGCGTGCTTCGCGTACGAGGCGCAGATGGACAAGCTGGCGGCGCGGCTCGGCATCGACCCGGTGGAGCTGCGGCAGCGCAACGCCATGGAGCAGGGCACGCTCATGCCCACCGGGCAGCCCGTCGACTCCCCGGCGCCGGTCGCCGAACTCCTGCGCCGCGTCAAGGCGATGCCCATGCCGCCGGAGCGCCAGTGGGAGTCCAGCGAGGGCGCCGACGTGCGCCAGCTCCCGGGCGGCCTGTCCAACACCACCCACGGCGAAGGCGTCGTACGGGGTGTCGGCTACGCGGTCGGCATCAAGAACGTCGGCTTCTCCGAGGGCTTCGACGACTACTCCACCGCGCGGGTGCGGATGGAGGTGGCCGGCGGGGAGCCGGTCGCCACCGTGCACACCGCGATGGCGGAGGTCGGCCAGGGCGGTGTCACCGTCCACGCGCAGATCGCCCGCACCGAGCTGGGCGTCGGCCAGGTGACCATCCACCCGGCCGACACCCGGGTGGGATCGGCCGGTTCGACCTCCGCGTCGAGGCAGACGTACGTCACCGGCGGCGCGGTCAGGAACGCCTGCGAACTGGTCCGTGAGCGGGTGCTGGAACTCGGCCGGCGCAGGTTCGGGTCCTACCACCCGGCCTGGGCGAGTGCCGAACTCCTCCTGGAGGGCGGCAAGGTCGTCACCGACGGCGGCGAGGTCCTCGCCGACCTGGTGGACGTCCTCGGCGACGAGGCCGTCGAGGTCGAGGAGGAGTGGCGGCACCGGCCGACCGAACCCTTCGACCTGCGCACCGGCCAGGGCAACGGCCACGTCCAGTACTCCTTCGCCGCGCACCGCGCCGTCGTCGAGGTCGACACCGAACTCGGCCTGGTGAAGGTCGTCGAACTGGCCTGCGCGCAGGACGTCGGCAAGGCGCTCAACCCGCTGTCCGTCATCGGCCAGATCCAGGGTGGCACCACCCAGGGCCTGGGCATGGCGGTCATGGAGGAGATCGTCGTCGACCCGAGGACCGCGAAGGTACGCAACCCGTCCTTCACGGACTACCTCATCCCCACCATCCTCGACACCCCGACCATCCCCGTCGACGTCCTGGAACTCGCCGACGACCACGCCCCCTACGGCCTGCGCGGCGTCGGCGAGGCCCCCACCCTGTCCTCGACCCCCGCGGTCCTGGCAGCCATCCGCAACGCCACGGGCCTGGAGCTGAACAGAACCCCGGTACGCCCGGAACACCTCACCGGGACCGTGTAACTCCGGTGCCACTGCGGGCAATCGCACGGCACCCCGCAACAACCCCGCCGCCGCTGCGGGCAGTCGTGCCGCTGGGGCGGCACGGGTGGGCGCAGCGGCACCCAGCGCCGGGCAGGCGACCTCACCGCCGGTCACCCTCCCCGGCGCAGGGCACCCCCGGCGCCGGGCAGGCGACCACACCCCACGGTCACCCTCCCCGGCGCCGTACACCCTGTTCGTCTCGGGCCGTCCCCCGGGTCGTGCACCTCCCCAAATCCCGGCCCCGCCCCGAGCGGCGGCGTCCGGGTGCCCCTATGAACCTTGGGAGCAGGCCCACATGACCCAGCAGTCACTCGAGCCGGCGACGACCGCCGACGGCGCGGGCGCGGGAACCCGCGTCCCCGCCGGCCGTTCCTGGCTCGACCGGTACTTCCACATCACCCACAGAGGATCCACCGTCGCCCGTGAAGTGCGCGGCGGGGTCACCACCTTCATGGCGATGGCGTACATCCTCCTCCTGAACCCGCTGATCCTGTCCGGCCAGGACGCCGCCGGGAACACGCTCGGCCGCACCGCCCTGATCACGGCGACCGCCTTCGCCGCCGCCCTCACCACGCTCCTGATGGGCTTCCTCGGCAAGGTGCCGCTCGCCCTCGCCGCCGGCCTCTCCGTCTCGGGAGTGCTCGCCTCGCAGGTCGCGCCCGTGATGACCTGGCCGCAGGCCATGGGCATGTGCGTGATGTACGGCGTGGTCATCATGCTGCTCGTGGTCACCGGCCTCCGCGAGATGATCATGAACGCGATCCCGCTCGCGCTCAAGCACGCGATCACCATGGGCATCGGCCTGTTCGTCGCCCTGATCGGCTTCTACAAGGCCGGCTTCGTGCACCAGGGCGAGGCGACCCCGGTCGTCCTCGGTCCGGCGGGCGAACTGGCCGGCTGGCCGGTCCTGCTGTTCGCCGTCACCCTCCTCGCCGTCTTCATGCTCCAGGCGCGCGGCGTCCCCGGCGCCATCCTGATCGGCATCGTCGGCGGCACCGTACTCGCCGTCACGCTCAACGCGTTCGGGGTCGTCGACCCGGAGCAGTGGGCGAGCGACGCACCCGAACTGCACGGCGGCGCGGTCTCGATGCCCGACTTCTCGGTCTTCGGGGACGTCGAGTTCGGCGGCTGGGGCGAGGTCGGCGCGATGACGGTCGGCATGATCGTGTTCACGCTCGTCCTCGCCGGCTTCTTCGACGCGATGGCGACGATCATCGGCGTCGGCACCGAGGCGGAGCTCGCCGACGACAAGGGCCGGATGCCGGGCCTGTCCAAGGCGCTGTTCATCGACGGCGCCGGCGGCGCGATCGGCGGTGTCTCCGGCGCCTCCGGGCAGACGGTGTTCGTCGAGTCGGCGACCGGCGTCGGTGAGGGGGCCCGTACCGGCCTGTCCTCCGTCGTCACCGGGCTCCTCTTCGCCGCCTGCCTGTTCTTCACCCCGCTGACGGCGATCGTGCCGGGCGAGGTCGCCGCCGCCGCGCTGGTGGTGATCGGCGCGATGATGATGATGAACGCCCGTCATGTCGACTGGGCCGACCGCGCCACCGCGATCCCGGTGTTCCTGACGGTGGTGATCATGCCGTTCACGTACTCCATCACGGCGGGTGTCGCGGCCGGGGTCATCTCGTACGTCGCCGTCAAGGCCGCCCAGGGCAGGGCGCGGGAGACCGGGGCCTTCATGTGGGGTCTGACGCTGATCTTCGTCGTCCACTTCGCCCTCTCCCCGATCGAGAGCTGGCTGGGCGTGCGCTAGCCGCCGTTCGCGGGCACCTGTCACGCAACCGCAGTTGAGGAGAGCGAGAGATGCTGGACATCGCCGAGGAACTGGACCGGTGGGTCGGGCGGGGCCGTGACTTCGCGGTGGCCACCGTGGTGGCGGTCGGCGGCAGCGCGCCCCGCCGGCCCGGAGCCGCGCTCGCGGTGGACGCCGACGGCACGGCGATCGGCTCGGTCTCGGGCGGTTGCGTGGAGGGCGCGGTGTACGAGCTGTGCGAGCGGGCGCTGAGGGACGGCGACACCGTCCTGGAGCGCTTCGGCTACAGCGACGAGGACGCCTTCGCCGTGGGCCTGACCTGCGGTGGGGTCATCGACATCCTGGTCACACCGGTACGGGCGGCGGACCCCGCCCGCCCGGTGCTCGCGTCCGCGCTGGCCGCCGCCGCGCGCGGGGAGGCGGTGGCGGTGGCGCGGATCGTGAGCGGCCCGGCGGAGCTGCTGGGCCGCGCGCTGACGGTCCGCCCGGACGGCTCGTACGAGGGCGGCTTCGGCGACCGTCCGGAACTGGACCGTACGGTGGCCGCCGAGGCGGGCGCCCTCCTGGACGCCGGCCGCACCGACACCCTGGAGATCGGAGAGCGGGGCTCGCGTTGCGGAGCACCGCTCACGCTGCTGGTCGAGTCCTCCGTGCCCCCGCCCCGGATGATCGTCTTCGGCGCGATCGACTTCGCCGCGGCACTGGTCCGGGTGGGCAAGTTCCTCGGCCACCACGTCACGGTGTGCGACGCACGCCCCGTCTTCGCCACGGAGGCCCGCTTCCCCGAGGCCGACGAGGTCGTCGTCGAGTGGCCGCACGAGTACCTGGAGCGCACGTCCGTCGACGCGCGCACGGTGCTGTGCGTCCTGACCCACGACGCGAAGTTCGACGTACCGCTGCTGAAGCTGGCGCTGCGGCTGCCGGTGGCGTACGTCGGCGCCATGGGCTCCCGCCGCACCCACCTGGACCGCAACGCCCGCCTGCGCGACGTCGGCGTGACCGACCTCGAACTGGCCCGCCTCCGGTCACCGATCGGCCTGGACCTGGGCGCCCGCACACCCGAGGAGACCGCCCTGTCCATCGCCGCGGAGATCGTCGCAGACCGGCGCGGCGGCACCGGCGTGTCCCTCACCGGCGCCCACGCCCCGATCCACCACGACGGCGCGTCCGGACCGGCGGGCCGGATCGGGTCGGTGGCCTGAGCGCCCCGGAGCCGTCACGCCTGCCGCAGCAGCCGGTTCACCGCCCGCCCGAACACGCGGCGGCCCGCCCCTGCCAGTACCGCCTCGAAGGCGGAGGGCAGGAAGCGGACGCCGATGTCCTCCCGCCACACCACCCGCGCCCGGCCGCCCGGCCCCGGCCGCACCTCGATCTCCGCCCAGCCGGTGACGACCCGGCCGCGCTTCTCCAGGCGGCAGAACCCCGGGGAGCCGTCCCGCGGGGGCTGCCACACCGTGACGTCCATCGGGTCGTCGAAGGAGAGCGGGCCGATGCCCGTGCGGGCGACGATCCTCGTGCCCTCGCCGGTGGGCGGGGGAGTGGTCACCGTCATCCGGGTCAGCGGGACCGCCTCCCCGTGGCGGGGCCACGTCGTGAGTCGGCGCCAGGCCTCGTCGGGGGACAGGGGCGCCGTGCGCTGGAGCTGGAAGGTGGCCACGGGGGGATCCTAGGGAATCCGGCCCGCTCATCGGCGCGTCCGGGTATGGGTCACCCGCCCGGCCCAGTCCCCGGCTCCCGGTACACCTTGCCCGGCCCGGTCCCCGGCACCCGGTACACCTTGCCCGGCCCGGTCCCCGGCACCCGGTGCTACCGGTACACCTCGCCCGGCTCCGCCTTCCCCGGGGCGAGGAGCTGGGGGACCGTGACGAACACGTAGCCCCGCTCCTTCAGCTCGGCGATGATGCCGGGGACGGCCGGGACCGTGCCGTCGTAGAGGTCGTGGAGCAGGATGATGCCGTCGCGTGAGGCCTTGGCGAGGACGCGGCGGGTGATGAGGCCGGAGTCGGTGGTCGTGTAGTCCTTCGCGGTGACGCTCCACAGCACCTCCGACAGGCCCAGCTCGCGGCTGATGTCGTGCACCGTGTCGTCGGTGCGGCCCTGCGGCGGGCGCATCAGGGTGGGACGGCGGCCGGTGAGGCGTTCTATCTCCTCGTCGGTGCGCTCGAGTTCCTCGCGTATCTCGTCCGGTTCGAGGTCCGTCAGACGGCGGTGGGTCCAGGTGTGGTTGGCCACCTCGTGCCCCTCGTCGGCCATCCGCCGGACCAGCTCCGGGTACCGCTCGATGTGCCGCCTGCCCAGCAGGAAGAAGGTCGCCGGGACCTGTTCCTCCTCCAGGATGTCCAGCAGCCGGGCGGAGTGCTCGCTGGGTCCCGCGTCGAAGGTGAGCGCGATGCACTTGACCTCGCGGCAGTCGACGGTGCCGAAACGGGCCTGGACGTCGGTGGCGCGGACGGCGCTGGGAGCGGTTGTCTCCAGCCGCGTACAGCCGCTCAGCGCCGACGTCAGAGCCGCGGCGGCGATCACGGCCGCCATCGCCCGGAACGAGGTCCCCGGTCTTTTCGTCTTCCTGGTCGGAGAAGGCATGGCCGGACTGTACACATCGTCTATACACGGTATGTATAGTCCGTTTTGCGCGCCCTCACGCGGAGCGGTGAGGGAGTGTGAGAGTCGTCACCGGATCACTCGCGCCGACACGGCCGGCGGGAGCGGGGAGAGCCCCGTGCCGGAGTTCGCCCGCCGCATCGTCGAGCTCACCGGGTCCGGCTCCCGGATCCGCCCCGTGGGCGACCCCGCCCGGCGCCGGCCCGACACCCGGCCGGCCCGTGAGCGCCTGGACCGGCGGCCCGGGACCGGCTGGAGCGAAGGCCTCGGACTCACCGTCGGCCGGTTCTCGCGGTCCGTGGCCGCCCGAGCCGCCTCACCCGTCCCGGCCCGCGCGGTTGCCCACCACCCGACGGTGGTGCATACAGGTGCGTACTCGTACAGAACGGTTCGAGTTGTCTCCATGTGTTTGAGACGACTGCGGGTGCGGCACCCGCACCCCCGCAGTGCTCACTTCTCGCAGGGACGGAGCACCCCCCACATGCGCATCCCCGGTATCGACGCCCTGGAGTGCTTCGGCTCCGCCCCCGTCGACCTGCTCGCGATCGGGCCCTGCGCGGTGCGCGGGGGAAGGGCGTTCGGATGACGTCGTACGCCGTCGTGGTCCCCACCCTGCTGCGGGACACCCTCGCCGACTGTCTCGCCGCGCTGGCCGCGGCGCGCGGGCCGCGCCCCGGCGAGATCGTCCTCGTCGACGACCGGCCCGACCCCGATCCCGCGCCCGACGCGCTCGCCCACGCGCTGACCGTCCTCGGCGACCTGCGCGAACGCACCACCACCGTCGCCACCGGCGGCCGGGGGCCCGCCGCCGCACGCAACGCCGGGCTGCGCGCCGTCTCCGCGCCCTGGGTCGCCTTCCTCGACGACGACGTCCAGGTGGGGCCGCACTGGTGCGCGCAGCTCGTCCAGGACCTCGAGGAGGCCACCCCCGACACCGCCGGCGTCCAGGGCGTCATCACCGTGCCGCTGCCCGGCGAACGCCGCCCCACCGACTGGGAACGCGGCACCGCCGGACTCACCCGGGCCCGCTGGATCACCGCCGACATGGCCTACCGCACCGAGGCCCTCATGGAGGTCGGCGGCTTCGACGAACGCTTCCCCCGCGCCTTCCGCGAGGACGCCGACCTCGCGCTGCGCCTCCTCGACGCCGGCTGGCGCATCCGCAAGGGCCGCCGCACCACGCTGCACCCGGTGCGCTCCGCCTCCCGCTGGGCGTCGGTGGGGCAGCAGCGCGGCAACGCCGACGACGCCCTGATGCGGCGGCTGCACGGTCCCGGCTGGTGGGACAAGGCGGTCGCGCCGCGCGGCCGGATCCGCCGGCACGCCGCGATCACCGCCGCCGGTGCCGCCGCCTGCGCCCTTGCCGCCGCCGGGCACCGCCGGGCGGCCACCGCCTGCGCGCTCGGCTGGGCCGCCGGAACCGCCGAGTTCGCCCGCGCCCGCATCGTGCCGGGACCGCGCACCCGTGACGAGGTGACCACCATGCTGGCCACCAGCGTCGTCATCCCGCCCGCCGCGACCTGGCACCGGCTGGCCGGGGCCTGGCGCCACCGCAACGCCCCGGCCTGGCAGGAGGTGGCCCGATGAGCCCGGTGAAGGCGGTGCTGTTCGACCGCGACGGCACGCTGGTCCACGACGTCCCCTACAACGCCGACCCCGGCCTGGTACGGCCCGTCGACGGCGCCCGCGAGGCGCTCGACGCGCTGCGCGCACGCGGCATCCGCACCGGTGTCGTCACCAACCAGTCCGGCATCGCGCGCGGACTGCTCACCGAGGCCGACGCCCGCCGCGTCAACCGGCGCGTCGAGGAACTCCTCGGCCCCTTCGACGTCTGGGCCATGTGCCCGCACGGCCCCGACGACGGCTGCCACTGCCGCAAACCCCGGCCGGGCATGATCCTCTGGGCCGCCGGCCGCGTCTGCGCGCACCCGGCCGACTGCGTCGTCATCGGCGACATCGGCGCCGACGTGGAGGCCGCACACCGCGCCGGCGCCCACGCCCTCCTCGTCCCCACCCCGGAAACCCGCCCCGAGGAAACCTTCGCGGCCCCCCACGTGGTCCCGGACCTCAGGACAGCGGTACACCTGCTCCTGAACACCCCACCGTGGGACGGGCCCGCGGCCTCCCCACCGCCCACCGGCCCGGCCGGGGAAGCGCCGCCGGGGAGCGCGGGCCCGGACGATGCCCCGGCCGCCGCCGGGACGGACGCGGAAGGCCGCCCGGCCGGCCCCGCTTCCGGCGATCGAGGGGCCCCGGCCGGCTCGGCGTCCGTCGGCGTCCGCCGTCCGGCCGGTCCCGCCCGTGACGTGCCGGCGCCCCCGGCCGGCCCCGGCGTGGAGTGCGTGCCGCAGGGGAGGTCCGTGTGAAAGCCCTCGTCACCCGGCTCGACAGCTTCGGCGACGTGCTGCTCGCCGGGCCCGCCGTGCGGGCCGTCGCCGCCCGTGCCGACACCGTGACCCTGCTGTGCGGGCCGCACGGGGCGCCCGCCGCGCGGCTGTTGCCCGGAGTGGACGAGGTGCTCGTCTGGGACTCGCCGTGGACCGGGTTCCAGCCGCCCGAGGTCAGCCGGGAGGAGATCGACGGCATCGTCGACGCCGTCGACGCCGACAGCGCGCTGATCCTCACCTCCTTCCACCAGTCCCCGCTGCCCACCGCCCTGCTGCTGCGGCTGGCCGGCGTCCGCTTCATCGCCGCCGACAGCGAGGACCACCCCGGCTCCCTCCTCGACGTACGCCACCACCGCGCCCCCCACGCCCACGAGGCCGAGGCCGCGCTCGAACTCGCCGAGGCCGCCGGTTTCCCCCGGGTCGACGACGGACGGCTGCGGGTGCTCCCGCCGCCCGCGACCGGCGCGCTGACCGGCTCCGGGGAAGGGGAGTACGTCGTCGTCCACCCGGGCGCCAGCGTCCCCGCCCGCGCCTGGAGCCCCGACCGCTGCGCGCAGGCGGTGCGCGAACTCGCCGCCGCCGGACGCCGGGTGGTCGTCACCGGCGGCGCGGGGGAACGGGACCTGACCGCGTACGTCGCCGGCGGCCGGGCCGTCGACCTCGGCGGCCGTACCGGAGCCGCCGAACTCGCCGGAGTGCTCGCCGGGGCCGCCTGCGTGGTCACCGGCAACACCGGTCCCGCCCACCTCGCCGCCGCCGTCGACACCCCGGTGGTGTCCCTGTTCGCGCCGGTCGTCCCCGCCGGACGCTGGCGGCCGTACGGGGTGCCGTACGTGCTGCTCGGCGACCAGGACGCACCCTGCGCCGGGACCCGCGCCCGGAACTGCCCCGTACCCGGCCATCCCTGCCTGGACACCGTGACCGCGCTCGACGTCGTCGCGGCGGTCGACAAGCTCGTGGAGGTGACATGAGGATCCTGCTGTGGCATGTGCACGGGTCGTGGACCACGGCCTTCGTGCGGGGCCCGCACACCTACGTCGTCCCCGTCACCCCGGACCGCGGACCCGACGGACTCGGCCGCGCCCGCACCTTCGACTGGCCCGACTCGGTCGTCGAGGTGCCCCCGGAGCGCCTCCGTGAGGAGGACATCGACGTCGTCGTCCTGCAACGGCCGCACGAACTCGCCCTGGTGGACCAGTGGCTGGGCCGCCGCCCGCCGCTGGTCTACCTGGAGCACAACGCCCCGCACGGCGACGTGCCCGACACCCGCCACCCCGCCGCGGACATCCCCGGGGTCACCCTCGTCCACGTCACCCACTTCAACCGCCTGATGTGGGACGACCGGGGCACCCCCGCCACCGTCGTCGAACACGGCATCGTCGACCCCGGACCGCTGTGGACCGGCGAACTCCCGCACGCCGCCGTCGTCGTCAACGAGCCGGTGCGGCGCGGCCGTACCACCGGCACCGACCTGCTGCCGGCCTTCGCCGACGCCGCGCCCCTCGACGTGTTCGGCATGCGCACCGAGGGTCTGGCCGGCCACCTCGGCCTGCCCCCCGACCGCTGCCGCTCGTACGAACTGACCCAGGCGGAACTCCACGGGGCGCTGGCCCGCCGCCGGGTCTACGTCCACCCCGTGCGCTGGACCTCCCTCGGCCTGTCCCTGCTGGAGGCCATGCACCTCGGCATGCCCGTCGTCGCCCTCGCCACCACCGAGGTCGCCGAGGCCGTACCGCCCGGCGCCGGTGCGGTGTCCAACCGCGTCGACGTACTGACCGACGCCGTGCGGGACTTCGTCGCCGACCCGGCGCACGCCCGCCGCACCGGTGAGCGCGCCCGCGCGGCGGCACTGGCCCGCTACGGGCTGCCCCGCTTCCTGGACGACTGGGAGCGGCTGCTGAAGGAGGTGACCCGATGAGGATCACCCTGGTGTCCGCACACGCGAGCCCGCCCGGCGTCGACGCCGGCGCCGTCCTCGACGAGGACACCTCCGAACACCTCCTGTCCGGCCTGCGCCCCGGTGTCCGGGTCGAGGGCGGCGACCACGCCGCCACCGGCCTGCCCGAGGCGTCCCTCCCGGAGGAGCGGGGCGGCCGGGCGGTCCTCCCGCCGGGCCTGGACGGCCGCTCCTCCACCGGCCCGCTGACCCGTGCCGCGAAGGCCCCGCGATGAAGGGGACGCGCGCACGGACGCGCACCCAGCGGCCACGGGTCCTGGTCCTGCGGGCCCTGGGGCTCGGTGACCTGCTCGCCGGGGTTCCCGCGCTGCGGGCACTGCGGCGGGGGTTCCCCGAGCACGAACTCGTGCTGGCGGCGCCCGCCGGGCTCGCGCCGGCCGCCGGGGCCACGGGAGCGGTGGACCGGGTACTGCCCGCCGCCGCGCCCGGACGGGCCGTACCCCGCGCCCTCGACTGGACCGGCCCGCCCCCGGACGTCGCCGTGGACCTGCACGGCAACGGGCCGCCCAGCCACCGCCTGCTGCAGGACCTGCGCCCTCTGCGGCTGTTCGCGTTCGCGCACCCGGAGACCCCGGAGATCGAGGGCCCGCCCTGGTACGCGGACGAACACGAACGGGACCGCTGGTGCCGGCTGCTGCGCTCGTACGGCATCGACGCCGACCCCGCCGACCTGCTGCTGCCCCGCCCGCACGCCGCGTCCCCCGCCCCCGGCGCGGTCGTCCTGCACCCCGGCGCGGGAGCGCCCGCGCGCTGCTGGCCCGTGGAGCGGTACGCGGCCGTCGCGGAGGTCCTGCGCGAGCGCGGGCTGCGGGTGGTGGTCACCGGGGGAGCGGACGAGGACGACCTGGTGGCGCGGCTCACCAAGGAGGCCCGGCTGCCCGACACCGACGTCTTCGCCGGCGGCCTGCCCTTCGACCGGCTCTCCGCGCTCGTCGCCGGCGCCCGCGCCGTCGTCAGCGGCGACACCGGCATCGCCCACCTGGCGGTCGCCCACGCCACCCCGACGGTCACCCTCTTCGGCCCCGTCCCGCCCACCCGGTGGGGGCCGCCCGCACACCCCCGCCACCTCTCCCTGTGGCACGGCCCGAAGGGCGACCCCCACGGCCGGCACCCCGACCCGGCCCTCCTCCGCATCACCCCCACCGAGGTCCTGCACGCCCTCGACCGACTGCCCGGCGACCGACCCTCGACACGGGGGACCACACCATGACCGCCCCGTCCGCGGATCACGGACGTGCGCGGCCGGTCGGCGGTCCGCTTCCGGGAGGGGGGCGCGCGTCGACCGTCCCGTCCGCGGACCGCGGCCGGGTGCGGCCGGGGACCGTCCCCGGTGCGGGGCCGGCCGGCGGAAGGGAGCACGCACCATGACCGATCACCCGCGGCTCGGCGTCGTCATCGCCACCCGTGACCGCTGCGAGCGGCTCGCCGCCACCCTCCGGCAGCTGCGCTCCCTGCCCGAGCGGCCCGAGATCCTCGTCGTCGACAACGCCTCCACCGACGGCACCCGCGCCATGACCGCCCGGGACTTCCCCGAGGTGCGGGTGCTGGCGCTGCCCGTCAACCACGGCGCTCTCGCCCGCAACCACGGGGCCCGCGCCCTCGACACCCCGTACGTGGCGTTCAGCGACGACGACTCCTGGTGGGCGCCCGGCGCCCTCGGCCGGGCGGCCGAGCTGTTCGACGCCCACCCCCGGCTCGGCCTGATCGCCGCCCGCACCCTCGTCGGCCCGGCCGCCGACCCCGACCCGCTCAACGACGTCCTCGCCGGCTCCCCCCTCGGCCCGGCCCCCGATCTCCCCGGCACCCAGGTGCTCGGCTTCCTCGCCTGCGGTGCCGTCGTCCGCCGGCGCGCCCACCTCGACGCGGGCGGCTTCCACCGGCTGCTGTTCTTCGGCGGCGAGGAGACCCTGCTCGCCTACGACCTGGCCGCGCGCGGCTGGGGCGTCACCCACTGCCCCGACGTCGTCGCCCACCACCACCCGGCCCCCGCGGCCCGCCCCCGACGCCCGGCGCTCCAGCGCCGCAACGCGGTCCTGACCGCCTGGCTGCGCCGCCCCGTCCCGTACGCCCTCGCCCGCACCGGGGCCCTCGCGGCCGAGGCGCGCGGCGACGACCAGGCCCGGCACGCCCTGCGGGAGACCCTCACCCGCCTGCCGGCGGCCCTGCGCGAGCGCAGGCCGCTGCCCCCGCACGTGGAACGGGCCGCCCGCCTGCTGGAGCCGGAGAGGACGACCGCATGACCGACCCCCGTACGACCGTCGTCGTCATCACCCACAACCGGCGCACCGAACTGCTGCGCACCCTCGCCGAACTCGCCGCCCTCCCCGAGGAACCGCCGGTGACCGTCACCGACAACGGTTCCACCGACGGCACCGCGGAGGCCGTCGCCCGCCGTCACCCGGACGTCCGGCTGCTGCGCCCCGGCCGCAACCTCGGCGCCGTCGGCCGCAATCTCGCCGTACGGGACGTCCGTACGCCGTACGTGGCCTTCTGCGACGACGACTCCTGGTGGTCGCCCGGCTCCCTCGCCGGTGCCGCCGACCTGCTCGACCGGCACCCCGCGCTCGGTTCGGTCACGGCGCGGATCATCGTCGAACCGGACGGCACCGACGACCCGATCGTCCGCGAACTGCGTGAATCGCCCGTCCCGGGCCCGCGCTGGCTGCCCGGCCCGGCCCTCGGCTCCTTCCTGGCCGCCGCGACCGTCCTGCGCACCGACGCCTTCCGCACCGCGGGCGGCTTCAATCCGCGCCTCTGGCTCGGCGGCGAGGAGGAGCTGCTGGCCGCCGACCTGGCGGCCGACGGCTGGTGGCTCACCTACGCCGATCACCTGACGATCCACCACCGGGCGTCCGCCGCGCGGGACGCCACCCTGCGCCGGACGCACGGCATCCGCAACACCCTGTGGTTCACCTGGCTGCGCCGCCCGGCCCGCCCCGCCCTGCGCCGCACCCTGAACCTGGCCCGCACCGTCCCCCGCGACACCGCCTCCCTGCGCGCCTTCGCCGAGGCCGCCGCCGCCCTGCCCTGGGTCCTGCGCGAACGCCGGGTCCTGCCGTACGAGGTCGAGTCCCGCCTGCGCCTCCTGGAACCCACCCAACGCACCTCCACCGCCCGCCGCTACACCGGCTGAGCCGCATCCCGCACACCGGGGCTCGCGCCGCACCGGTGCCGAGAGGCGCCACGCCCACCGGGCGGCACGCGCATCGCCGGCGCCGGGCCGCACTGCGCGCACCGGGGCCCGCCCATCACCGAAGACGGGCGGGCCCCGGTGCGCGCGGGCTCAGTCCGTGCTCCCCGGGCGTTCGCCCTCGGGGCCGCGGCCGCGGTCCGTGCGGGGGCCGCGGCCGCGCAGGCCCTCGCCCTCCTGCAGTTCCTCGTTGGCGGCCGCGTTGGCGTCCTGGTCGGAGATTCCGGAGTCCTCGGCGTCCTTGCGGAGCCGGGCCCGGCGGGTGTCGTACTTCTTGCTTCCGGGTTCGGGCACGACCATCACCTCCTGCCGCGCCGGGTCCCCGCCGCCCCCGGAGGACAAACGCTCAGCCGCCGGACCACCGGCACAGCAGCCGGAACGCCGCGAAGAGCGCGGGCGGCCACACCGCCGCGAACGTCCAGATCGCCCACGGCGCCGAGGTGACGATGCCGGTCACCATCAGCGCGACGGACAGCGCGAGCAGGAACACCACGGTCAGGCCGCGCGGACGGCAGGACATGATCCGTGCCGGCAGGCGCGTCACGTCGGGTCCCCGGCGGACCCGGAGCGTGCGCAGCCGCCGGGCCAGACGACGGTCGCGGCTGAGCGCCCGCTCGATCCCGTCGAGAATGTGCTGTTCGTGATCAGGGAGCCGACCGATGGACACCGTCTCTCCTCCAGCGACCGCGAGGGCAAGGACGTCCGGGTGCCCGGGAGCCGTCCCGCCTAACCGGCGCCGGCGCGCGGCGCCAGCACCTCCA
Source organism: Streptomyces sp. NPDC059787 (assembly GCF_042732315.1). Classification (NCBI taxonomy): domain Bacteria; kingdom Bacillati; phylum Actinomycetota; class Actinomycetes; order Kitasatosporales; family Streptomycetaceae; genus Streptomyces; species Streptomyces sp. NPDC059787. The sequence goes on from NZ_JBHWHX010000014.1 coordinate 67,756, forward strand.
CCAGCCGGTCCGCCCCGTCCGGCACCCGCCCCTCACGGAACGCGTCACGCATCTGCCGGGCGGCCACCCGGCCCGAGGTCAGACACCAGTCCCACCACCGCTCCAGCCGGCGCGCGTCCACCTGCTCGGCGGCGAGCAGCGCGGGCCAGCCGCAGGCCCTGGCCTGCGCGGTCACCTTGGCGCCGCCGGCCACCGGGTCCACCGCCAGCACCGGCGTGCCGACCCGCAGCGCCAGCACCAGCCCGTGCAGCCGGTCGGTGACGACGAGGTCGAGCCGGGCCAGCACCGACTGCACCTGCGCCGGCGTCGCGCTCAGATGCCAGTCACGGGTGTCCAGCCGGGTCTCCAGCTCCAGCCGGGCACAGTCCTTCCCGGCCAGCCAGCGCGTCACCTGCTCCGCGACCTGCCCGTGCCGCCGCTGCTCCCCGTACTCCCGCTGCCCGTGGGTGAGGACCACCCCGACCACGGGCCGCGCGGACACCGCCGGGGCACGGGCCGCCAGGTCCTCGGACGGTTCGCTGCCGGGGGCGTCCCGCGCCAGCACGCGGTGGAAGCCGGTCACGGCGGCGCCACCCGGGTCGATCACCGACGTCCCCACGGCGATCCGCACACAGTGTGCGAAGCGCCGGTGCAACTCCTCGACCTGCGGCCCGTGCAACGGCCCGCACACGAACACCAGGTGCGAGTAGTCGCCGGGCCGTACGTCGTCGAAGTGCAGCGCCTCCGGCCGGAAACCGGGGCTCCATACGACGTCGTACGCCATCCCGGCGCCCCGCAGCACCTCCTCCACGCGGCGCAGCGCCAGCACGTCCCCGGCGGTCGCCTCCCCGTCGCGGAAACTGAACCACCCGGTCAGCAGGACCCTTCGCGGTCCCGAACGCTCTCGTCCGTACACAGTGCGCACGAGTGCCCCGCTCCGGCGGGAGGCAATCAGCACCGCAGCCGGCGGCCATCGAGGACAGGATCCGACCGCGACGGCCGCTAGCGTGCGGGCATGACGACGACGAAGCAGACGCTCGGCACCCGGGCGCTGAACCGGGCCACCCTCGCACGGCAACTGCTGCTGCGCCGCTCACCGATGTCCGCCGAGGACGCGGTCGGACATCTCGTCGGTCTCCAGGCGCAGAACGTCAAGCCGCCCTACTACGCGCTCGCCGCCCGCCTCGACGGCTTCACGCCCGAGGCGCTGTCCCGGCAGATGGCCGGCCGCGCGGTCGCCCGCATCGTCACCGTGCGCTCGACCATCCACACCCACACCGCCCGCGACTGCCTCACCCTGCGGCCCCTGGTGCAGCCCGCCCGCGACCGCGAGCTGACCCAGTTCCGCAAGGGGCTCACGGGCGTCGACCTGGACCGGCTCGCCGCACTCGCCCGGGAACTCGTCGAGGCCGAACCGCGCACCATGAGACAGCTGCGCGAGGCCCTGCTGAAGGAGTGGCCCGACGCCGATCCGCAGTCCCTCTCCGTCGCCGCCCGCTGCAGGCTCCCCCTCGTGCAGATCACCCCGCGCGGACTGTGGGGCCGCAGCGGCCAGGTCACGCTCACCACCGCCGAGCACTGGCTGGGCAAACCCGCCGAGCCCGCGCCGGCCCCGGACGCCACCGTGCTGCGCTACCTCGCCGCCTTCGGGCCGGCCTCCGTGAAGGACATGCAGACCTGGGCCGGACTGACCCGGCTGCGCGAGGCCTTCGAACGCCTGCGCCCGGACCTCGTCACCTTCCACGACGAGGCCGGCGTCGAGCTCTTCGACCTCCCGGACGCGCCCCGTCCCGGCCCGGACACCCCCGCCCCGCCCCGCTTCCTGCCCGAGTTCGACAACCTGCTCCTCTCCCACGCCGACCGCACCCGCGTCGTACCGCCCGAGTACCGGGGCCGCCACTGGCAGGGCAACATCGCCCACCGCGCCCTCCTCGTCGACGGGTTCCTGGCGGGGCTGTGGCGGCTGGACGAACACGCCCTCGTCATCGAGCCGTTCGGCCGGCTCGACGGGCAACGGCGGGAGGAGGTCGTCGCGGAGGGGGAGCGGATGCTCCACGTGATGCACCCGGGGACGACGTACGACATCCGCTTCGGGGCCGTGCGGGGGTGAACGCGGGCATGGAGAGGGGGCGTTGCGGGCTGCTCGTGGAAGCTCGCAACGCCCCCTGGCTTGCCACCCGAGGGGTACTCAGGAATTCATGGGGGTGTCCGTCACCCGTTGACCTGTGCCGTCACGTCCGCGGAGAACGTGGTCAGCCGGGTGTAGACGCCCGGGTAGCCGGCCGCCGCGCAGCCGTCGCCCCAGGAGGTGATCCCCGCCAGCCGGCCGCCGATCAGCAGCGGTCCGCCGCTGTCGCCCTGGCAGGTGTCCACACCGCCGGAGGAGTAGCCGGCGCACACCATGTCGCTCTGCACGTACCGGCTGCCGTAGGAGCCGCGACAGCCGGTGTCGGAGACGGTCGGCACGGTCGCGGTGCGCAGCTGGTTGGAGGAGCTGCCGCCGGAGGAGGTGGTGCCCCAGCCGATGATGCGGGCGGTCGTGCCGGCCGCGTACACCGAGGTGTCGGAGGAGGACACGTAGGGCGCCGTGGTGTACGGCATCGACGTCGACAGGGTCAGCACGGCCACGTCGTCGCCCCGGGTGACGCTTCTGTAGCTCGGGTGGATCCATATCCTGCTGACTCTGGCGACCGTGCCGTTGGTGCCGTTGAGGTAGGTGCGTCCGCCGACCACACGCACGCTGTTCGTGGTCTCGCCGACCATGCAGTGCGCGGCCGTGACCACCTTGGTGGGCGAGACCAGGGTGCCGCCGCAGAACTGGTCCTGTGAGGCGTCGGTGATCTGCATCATGAACGGGTACGCGGACGTCGTGGTCGTCGTACCGCCGACGATCGGCTGCGGGGCGGCGACGGCGGAGGGGGCGGCGATCAGCGCCGTCGCGGCGGCAGCGGTGGCTGCGCAGACGGCGGCGGCCTTCTTGGCGCGGGTGAGCCCGGACATGGGTCTCCTCACGGGTTGCCGGTGGGGGGTCGCGCGGGGTGGGGGTCGAGCACGAGGGCCTCGGGACAGGCCCCCGTGTGCCCGGCGAGCGGCACGCCGTTACGCTAAGGGCCGGAGCGCGATCGCCCCAATGAGGGAACCCCCTAGGGGAGTTGGGGCAGGGAAAACCCTCGGTTGCCCCAGTGGTGATCCAGCGGCGACCCGGCGGCCCCCCGCGGTGCTACTTCGTGCGACGGCCCGCCGCCAGGCGGACGATGTCGACCCGTGAGCGGATGCCCAGCTTGCGGTAGACCCGGGTGAGGGTCGCCTCGACGGTCTTGACACTGATGAACAGGCGACCGGCGATCTCCCGGTTGGTGGCGCCCTCCATCACCAGCGCGGCGACCTGCCGTTCCATCGCGGCCAGCCCGTCCAGGGCACCCGGCGCGGCGGCGGGCACGGTCTCCGGCTCCGTGGGACCGGCGGCCACGGCCCGCTCCACCTGGCGCAGCCACGGCAGCGCGCGGCAGCGCCGGAACAGCCGGGCGGCCTCGTCGTACACCGCAGGCGCCGGACCCCGCCCGCGCAGCCGGGCCAGCGCGAAGGCGGCCCGCGCCTCCTCCAGGCCGTACCCCAGCCTGGCGAGCCGCTCCTGCGCCGACGCCAACTGTGTGTGCGCCGCCTGGTGTTCACCGCGTGCCGCGCGCACCAGCGCCTCGGCGCGGTCGAGCACCGCGAGGACACTCGCGCGGTTCAGGCGCAGCGCGTGCACACGGGTGACGTCGATGAGTTCCTGCGCCTCGCCGGGCTCACCGATCCGCACCAGCGCCTCGGCGAGGTCGCCCTGCCAACGGCCCCGCGCCGGGTCGCTGATGCCCATGCCGTGCTCCAGCTCCCGCACCCGGCGCAGCGAACGGACCGCGGCCTGCGCGTCCCCCGCCACCAACTGGGCGTAACCGAGGGCGGCCAGGGCGAGGGAGAGGTACAACTGGTCGCCGTCCACCTCGGCGTGGTCCGCCGCCTCGCGGGCCAGCGTCAGCGCCCGCTCCACGTCCCCGCCCGACGCCTCCGCGAGCGAGGCGAGCATGGCCGAGGCGCTCTCGCCGATCCCGGAGTCCCGGGCCAGCCGCAGGCTCTCGCGGGCCAGGTCCAGGGCCCGGCCGCAGTGCCCGAAACGCAGTTCGGTGTCGGCGAGCAGCCGCGAGAAGTGCACCTCGCTCTCCACCATGCCGCGCCGCCGCGCCTCCCGCAGCAGCGCCGTGATGGCCGTACGGGCCTCCGGCAGCTGGTCGCTCATCAGCAGCCAGCGGAACCTCGCCATCGCGGCGCCGTTGTGGTGGCAGGCGACGTCGGGGTCCTGGGGCTCCTGGAGCGCCCGCCGGATGGTCGCGGGGGCGTCGGGGTGACCCATCAGGGTCTCGGTGGACGACTGGAAGGCCAGCGCCATCAGCTCGGTGCGCCGGTCCCCGCCCCGCGCGGCCAGCTCCGCGGCGTGCGCGGCCTCCTGGCGGGACTTGGCGAAGTCGCCGTCCACCACCACCTCCCGCCAGGCGAGCTGGTAGTGGACCAGGGCCAGCAGCCGGGGGTCGTCGCCGGCGTCGGCCAGCACCTGCGGGAACACGGCGTCGACCTCGCCGAGCGCCTGCCCGGCCGCCTCGATGACCACCATCCAGGCCCGCACCCGCTCCGCCGGCACCGTCGCCCGGGTCAGCACCTCGCGCGCTATGTCCCGAGCCAGGTCGACCTCGCCGGCGGTGATCGCGTCCTCGGCGGCCTGGAGCCGCCGCTCGTCGGGGCCGGGATCACCGTCGGCCGGGGTGTGCCGGGCGGCGAGCAGCCCGAGCGAGGCCGCGACCGAGGGCGCCCCCCGGTCCCGGGCCAGCGCGGCGGCCTCGGCGAGCCGGGCCGCCACCTCAGGGTCGGGGCCGGTGGCGGCCAGCGCCAGGTGCCGGGCCCGCTCGATGGGGTCGGAGGCCGCCGTGGACAGCGCCGTGTGCACGGCCCGCCGCTCCCGCGCCGGGGCCTCCGCGTACAGGGCGGCCGAGATCAGCGGATGCGCGAACCGCAGCGCCGGCTCCTCGTGGTCCGTCGCCAGCAGCCCCAGCGCGGCGGCCTGCGCCGTTTCCGCCTCGGCGTTCTCCCGGCCGGCCGCGTGCAGCAGCGCCAGGGTGGGGCGGGCGCCCGCGCTGGCCACCAGCAGGGTGCGGCGCGCCTCGTCCGACAGCATCTCCAGGCGGCTCAGCACCAGGGCCCGCAGCGAGGTCGGCACCGGCAGCGGCTCGCCCGGTCTGGGCCGGGTGGGGCTCTCGGCGAGGGCGCGGCCCAGTTCGAGGGCGAACAGCGGGTTGCCGCCGCTGGTGCGGTGGATGTCCCGGGCCGTGGAGCGGGACAGGGCGGTGTAGCCCCGGTGGTCGAGGAGCGCGGACACCTGGGTCCGGGAGAACGGGCCCAGCCGCACCGCGAGCGTGTCCGGCGGGCAGGCGCGCAGATGACGGTCGTACTCCTCGCCGTCCGTGCGCACCGCGCACAGCATCCGCACCGGGCTGTCGCCGAGCCGCCGGGCGGCGAAGCCGAGGAGTTCGGCACTGGCGGAATCCAGCCACTGGAGGTCGTCGGCGACGATGAGGACCGGCCCCTCGGCGGCCAGCGCCCGCAGCATGGACAGCACCGCGAGACGCAGCGCGAGGCCGTCCCGCTGGAGGGTGGACTCGCCGCGCCCGGTGAGCGCCGACTCCAGGGCGGTGCGCTGGGCGGCGGGCAGCCGGGCGGACACCTTGTCGAGGACCAGACCGAACAGATCGGCCAGCGCCAGGAACGGAAGATGGGATTCGGACTCCGTGGCGGAGCAGCGCAACACCGTCCCCGTCGCACCGGTGTTTTCCGCCGCGAGTGCCCGCAGCACGGTCGACTTTCCTATTCCCGCGGGGCCGTGCAGCAGCACGCTGCCCCCACGGGCGAGCTGCTCCCGCGCCTCGGAGTACAGCTCCTCCCGGCCTATGACCAGGTCGGGGCGGCTCCTGGCAGGCTCCTTGAAGTCCCGTCGCACGGTCACCGCTCCCCTCCGTGTGGCGTGTCCTGGCCAATATTAGGCAACAGGCTCCTTAATTCCGGACGGACCGTGTAGTGAGGCAAATTACAGCGGACCGGGCTACGGTGAAATCCAAAGTTGTACCGCTGGTAATACCCACCTCGGGGAAACACCGCAAACCTACGGCAACCACCCCGCCCGGCGGGCCGCGACCACGGCCTGTCCCCGGGTCCGCACCCCCAGCTTCCGCATCGCCGACCGCAGGTACGCCTTGACGGTCTCGGCCGTCACCCCGAGCCGCTCCGCCGCGACGCCGTTGGTCGCCCCGGCCGCCACGCAGGCGAGCACGTCCACCTCCCGGGGCGCGAGCCGCACCGCCGGGGACGGCGCGGTGTCCGCGGTGAGCAGGGCGCACGCCTGAAGCAGCTCGGCCCGCAGCACGGGGTCCGCGATGCGCGGCGCCAGCGCCCGCAGCGCCGCGTGCGCCTCCCGCACCTGCTCCCGGGCCGCCCCGGACGCCGGGTCGGGCCGCCCCGCGCGAGGCCCGGCCGCCGCCATCAGCGCCGCCGCCTCCTCCCGCACCACCAGCGCCTGCTCCACGTCCCGCGCCGCCTGGACCGCCGCGCCGAGCGTGCGGTCACCGAGCGGGTGCGCCGCGCGCAGGGCGCCGTAGAGCACCGCCCGCACCCGGCGCCGTACGACCACGGGCACGGCGACGACGGCGCGCAGGCCCTCGGCGGCGACCGGGAGGTCGTACTCGTGGCTGATCTGCCGCGAGACGGAGTAGTCCGTCACCGCGCACGGCCGGGCGAGCGCCACCGCCCTGCCGCCCAGACCGTTGCCCGAGGTCACCGCGAGCGCGCTCAGCGCGGGCGTCGCGGTGCCGCTCAGCTCGCTGATGCGCACCTGCCGCCGGCCGGGCTCCACCAGTCCGCCGAAGGCGACCGGCAGCCCGGTCGCGCGCCGCAGCCGGGCCAGCGCCCCGCGGATCTCCACCGCGTCGCCCGCCCTCATCGGGTCAGCTGTCACCTGTTCGCCCCTTCACCACGGCCTCCGCGCGGCGCACACCCCCGTTCGGGGGTGGTGAGACACGCATCACGGATTACACGATGGGGAGGAGCCGCCCGGCAATGGTCCGGCACGGTCCGGCACGAGGAGGAGCAGATGACGACGGCGACGGAGGCGTTCCGCAGGGCCCGGGACTTCCTGCTGGAACACCGCGAGGACTACGCCACCGCCCACCGGGACTTCGTCTGGCCCCGGCCCGAGCGGTTCAACTGGGCGCTCGACTGGTTCGACGTGATCGCGGACGGCAACGACCGCACCGCCCTGCACCTCGTCGAGGAGGACGGCGACGAGACCCGGCTGTCCTTCGCCGCGCTCGCCCGCCGCTCCGACCAGGTCGCCAACTGGCTGCGGCAGCGGGGCGTGGCCGCCGAGGACCGGGTGCTGGTGATGCTCGGCAACCAGGCCGAGCTGTGGGAGACCGCCCTGGCCGCGATGAAGCTGCGCGCCGTGGTCATTCCGGCCACCCCGCTGCTCGGCCCCGCCGACCTGCGCGACCGCGTCGGGAGGGGCCGCGTCCGCCATGTGATCGCGCGCGCCGCCGACACCGCGAAGTTCGACGAGGTACCCGGCGACTACACCCGGATCGCGGTGGGGGAGGGCGCCGGCGGGAGCTGGCAGCCGTACACGGACGCCTACGGCGCCGCCGAGCACTTCGCGCCCGACGGGCCCACCCTCTCCGACGACCCCCTGATGCTGTACTTCACCTCCGGCACCACTGCCCGCCCCAAGCTGGTCGAGCACACCCACACCTCGTACCCGATCGGCCACCTGGCGACCATGTACTGGATCGGCCTGCGCCCCGGCGACGTGCACCTCAACATCTCCTCGCCCGGCTGGGCCAAGCACGCCTGGTCCAACCTGTTCGCCCCGTGGAACGCCGAGGCGACTGTCTTCCTGCACAACTACACCCGCTTCGACGCGTCCCGCCTGATGGCCGAGATGGACAAGGCCGGCGTCACCACGTTCTGCGCCCCGCCGACCGTGTGGCGCATGCTCATCCAGTCCGACCTGGGCCGGCTGCGCACCCCGCCCCGCGAGGTCGTCGCCGCCGGTGAGCCGCTCAACCCCGAGGTCATCGAGCAGGTCCGGCGCGCCTGGAACGTCACCGTCCGGGACGGCTTCGGCCAGACCGAGACCGCCGTCCAGGTCTCCAACAGCCCCGGCCAGGTCCTCAGGGCCGGCTCCATGGGCCGCCCCAGCCCCGGCTACCGCGTCGAACTCCTCGACCCGGTCTCCGGCGCGCCCGGCGCCGCCGAGGGCGAGATCGCGCTCGACCTCTCCGACCGCCCGGTGGGCCTGATGACCGGATACCACGGCGACCCGGACCGTACGGCCGAGGCGATGGCCGGCGGCTACTACCGGACGGGCGACATCGGCTCCCGTGACGAGGACGGATACATCACCTACGTCGGTCGCGCGGACGACGTCTTCAAGGCGAGCGACTACAAGATCAGCCCCTTCGAGCTGGAGAGCGCCCTGCTGGAGCACGAGGCGGTCGCCGAGGCGGCCGTCGTGCCCGCCCCGGACGAGCTGCGGCTGGCCGTGCCCAAGGCGTACATCGTGCTGGCAGAGGGCTGGGAGCCCGGCCCGGACACCGCCAAGGTGCTCTTCGAGCACTCCCGCGAGGCGCTCGCCCCGTACAAGCGGATCCGCCGCCTGGAGTTCGGCGAGCTGCCCAAGACGGTCTCCGGCAAGATCCGCCGCATCGAACTGCGCGAGGCCACGGCCGCCGGCTCCACCGACGAGTACCGCGAGGAGGACTTCCGGTGACCGAGCTCTCCTACGCGCACGGGACCAGTACGACCCCCCTGCTCGGCGACACCATCGGCGCCAACCTCGGCCGGGCGGTCGCCGCGTGGCCGGACCGCGAGGCCCTGGTCGACGTGGAGTCCGGACGGCGCTGGACCTACGCCGAGTTCGGCGCCGCCGTCGACGAGGTCGCGCGCGGACTGCTGGCGAAGGGCGTCGGGACGGGCGACCGGGTCGGCATCTGGGCGGTCAACTGTCCCGAGTGGGTCCTGGTGCAGTACGCCACCGCCCGCATCGGCGTCATCATGGTGAACATCAACCCGGCCTACCGGGCGCACGAGTTGGAGTACGTGCTCAAGCAGTCCGGGATCTCGCTGCTGGTCTCCTCGCTCGCCCACAAGGGCAGCGACTACCGGGCGCTGGTGGACCAGGTGCGCTTGTCGTGCCCGGACCTGCGGGAGACCGTCTACATCGGCGACCCGTCCTGGGACGCGCTGACCGAGGGCGCGTCCGCCGTACCGCCGGAGCGGCTCGACGAGATCGCCGCCGGGCTGAGCTGCGACGACCCGGTCAACATCCAGTACACCTCGGGCACGACGGGCTTCCCGAAGGGCGCCACGCTCTCCCATCACAACATCCTCAACAACGGCTACTGGGTGGGCCGTACCGTCGGCTACACCGAGCAGGACCGCGTCTGCCTGCCGGTGCCGTTCTACCACTGCTTCGGCATGGTCATGGGGAACCTGGGAGCCACCTCCCACGGTGCCTGCATCGTCGTCCCGGCCCCCTCCTTCGAGCCGAAGGCCACCCTGGAGGCCGTCCAGCGGGAGCGCTGCACCTCGCTCTACGGCGTCCCCACCATGTTCATCGCCGAACTGAACCTGCCCGACTTCGCGTCGTACGACCTCACCTCGTTGCGCACCGGCATCATGGCGGGCTCGCCGTGCCCGGTGGAGGTGATGAAACGGGTGGTCGCCGAGATGCACATGGAGGAGGTCTCCATCTGCTACGGCATGACCGAGACGTCTCCCGTGTCGCTCCAGACCCGTATGGACGACGACCTGGAACACCGCACCGGCACCGTCGGCCGGGTGCTGCCGCACATCGAGGTCAAGGTCGTCGACCCGGCCACCGGAGTGACCCGACCGCGTGGTACGGCAGGGGAGTTGTGCACCCGCGGCTACAGCGTGATGCTCGGCTACTGGAACGAGCCCGGGAAGACCGCCGAGGCCGTCGACGCGGGCCGCTGGATGCACACCGGGGACCTCGCGGTGATGCGTGAGGACGGCTACGTGGAGATCGTCGGCCGCATCAAGGACATGATCATCCGGGGCGGGGAGAACGTCTACCCGCGCGAGGTCGAGGAGTTCCTCCACGCGCACCCGAGGATCGCGGACGTCCAGGTCGTCGGGATCGCGCACGAGCGGTACGGCGAGGAGGTGCTCGCCTGTGTCGTCCCGCGCGATCCGGCCGACCCGCTCACCCTGGAGGAACTGCGCGCCTTCTGCGCGGACCGCCTCGCCCACTACAAGATCCCGAGCCGGCTCCAGCTCCTCGACACCTTCCCGATGACGGTGTCGGGGAAGGTGCGCAAGGTGGAACTGCGGGAGCGGTACGCGGCGGGTTGACGCGCCGTCAGTCGACCTTCCGCCGGAAGACCTGCCGTGAGCCGCCCTCCGGACCCGGAGCGGCGGCCTCGGCGGGGGTGAAGCCGAGCCGCTCGTAGAAGACACGGGCGCCGCCGGCGACGGCACCGGGGTGGTCGGCCCCGAAGGTGACCACCTCGATGTCACCCGGCCCGCGCACCCACCGGCGCGTCGCCTCCGCCATCAGAGCGCCGCCGACGCCCTTCCCCCGGGCCCGGTGCGAGACGACGAGCCAGTGCACGTGATACGTCGGCGCCTCGCCCCCGAACAGCAGCCCGCCGAGGAGGTCCGGTCCCGAGGACTCGGCGACGAGCGCCAGGGAGCCGGCGATGTGCTCCCGCACCGCGTCGTGGAAGCCCGGCTCCTCGACCATCGGGCCGAACCACTGCTCGACCTGGGCCGCCAGACCGAGGAAACCGGGGAGGTCCTGCTCGCGCGCCGGTCTGATCGTCGTCCGGGCGGTCCGGCACTCGTGCCGCGGGTGCGGGGGAACGTCCCTGCGCATGCACACGCGCGGCCACCGGTCGAGTCCGTGCCCGGCCTCCTCGGCGCGGATCCGCCGCAGGCCCGGTGTGAGTTCGGGCTCGCTCAGCGTGCGGAACCCGAGGCGCGCGTAGTACGGGGCGTTCCACGGGACATCGGTGAACGTGGTCAGCGTCAGCGCGGTCAGGCCCTGCTCGCGGGCGTGGGCGGCGGCGTGGTCGAGCAGCGCCCGGCCCACGCCCCGACGGGCGGCGGCCGGGTGGACGGAGACCTGCTCCACGTGGAGGGCGTCGTCCACGGGTTCGGCGGTCAAGTACGCCACGGGCCGGCCTCGTTCGTCGGCCGCCACCCAGCAGCGGCCCGCCCGGCGGTAGTGCTCCAGCACGTCCGGCGCGGGCGGGTCGTCGTCGGCGATCTCCGGCATGGCGAGGTCGCGGAACGGGGCGCCGGCGGCCCGTTCGATGTCCTGGAGGGCGGGCAGTTCACCGGGTTCGGCGGGACGGATGCGCATCCGCCGAGTATCGGCCGCCGGTGGCGGACGCGTCGCCGGGTTTTCAGGCCCCGTCGGCGTCCAGCGCCTCGGCGGGGCCGTTCACCGGCTGCGGGGTGCCGGTGGGGCCGAGCAGGAACAGCGGGACGTCCAGCGCGTCGGCGCGGGCCCGCGCCTCCTCGGTGTAACCGGCGACGGTGAAGTACAGGCAGACGGCGGACTCGGTCATCGCCGTCAGCCACAGGCACTCCACGTCCCGCGGGGTCGCCGGACGCGCCGACGGGTCGACCTGGGCGAGGACGCCACGGCCCGCCAGTCCGACACCGGACGGGGAGCGCCGGCCGGTGCGGCGGACGTCCTCGTGGCCGAGCCGGCGCAGATGCAGCACGGCGGCCGTGACCGCGTCCCGGTCCGCGTCCCGCGCGGAACGGGCGGTGGCGGCCTCGGGTCGCCCCGCCGGGACGGACGCCCGTGGCCCGGCCACCGGGATCAGCAGCACCGTCCCGCACGGGCACCCCAGTTCGGGCCGCGGCCACTCGCCACGGAGCCCGCAGCGCCCGCACCGCACGGCGACCCACTCCTCGTCCCAGGCGCGGTGCCCGACCGGGCCGGGCACCCCGTCCAGGTCCAGCGGCGGCGTGACGGGCGCGCCGCACGCGCAGGGATACGACGGTGCCGTGTAGCGGTGCGAGCGCCGACAGGCGGGACAGCGCACCGGCACGCTCTCGGGCATGGTCCCACTCCCGTGTTCTCGAGGCGGTGCCCATCGTCCTCCACCGGTCCGCCGTGTGTCCGGCGCTTGCCCCTCTCTTGACGGCTTCGACCACCCACCCTACATTCATTCCAGATAGCAGAAGTTATTTTCCATCATGCGGAAGTACTGCCGCGGGGCGCGACGGGAGTACGCATCCGACAGCCGAAGCAGGAGTACTCGATGGCTCGAATGACCGCTGCCCGCGCGGCAGTCGAAATCCTCAGGCGTGAGGGCGTCACCGACGCGTTCGGTGTCCCGGGCGCGGCGATCAACCCCTTCTACGCGGCGCTCAAAGCCTCCGGCGGCATCACCCACACCCTCGCCCGCCACGTCGAGGGCGCCTCGCACATGGCCGAGGGCTACACCCGTACCCGCCCCGGCAACATCGGCGTCTGCATCGGCACCTCCGGACCGGCCGGCACCGACATGATCACCGGCCTGTACTCCGCGACCGGCGACTCCGTCCCGATCCTGTGCATCACCGGCCAGGCGCCGACCGCCGTGATCCACAAGGAGGACTTCCAGGCCGTCGACATCGCCTCCATAGCCAAGCCGGTCACCAAGATGGCGGTGACCGTCCTGGAGGCCGCGCAGGTCCCCGGCGTCTTCCAGCAGGCCTTCCACCTCATGCGCTCTGGACGGCCCGGCCCCGTCCTGATCGACCTGCCGATCGACGTGCAGCTGACGGAGATCGAGTTCGACCCGGACACCTACGAACCGCTCCCGGTCTACAGGCCCGCCGCGTCCCGCGCCCAGATCGAGAAGGCGATCGGCATGCTGAACTCCGCCGAACGCCCGCTGATCGTCGCGGGCGGCGGTGTCATCAACGCCGACGCGGCCGAACTGCTCGTCCAGTTCGCCGAGTTGACCGGCACCCCGGTGGTGCCGACCCTGATGGGCTGGGGCGTCGTCCCCGACGACCACGAACTCAACGCCGGCATGGTCGGCCTGCAGACCTCGCACCGCTACGGCAACGCGACCTTCCTGGAGTCCGACTTCGTCCTCGGCATCGGCAACCGCTGGGCCAACCGCCACACCGGGAGGCTCGACGTCTACACGGCCGGCCGCACCTTCGTGCACGTCGACGTCGAACCCACCCAGATCGGCCGGATCTTCGCCCCCGACTACGGCATCGCCTCCGACGCGCGCGCCGCGCTGGAGCTGTTCGTCGAGGTGGCGAAGGAGCTGAAGGCCGAGGGCCGGCTGCCCGACCGCTCCGCCTGGGCGGCCGCCGCGCAGGAGAAGCGCGCCACCCTCCAGCGCCGTACGCACTTCGACGACGTCCCGATCAAACCGCAGCGGGTCTACGAGGAGATGAACAAGGCCTTCGGCCCCGAGACGCGGTATGTCTCCACCATCGGCCTCTCACAGATCGCCGGCGCGCAGCTGCTGCACGTCTACCGGCCACGGCACTGGATCAACTGCGGCCAGGCGGGCCCGCTCGGCTGGACCGTCCCGGCCGCGCTCGGCGTGGCGAAGGCCGACCCCGAGGCGCAGGTCGTCGCCCTGTCCGGCGACTACGACTTCCAGTTCATGATCGAGGAACTGGCGGTCGGGGCGCAGCACAGGATCCCGTACGTCCATGTCCTGGTGAACAACGCCTACCTGGGCCTGATCCGGCAGGCGCAGCGGGCGTTCGACATCGACTTCCAGGTCAGGCTGGAGTTCGAGAACGTCAACGCCCCGGAGCTGGGCGTCTACGGCGTCGACCACGTCAAGGTCGCCGAGGGCCTGGGCTGCAAGGCGATCCGGGTGACCGACCCGGACGAACTGGGCGCGGCCTTCGAGCAGGCGAAGAAACTCGCGGCGGAACACCGCGTCCCGGTGATCGTGGAGGCGATCCTGGAACGCGTCACCAACATCGCCATGTCGACCACCAACGACATAAGCAACGTGGTCGAGTTCGAACCCCTCGCCACCGAACCGGCCCACGCCCCCACCTCGGTGAAGCCCCTGAAGTCCTGACCCACCCCGCACACCCCGGAGGGGCGGCCCGTCCAGGCGACGGCCCGCCCCTCACGCCGTGGGCTCAGTCCGAGCCGCCGCCGCAGCCCCCTCCTCCGCAGCCACCGCCACCCCCGTACCCGTCGCCGCCCGCGCAGCCGAACGCGCCGCCGCAGTAGTGGGGGCCCGTATAGCCGCCACCGGAGCTGCCGGAGGCGTCGGGGGTGCCGGAGAAGCGGCGCAGGGCGCGCTTGCGGCGGAGGCGGACGCGTTCCGTGAGGCCTGCGCGGAGGGCGAAACGGGGGACGACGGCGCGGAGGGCCGCCTGGCCGTGCAGGGCGACGGCCAGCAGCTTCTCCTCCTCGGAGAGGCCGTCTCCGCTCGCCGGGACGGGAGACGCGGTGCTCAGCACCTGCAGTCGACGGCGTGCCGCCCGCGTCGTACCCAGCGCCGGCGGACTCACCATGCCCGTCTCCGCCAGCCCGTTCCTCAGCGTGTCGACCGCCCACCGGACGTCCGGGTCGCGCAGCAACTCCCGTACGTGACAAGGCTTGTGCAGTCTTCGGTACACCGCGCTCTCCAGGTACGGCACCCTCAGCTCCGCCGGGACGTCGTCCTCCGGCGTCGGCAGCGGCGGCAGCGCGCGCCCGGCCTCGTTGCCGACCGCCACCACCGTGTGCGCGGCGCCGGGTTCGACGGCGCCGCGCAGGTGCAGGGCGACGACGGCCACGATGACGGCGGCGCGCGGCCCCCCGGCCAGCAGGGCGAGCTCGTGCGGCGTTTCCCGGACGCGCGCGGTGTCGGTCATGACAGGACCCCCTCGGACAGGGGGCCCGCCGCCCCCGTGCCGGCGGGCCCCGTGTGCGGGGATGGTTCCGCGCGCGGGGCCCGCCGAAGCCTCGGGAGGCGAGGTTCAGAGGTTCATTTGAGGGTGCCGTAACCCGCCTACGGACTTTGTCGTAGCGGCCGCGCTCACGGCTCGTGGTGCTCCGACAGTCCCGGCCAGTCGTCCGGGCCGCCGCCCTGCCACTCGATGAGGTCGGTCTCCTCGACGTCCGTGACGTACAGGTCGGCCAGCCGCAGGATCTCGCTCACGTCGTCGACGTGCGTGGCGAGGCCCAGCGTCTCGTCGTCCGAGGTGACCCGCCGGGAGCCGTCCAGGGCGGGGGAGTGCACCACGATGTGCGGATGCTCCGTTGGATGTGCCATTGGATGTGCCATGTCCCCAGGCTGCTGCGCGCCGGGCGGATCCGCACCCCCGCGGACCGGAAGGCGCCCGGATGCGGGACCGTCCGCATCCGGGCGCCGGAAAGGCAGGGGCGCTGCCCTGTCGGCCGAGGGACCGCGGCGGCGGCGACGGCCGCGGAGCCCCTCCCCTCAGGTCGAAGAAGGAGTCCCGCCGCTTTCACCACCGCACTGGCTCGCACGCCGCCGCGGCGCCCTCGTCCCGCCCGCCGCACCCGTACGGTGACCCCTCATCCGGGCCGTACGGCGTCGCCGCGGGCTGCGCGCACGGCCCCGACCTCCCGTCAGGGGCCGCGCGCGAGTCGTCGTGCTCAGTCCTCGCGTTGAACGAGTGGGCAGGGTGGGTTCCGGGCGGCGCCGCCGCCTTGGGCGCGACAGGACAGGTGTCGGCGCCGGCGCCGCCCGGAGGTCTGTGAGTGGCGCGGGCCGGTCAGACCCGCGCGCCGGACAGCCGTTCGACCGCCCGCAGCAGCGCGGAGTGGTCCAGTCCGCCGTCGCCCTGTGCGCGCAGGCTCGCCACGAGCTGGGCGACCACGGCACCGACGGGCAGTGCCGCGCCGACGGCGCGGGCGGCGTCGGTGACGATGCCCATGTCCTTGTGGTGCAGGTCGATACGGAAGCCCGGCGCGAAGTCCCGGTTCAGGAAGTTGTCCTTCTTGCGGGTCAGCACCGTGGAGCCGGCCAGTCCGCCGCCCAGGACGTCGAGTGCCGCCGCCAGGTCCACGCCCGACTTCTCCAGGAAGACCACGGCCTCGGCGCACGCCTGGATGTTGACGGCGACGATGAGCTGGTTGGCGGCCTTCACGGTCTGCCCCGAGCCGTGCGGACCGCACAGCACGATCGTCTTTCCGAGCGCCTCGAAGAGCGGCTTCGCCTCCTCGAAGTCGGCCCGCTCACCGCCGACCATGATGGACAGCACCGCCTCGACGGCGCCCGCCTCACCGCCCGACACGGGGGCGTCCAGCACCCGGATGCCCTTGTCCTTCGCGGCGGCGGCCAGGTCGACGGAGGTCCCCGGGGTGATCGAGGACATGTCGATCAGCAGGGCACCGGGCCGGGCGTTCTCCAGGATGCCGTCGGGGCCGTACGCGACGGCCTCGACCTGCGGGGACGCGGGAACCATCGTGATGATCACGTCGGCGTCCCGCACCGCCTCGGCGACGGAGGCGGCGGCGGTGCCGCCGGCGGCGGCCAGCCGGTCCAGCTTCGCCTGCTCCAGGGTGTGGCCGGTGACGTCGTAGCCCGCCTTGATCAGGTTCTCGGACATGGGGGAGCCCATGATGCCGAGGCCGATCCAGGCGACCGCCGGGCGGGTCGGGCGGGAGGAAGGGGGAAGGTTGCTCATGTGAGGGTGCCTCTCGATACAAGGGGGTGTGGTCAGCGGGGCAGCCAGCCGAAGGCCTCCGCGCTCGGACGCCCGCCGGGCTTGTACTCCAGGCCGACCCAGCCGTCGTAACCGGCCTTGCGCAGCCGGTCCAGCAGGTCCTCCAGCGGGAGCGAGCCGGTACCGGGGGCGCCGCGGCCGGGGTTGTCGGCGATCTGCACATGACCGGTCCTCCCGGCGTACCGGTCGATCACCGCCGGCAGGTCCTCGCCGTTCATCGCCAGGTGGTACAGGTCCATCAGGAACCGGGCGTTGCCCAGACCCGTGGCCGCGTCGACCTTGTCGACGACCTCCACGGCGGCCGGGGCCGACACCAGCGGGTACAGCGGCGACTCGGGCTTGTTCAGCGCCTCGATCAGCAGGACCGCGCCGATCCGGTCGGCGGCCCGGGCCGCCAGGACGAGGTTCTCCAGGGCGAGCGCGTCCTGCTCGGCCGGGTCCACGCCGTCGACCCGGTTGCCGTACAGCGCGTTCAGGGCCGTACAGCCCAGGGACCCGGCGAAGTCGGCGGCCACGTCGACGTTGGCACGGAACCGCTCCGACTCCTCGCCGGGCACGGACAGCGCCCCTCGGTCCGGTCCGGGCAACCGCCCGGCGTAGAAGTTCAGGCCCGTGAGCCGTACGCCCGCGTCCTGGACCGCCTTCCGCAGCGCGTCCAGCTCGGACCGCTCGGGGACGGGGGAGTCGGCCCAGGGCCACCACAGCTCGACCGCGGTGAAGCCGGCCGCGGCGGCGGCCGCCGGGCGCTCCAGGAGCGGGAGTTCCGTGAAGAGGATCGACAGGTTGACGTTGAAGCGCTGGTCTGCGAATCCCATCGGATGCACCCTTCCTGAAATTCCATATAGTGGAAGTTCATTTCTGCTTAACGGAAGGTTGCCGTCGGCTCTCCGGACTTGTCAAGAGGGCCGGGCCGCCGGAAGCCTCCGCCCGGCTTCCCGGCGGTCCCGAAAGCCGCGCCGCGCGTTAGGTTGTGCGCGTGCGATTGAGAGTGGAGTTCACGACCGAGCCCTTCGACCTCGACGAGGCGCCCGCGCACGCGGTGGTCGCGCGGGAGGTCGTCGAGGCGGCCGAGCTGGACGCGGTGGACGTCGGACCGTTCGGCAACACCGCCGAGGGCGGCGCCGACGCGGTGCTCGGCGCCGTGGACGCGATGCTGCGCAGGGCGCTGACCGCCGGCGCCACCCGGATCTCGCTCCAGGTCAACGTCGTCGAGGAGGGCGACCGGTGACCGGCGCCGGTGACGAGGCCTTCATCGCGGCGGTGAAACCGCTGGTCGACGCCATGGGTGGCGAGATGGTCCCGCCGGACGAGGCCGGGACCGACGACGTGGTGCTCTCCTGGGAGGGCGCCGCCGTCGTCGCCGTACGGCTGCCGCAGCTCGCGGACTCCCTCGACCACATCCTCGCGGCGCTGGAACGCGGGAAGGGCAGGCCGCTCGCGGACCTGGACCGCAAGGCGAAGCAGGAGATCGTGCGCGGTCTGGAGGCGCGCGGCGCCTTCGCCGTGCGGCACGGGGTGGAGACCGTGGCGAGCGCGCTGGGGGTCAGCCGCTTCACCGTCTACAACTACCTCAACCGCGAGAAGGGCACCTGAACCTCCCGGACGACGGGCGCTCCTCTTTCTCACGCCGAATTTTCAACAAACTGTTGACGTGTTGTTCGTGACGGCGTTCACTGTCGGCACGCCCGTTCGACACGAAGGCCGCTCGCGGCCACGGAGGCTTCCGTGACGTCGACTTCCCCACCTCCGGGCCTGGCCCGCTTCAACGCCCTGGAGGAGCACGCGGCCCTCGCCGCACTCCACGAGGCCTGCGCCTCCACGGCATGGGCCCGGCGACTGCTCGCCGCCCGCCCGTACCCCACCGCCGACGACCTGTACGCCGCCAGTGACGCCGCCACGGCCGGCCTGACCACGGCCGACCTGGAAGAGGCGATGGCGGGGCACCCGCCGATCGGCCGCCCGAAACCGGGGGACCCGGCCTCCGCCCGGGAACAGAGCGGCATGGCCGGCGCCCCGGAGGCGCTGAAGGCCGAGATGCTCGAACTGAACCTGGCCTACCAGGAGAGGTTCGGCCATGTCTTCCTCGTCTGCGCCACCGGCCGGACCGGCGAGCAGATGCGCGACGCCCTCCGGGAACGCCTCGGCAACGCGCCGGAGCGGGAGCGCGAGATCGTCCGCACCGAACTGGGGAAGATCAACCGCATCCGGCTGGCCCGTCTCGTCGATGCCGATGCCGAAGCCGAGGCCGGATTCGAAGCCGATGCCGAAGCCGAAGAGGACCGACCCGCATGAGCACCGACACCACGGCCTCCGTGTCCACGCACATCCTGGACACCAGCGCCGGCCGCCCCGCCGAGGGTGTCACCGTCCGCCTCGCCGCCCGCTCGGGCCGGGACGCGGACTGGAGGGCGCTCGGCGGCTCCGCGACCGACGCGGACGGACGGTGCAAGGGCCTGCCGGCCCTGCCGGAGGGAACCACCCACGTACGGCTCGACTTCGAGGTCGAGGCGTACTTCGAACCGTCAGCGAGGAACCAAGCCGAGGCACAGCAGGACGCCCCCGCGCATCGGGACGGCGGGACCGGAGTGTTCTTCCCGGAGGTGGCGATCACGTTCGCCGTCACACCGGGCGAGCACTACCACGTACCGCTGCTGCTCAACCCGTTCGGCTACTCCGTTTACCGAGGGAGCTAGCAGACACATGCCTACGATTCTGGGCCAGAACCAGTACGGCAAAGCAGAGAACCGAGTCGTCAGGATCACGCGGGACGGCACCACCCACCACATCAAGGACCTGAACGTCTCCGTCGCCCTGTCCGGCGACATGGACGAGGTCCACTACTCCGGCTCCAACGCCAACGTCCTGCCGACCGACACCACCAAGAACACGGTGTACGCGTTCGCCAAGGAGCACGGCATCGAGTCCGCCGAGCAGTTCGGCATCCACCTCGCCCGCCACTTCGTCACCTCGCAGGAGACCGTGCACCGGGCGCGCATCCGCATCGAGGAGTACGCCTGGGAGCGGATCGAGGCGGCCGGCGAGGGCGAGCACTCCTTCGTCCGCAAGGGCCAGGAGACCCGGCTCGCCCAGATCACCTTCGACGGGGAGAAGTGGGAGGTCGTCTCCGGTCTGAAGGACCTGACGGTGCTGAACTCCACCGACTCCGAGTTCTGGGGCTACGTCAAGGACAGGTACACGACGCTCAAGGAGGCCTACGACCGTATCCTCGCCACCTCGGTCTCCGGCCGCTGGCGGTTCAACTGGACCGACGACGAACAGGAGACGCCCGACTGGGAGACGTCGTACGAGGAGACCAGGAGGCACATGCTCCAGGCCTTCGCCGAGACCTACTCCCTGTCCCTGCAGCAGACGATGTACCAGATGGGCACGCGGATCATCGACCACCGCGGCGAGATCGACGAGGTCCGCTTCTCCCTCCCCAACAGCCACCACTTCCTGGTGGACATGGAGCCGTTCGGCCTCAAGAACGACAACGAGGTGTACTTCGCCGCCGACCGCCCCTACGGCCTGATCGAGGCCACCGTCCTGCGGGACGGCTGCGAGGCGCGGATACCGGTGGACCTCACCAACCTGTAAGCCCGCACCTCCCCTTCGGCACCCGCGGCCGGACGGTCCGCCGACCGGCCGCGGCACTCAGACCTCCAGGGTCCTGCCGTGCCCTCTCCACGTACGCGAAAAGGACGAACCATGGCAGCAACCCGGCGCACCGTCATCGAGAACTGCGCGATCGCGACCGTCGACGCGAAGGACACCGAGTACGCCTCCGGTCACCTCGTCCTCGCCGGCAACCGCATCGAGTCGCTCGGCACGGGCACGGCCCCCGAGGGCCTGGAGAACGTCGTACGGCGGATCGACGCCACCGGCCACCTCGCGACCCCCGGCCTGGTCAACACCCACCACCACTTCTACCAGTGGATCACCCGGGGCCTGGCCACCGACCACAACCTCTTCGACTGGCTCGTCGCCCTCTACCCGACCTGGGCGCGCATCGACGAGCCGATGGTGCGTGCGGCGGCCCGGGGCTCGCTCGCGATGATGGCCCGCGGCGGCGTCACCACCGCCATGGACCACCACTACGTCTTCCCGCGGGGCACCGGCGACCTGTCCGGCGCCATCATCGGGGCCGCCCGTGACATGGGCGTGCGCCTCACCCTCGCCCGCGGCTCCATGGACCGCGGCGAGAGGGACGGCGGACTGCCCCCGGACTTCGCCGTCGAGACCCTCGACGACGCGCTCGCCGCCACCGAGGAGACGGTACGCCGCCACCACGACACCTCCTCCGACGCCATGACCCGGGTCGCCGTCGCCCCCTGCTCCCCCTTCTCCGTCTCCACCGAACTGATGCGGGAAGGAGCCGAGTTGGCCCGGCGGCTCGGCGTACGCCTGCACACGCACGGCTCGGAGACCGTCGAGGAGGAGAAGTTCTGCCACGAGCTGTTCGGCATGGGCCCGACCGACTACTTCGAGTCCACCGGCTGGCTCGGCGAGGACGTCTGGATGGCGCACTGCGTCCACATGAACGACTCCGACATCGCCGCCTTCGCCCGTACGGGGACGGGCGTCGCCCACTGCCCGTCGTCCAACGCCCGTCTCGCGGCCGGCATCGCCCGCGTCCCCGACATGCTCGCGGCCGGCGTCCCGGTCGGCCTCGGCGTCGACGGCACCGCCTCCAACGAGTCCGGCGAACTCCACACCGAACTGCGCAACGCCCTCCTCGTCAACCGCCTCGGCGCCCACCGCGAGGCCGCCCTGAACGCCCGGCAGGCGCTGCGCCTCGGCACGTACGGCGGAGCCCGAGTGCTGGGCCGCGCGGGGGAGACCGGCTCCCTCGAGCCGGGCAAGCTCGCCGACCTGGTGCTGTGGCGGATGGACACCCTCGCGCACGCCTCCATCGCCGACCCGGTGACCGCGCTGGTCCTCGGCGCGGCGGCCCCGGTCACCGCGTCCTTCGTGAACGGCCGGCAGATCGTGGAGAACGGCCGTCTGCTCACGGCCGACGAGGACGAGATCGCCCGCTCCACCCGTACGGAGGCCCGGCGGCTGGCCCGGATCGCCGCGCGGGGCTGAGCCCCGTCGAAGTCTCCGGCCGGGAGGGACGGCTCCCGGCCGGTGTCCGCGGACGCCCATCGGGGTCCGCGACGGCCGAGACCCGGGCGGGTAACTCCCCGGGTCGGGCACCCCCCACACCGTTACCCGTCCCGCACGACCGACCAACCCCACCACCTCCTTGACACCCGCGTCAGAGCCGACGTGTACCCGACCGGAGGAGAGCCGCAGTGGCCGACCACCCCGTTGACGAGAAACTCCCCGCACTCAAGATGGCGACGACCGGCCTGCAGCACGTGGCCGCCATGTACGCGGGCGTCGTCGCCCCACCCCTGATCGTCGGCGCGGCCATCGGTCTCACCGGCACCGAACTCACCTTCCTCACCGGCGCCTGCCTGTTCACCGCGGGCCTCGCCACCCTCCTGCAGACCCTCGGCGTCTGGAAGATCGGCGCCCGGCTGCCCTTCGTCAACGGCGTCACCTTCGCCGGTGTCGCCCCGATGACCGCGATCGTCGTCTCCACCGACGACAGGAACGACGCCCTGCCGGTCATCTTCGGCGCGGTGACCGTCGCCGGACTCCTCGGCTTCCTCGCGGCACCGTTCTTCAGCAAGGCGGTCCGCTTCTTCCCGCCGGTCGTCACCGGCACGGTCATCACGCTCATAGGCGTCTCGCTGCTGCCGGTCGCCTTCGGCTGGGCGCAGGGCTCCGGTCCCGCGGCGGACGACTACGGCTCGGCGACCAACCTGGGCCTGGCCGCCGCCACCCTCGTGATCGTCCTCCTCCTGCGCCGCTTCACCCGCGGCTTCGTCAAGCAGATCGCCGTCCTGCTCGGCCTGGTGGCCGGCACGCTCCTCGCGATCCCGTTCGGGGTCACCGACTTCTCCCCGGTGGCGGACGCGGACATCGTCGGTTTCCCGACCCCGTTCCACTTCGGGGCGCCGCAGTTCCAGCTCGCCGCGATCGTCTCGCTGTGCGTGGTGATGGTGGTGTCGATGACCGAGTCGACCGCCGACATGCTGGCGCTGGGCGAGATCGTCGGCCGGCCGGCCGACGAGAGGACCATCGCGGCCGGCCTGCGCGCCGACACCCTCGGCTCCGCCCTCAGCCCGCTGTTCAACGGCTTCATGTGCAGCGCCTTCGCCCAGAACATCGGCCTGGTCGCGATGACGCGGATCCGCAGCCGGTACGTCGTCGCCACCGGCGGGGGCTTCCTCGTCCTGATGGGGCTGTGCCCGATGGCCGCCTCGCTGATCGCCGTCGTACCGCGCCCGGTGCTCGGCGGCGCGGGCGTGGTCCTGTTCGGATCGGTCGCGGCGAGCGGCATCCAGACCCTGGTCCGGGCCGGCCTGGAGAAGGACAACAACGTCCTGATCGTGGCCGTCTCGCTGGCCGTGGGCATCATCCCGATCAGCGCGCCGGAGTTCTACCACTCCGCCCCGGAGACGGCCCGGATCATCCTCGACTCGGGCATCTCCACGGGCTGTGTGGTGGCGGTCCTCCTGAACTTCGTCTTCAACCACCTCGGCAACGGCCGCCGCGAGGCCACCGACGTCACCCACCCGATGGAGGCGGGCGGGGAACTCACGGGCGTGAAGACCCCGGCCACTCCGTAGAGTTCGTCCCGGCCACCGCCCACCCCCGGCCGCACGCTACGCCGCCCGGGCCGCCGCCACTTCCTCCCGCAGCCGGGGCAGCATGTCGTGGTACACGCCCGGGCACAGCGTCTCGCCGTAGTCCTTGTGGCCGTAGAGCTGCGCTGAGGGGATGCCGTACCGCTCACACACGTACGCGCACAGGACCACCAGGACGTCCCACTGCGCGTCGGGCGGTACCGCGCCCGCGTGGTACGCGCCCTCGCACGCGATGCCGACGGCCTGGTCGTTCTGCCCGGAGGTGTGGGAGCCGAGCACGAAGTTCCGGCCTCCGGTGAGCGCCTGGAGGCTGCCGTGCCGGCCCTCGGTGATCCAGCCGCCCCGGCTGACCAGGAAGTGGTAGCCGGTGTCGACCCAGCCGTTCTTGTCCAGGTGCAGGTCCTGCACCCAGTGGGCGTGCGTGTGCGCCTGGGCGCGGGAGAGGTCGGAGGTGTTGGTGCTCACCGTGTGATGGACGACGATCCTGCTCGGCCGGTACTGCAGGACGCCGATGTTCCCCTGCGGGGAACGGGCGTCCCAGGTCCCGGTGGAGTCGATGTCCGGCTCGATGGCCTCGGCGTCGCGCGCCTGCGCGGTGCCCGGCACGGCGGTGGCGGCGGCCAGTCCGGCCGCACCGGCGAGCAGGAGACGGCGCCGGAGGGCGTTCTCGGGATGCACGATCACTCCTCGGGGACGGAGGGAGGGTGGGGGGAGGTGAAGGAGCCGGCGACGGACGGCCGCCGGCCCCACCGCGTGATCGCGCGTCAGGTGTTGTTGGCGAGCGCCAGCAGCCGGTCGCGGGAGCCGTTGAACTGGTTGCGGTCCACGTTGCCGGCGACACCACTGACCGAACCGGTGCTGGTGTACTGCCACACCGTCCAGGTGGGGAACCCGCTCGGGATGGTCGGCGACGACGCCGAGGTCCAGTGCGCCACCCACAGCGGGCTCTTGGCGGACATGCCGGTCCAGTTGCCGGTGCAGGTGTTCCACCAGCTCGCCGTCGTGTAGATGACGACATCGCGGCTCGTGCGCGACTTGTACGTGGTGTAGAAGTCGTTGATCCAGCTGCGCATCTGCGTGGTGGACAGGCCGTAGCACATCGCCCCGTACGGGTTGTGCTCGATGTCCAGGACGCCGGGCAGCGTGAGGTTGTCGCGCGACCAGCCGCCGCCGCTGCTCGCGAAGTAGTTCGCCTGGGTGGCGCCGCCGGAGGCGTTGGGGAGCGCGAAGTGGTACGCGCCCCGGATCACGCCCGCGTTGTACGCGGCGGGGTAGTTGCTGTTGAACCGGTCGTCCTTGTAGGTGGTGCCCTCGGTCGCCTTGATCCAGGCGAACTGGATGCCGGCGCCCCGCACCGAGGTCCAGTTGACGGCGCCCTGCCAGTGCGAGACGTCGATGCCCTGGACGCCGTCGGTCGGGGCGAGGGCGCCCAGCGACGGTGCGCCGGCCGGGCCGCCCTGGTGGATACGGGTGCCCACACCCATGTAGGCCTGGCCGGGCTTGACGTTGAGGGGCTTCGGGTCGGGCTGCGGTGCGGCGCTCGCGCCGCCGACGGACGTGGCCGTGAGCGCCAGGGCGGCGCCGAGGACACCGAGCGCGGTGGCCGTCCGTCTTCCGAGGCGGGAGACGTGGGGGAGAACCTGCATGGGACTTGCCTCCTGACACATGTGGGGATGAGAAGGAGGTGACGTCGGCCGCTGCCACCTGGGCAGATCCGTGCTGCTTGACGTGCGCGCGTCATTAGTTACGCACGTAGATTCCAGGCCTGTAAAGAGCTTCCGTTCCTCTCTGGTGGTCTGGTCCACTGTAGGAGCGGATGGCCTGGAAACTTGGTAACCGGACGGCGGAAACTTTCAGCGCGTGAAACCTCGGCTACAGTCCGAACAGGCCCGGGTCCTTCGCCAGGTCCCGGAAGACGTCCTGCGGATGCGGCACGAGCTTGCGCTGCTTGAGGTCCATCAGCCCGCCGACCGCCGTGATCTCGGCCGCCACGGTGCCGTCCGCCTTGGTGATCGTCTGCTCGATGGTGAAGACCTTGCCGCCACCCCAGGTGAAGACGCAGCTCACGTCGGCCTCGTCACCGGCGAGCAGCTCCCGCTTGTAGCGGATGGTGGTCTCCAGCGCGACCGGTCCCACGCCCTGGGAGATGAGGCCGGACTGGGTGATCCCGGCCTCCTGGAGCAGCGACCAGCGCGCGTGCTCCGCGTAGTTGAGGTACACGGCCTGGTTGAGGTGACCCTGCACGTCGGTCTCGTATCCGCGCACGGTCACCCGTACGGAGAACGGCTCGCTCACGGTGTCTGTCCCCTTCACGCCTGATCGGTTGGCTGTCCGACCCACCGATCCTGACACGCCCCTCACACCCGGCGCGGGGAGGCCAGCAGATAGCGCGCCCGCGTCCTCGGCTCCGTGTACTCCCCGACCTGCCAGCCGGCCTCCTCCAGCGTGGCCGCACAGGCCCGCAGCGTCGCGCCGTCCGGCTCGTGCACGGCGACCGCCTCCGGCTGCGGGGTCTCCCGCACCCGGTAACCGCCCTCACCATCGGTGGCCGGGCGGTGTCCGGCGGCCTCCAGGGCGAGCGCGGCGGCCTGCACCAGATGCGAACGCTCCCAGCCGCAGGGCCGGTCCGTCGCCCCGTCGGGATTGGTCATCCGGCGCAGCTCCAGCATGCCCTGCCAGGCACCGCGCACCTCCCGCAGCCGGGCGGGGCCCGACTCCGGCGCGGGGTGCTCGCCGCCGACGCGCGCGGCGAACACCCCGGTCGCGGCCGGTGCCTCCACCGGCTCGGGCGCCGTCTTCGCCCCCGCCTCGCGCGCCCGGTGCCCCGCCGGGGTCAGGAAGTGATCGTGCGGCGGCCTCGGATGCCGGAAGGCGAGCCCGCGCTTCACCAGCGCGGCGAGCTGTGCCGGCGTGCCCCTCAGCCGCCCGGTGCCGGGATCGGCGGCATCGACGAGACGGCGCTGCGCGGCGGTGAGCGGTCGGGTCATCGGGGTCCGGAGGCGTACGGGAGGAAGGCGGCCCACTGATGGGGGGCGAACGTGAGGCGGGGGCCCTGTATGTGCTTCGAGTCGCGGACGTGGATGGTTCCGGGGGTGAGGGCGACCTCGACGCACTCGGGGCCGTCAGCGGTGCTGTAGCTGCTCTTGAACCACTCCAGTGGGCGACCGTGCTCCGTGGAGGGGTTGGTCATCTTGTCTCTCCCAACACTTTCTCGATGAAGGCGAGCGACTCACGAGGGGTGAGAGCCTGGGCCCGGATGGCGCCGTAGCGGACCTCGCAGATCTGGATCTCCTTGACGTGCGAGATCAGCCGACTCGTGAGCTGCACTTCGTTGTGAGCCACCGTAACCCCCTCCTTGAGCCGCAGGAGTTGGAACGACCCGTCGATACCGGCGTGGTCCTCGCGGTCGGTAGGCATCACCTGGATCTCCACGTTCCGCCGGTGACCAATCTCCAACAGGTGTTCGAGCTGCTTGCGCATCAGCATTCTGCCCCCGAGCGGACGGCGCAACGTCACCTCTTCCTGGACAAAGTTGAAGACCGGCGCGGGCTGCTGATCGAAGATCTTCTGGCGTGCCAGGCGCCCCTCGACGAGCTCGTCCACCTGCTCCTCGGAGAACGGGGGTCGCCTCATGACGTAGAGATTTCTCGCGTACTCCTCGGTCTGGAGCAGGCCGTGCACGACCGAGTTGGCGTAGGCGCACAGCTCGACCGCCTCCGACTCCAGTTTCGCGTGGTCCCGTACCTTCTTGGGGAACCGGGCGTTCGCCACCTCCTTCTTCAGCCCCGCGATCAAGCCGCCCGCTTCGAGCACCCGGTCCGCCGCCTCCAGGAACTCCTCCGCCGGAGCCCTGCGCCCGCGCTCGACGGACGACACCTGCTCCTCGCTGTACCTGATGGCCGTGGCGAGACCGGCCTGGGTCATGCCCTCCCGCTCCCGGCACATCTTGATGACCCTGCCGACGGTCCGCAGAACGGCCGCCGACTCCTCGTCCGCGCCGTAAGGTTCCACACTCATGCCCTCACACCTCCATGTGCCACCCGTGCCCAACTCGCCGCCCGTGTGAGGGGTCACGCGTCACGGCCCGGACAGACCCGGACAACACCCGTACGGTGACCCTGTGTACGCACTTCGCCGCTGTGCACGGCAGGGTCGACCGGCCACGCTGAGTGACATGAACGTCGATATTGCCCCGACCAGCGAACACACGGACTCCGCCCGCCGCTTCAGCATCCGACTCTCGGCCACCGCCCGTGGCGCACGCCTGGCCCGTCACCTGTCGGCCGAGCAACTCGCTTCCTGGGGCTGGCCGTACGACTCCGAGGGCAACCGCACGGCGTCCCTGCTGGTGGCCGAACTCGCCACGAACGCGGTGGTGCACGGGCGGGTGGCGGGCCGTGACTTCAGACTCCGCCTGACACTCCACCCGGAGGACGCCACGCTCCGTATCGAACTCACCGACGCCCGCCCCGACCGCCGCCCACCGACACCCGGCGCACTGCGACCCGCCGCATCCGACACGGAGTCCGGCCGCGGCCTCCTTCTGGTCGAGGCGCTGTCGTCCCACTGGGGGACGACCGGGGGAGACCCGTACACCAAGACGGTGTGGTGCGAGGTCGTCCTGCGCTGAGCGGTGCCGCCAGGAGCGTGGGTCAGTAACGGCGTGCCTGCAGCCGAGGCTGGAGCGCGGGTCTCGGCTGGGCTCTGTGCTGGTTATGCTGCCGACCATGACCAGCGGTGTGACTACGGAGCCCGCCGTCCTTGACGTCGGGGAGCTGACTTCCGATCCGGAGCTGGAGGTTCGGTTTTCGGAGTCGGCCCACCAGATCCTGGCGGATCTGGTCAGTGGAGGTGCCGCGCTGGGCTGGGTCGAACCACCCTCGCCAGATGAGGTGGCGGAACTTCTCGGCCACGTCGTCTCTGCGGTGCGGGCCGGGGACGCGGCCCTGCGTGCCGCTTACCTCGACCGTCGGCTTGTCGGGCTGGGGTACTGGCTCCGCTACGCCCGACCGACTCATCGGCCGCACGCCGATCTGGAGAAGATCGCAGTAGAGGCCGCTGCCCATGGTCGTGGTGTCGGCCGGGCGCTGACCGCTGCCCTGATCGCTGACGCCCGCAAGGCGGGTATCGAGGTCCTCACCCTGGACGCCCATGGCGACAACACTCATGCCCTGCACCTCTACCGGTCGCTGGGCTTCACCGAATACGGCCGTCTGCCCGACTTCGTCGCCGTCGGCGAACGCCGTTACGACAAGGTCTTCTACATGCTGGACTTCCGCCGGCAAGGCTGACCACCGACACGCACGAAGGCCCGGCAGTGACCTGCTGGGCCTTTCAGCCCCACCACATCCCCACAGGCCACCGGCGGGCGACCGCGACCTATCCATCGATCACGTTCGGCGAGGCCGCTTGCTCGTTACTGACTCATGCTCCTAGCCCAGGAACTCCGGCTGCTGATAGGGCGTCCACCAGCTCAGCAGCCCCCAGATGCCGAGGCCGAGGGCGCCCGCCGCGACAGCGGCCGCGAGCCACGGGCGGCGCAGTGTGCGCAGGACGAGCAGCCAGACGGTGAGCGGGACGAGCGCGCCGCCGAGGGCGATGAGGGGGAGGTCGACGTAGAGGACGCTCAGGTCCCGGTGCATGCCCTCGAAGCCGCCGTGGATGCTGACCCGCGCCCTCGGTGCCCAGGCGAGCACCGCGATCACGGCACCCAGGGCCGCCAGGAGGATGCCCGCACAGCCCTGTTTCTCTTCTTGCATACCTTGATCGGACGCGATCGTCCTGTCGGTGGTTCCTGGCCTCCTACTGGCGGTATCCGCTCAGGAACCGCCCGATCCGGCCGATCGCCGTCTCCAGGACGTCCGCGTGGGGGAGGGTGAGGATGCGGAAGTGGTCGGGGGACGGCCAGTTGAAGCCGGTGCCCTGGACCACCTGGATCTTCTCCCTCAGGAGCAGGTCCAGGACGAACTTCTCGTCGTCGTGGATCCTGTGCACGGACGGGTCGATGCGCGGGAACGCGTACAGCGCGCCCTTCGGCTTCACGCAGCTCACGCCGGGGATCTCGTTCAGCTTCTCCCAGGCCACGTCACGCTGTTCGCGCAGCCGGCCGCCGGGCGCGGTGAGCTCGTGGATGGACTGCCGGCCGCCGAGGGCGGCCTGGATGGCGTACTGGGCGGGCGCGTTGGCGCACAGCCGCATGGAGGCCAGCATGGTCAGGCCCTCCAGGTAGTCCTTCGCGTGCTGCTTGGGGCCGGTGACCACCAGCCAGCCGGAGCGGAAGCCCGCCACGCGGTAGGTCTTGGACAGGCCGCAGAAGGTGAGGACGACCAGGTCGGGAGCGAGCGCGGCGGCCGAGTGGTGCACGGCGTCGTCGTAGAGGATCTGGTCGTAGATCTCGTCGGCGAGCACCATCAGGCCGTGGCGGCGGGCCAGGTCGAGGATGCCCTCGACGATCTCCTTCGGGTACACCGCGCCGGTCGGGTTGTTGGGGTTGATGATGACCACGGCCTTGGTGCGGTCCGTGATCTTCGCCGCCATGTCGTCCAGGTCCGGGTACCAGTCGGCCTGTTCGTCGCACAGGTAGTGGACCGCCTTGCCGCCCGCGAGGTTCGTCACCGCGGTCCAGAGGGGGAAGTCCGGCGCCGGGACGAGGACTTCGTCGCCGTCCTCCAGCAGGGCCTGTACGGCCATCGAGATCAGCTCGGAGACGCCGTTGCCGAGGAAGACGTCGTCCACGTCGACCTCCAGGCCCAGGGTCTGGTAACGCTGGGCCACCGCGCGGCGGGCGGAGAGGACGCCCCGTGAGTCGGTGTAGCCGTGTGCCCGGGGGAGCATCCGGATCATGTCCTGGACGATCTCCTCCGGCGCCTCGAAACCGAACAGGGCCGGATTGCCGGTGTTCAGGCGCAGCACGCTGTGCCCCGCCTCCTCCAGCGCGTTGGCGTGCTCGATCACCGGACCGCGGATCTCGTAACAGACCTCGCTGAGCTTGCTCGACTGCCGGAACTCCATGCGCCGCTTCCCCTCACGTGGTGTTGCTTGGTTTTACCAAGCAGGAGCTTGGAAAGTCCAACAACATGTCTAGACTGCGTCGCATGTCACCTCGCCGAAGCTACGACCAGTACTGTTCCGCCGCCCGCGCGCTCGACGTCGTCGGCGACCGCTGGACCCTGCTGATCGTCCGGGAACTCCTCGCAGGGCCGCGCCGCTACACCGACCTGCACGCGGACCTGCCCGGCGTCAGCACGGACGTACTGGCCTCCCGGCTCAAGGACATGGAACGCGACGGCCTCACCACCCGACGCCGGCTGCCCCCGCCCGGAGCGGCGTACGTGTACGAACTCACCCCGCGCGGGAGTGCGTTGCTGTCCGTCCTCCAGGCCCTCGGTGCCTGGGGCGAGGCCGAACTGGGCGAGCGGCGCCCCACGGACGCGGTGCGCGCCCACTGGTTCGCGCTGCCCCTGCTGCGCGCCCTGGAGGGCGAGGGCCTCGTCGAAGTCAGCCTGGACGAGGGCAGGTTCCACCTGCACGTCGGCGTCGGGGGCGGTGCCGTGTACGGCGACGGCCCCGCCCCCGGGGAACCCGACGCCCTGCTCTCCCTGGACACCGCCACCTGTACGGCGATCAGCCGCGGCGAGCTGCCCCTGGCCGACGCGGTCCGCGCGGGACGGGTCGAGGTGACGGGCGAGGGCACGCTCGCCAAGGCGCTGCGGGAGACGTGAGGCGAAAAGGCGGAAGGCCCGCACGAGGGCGGGCCTTCCAGGAGGGGGACGTCACGCGGTCGGCGGCACCCCGGGCGGACGCCCGGACCCCCGCGTCAGCCGGTAGCCGGCGACACCCGCCAGGGCGGCCAGCACGCCGCCCGCCGCCGTCCATATCCAGCGGTCGGACCACCAGCCGGAGGTCCAGCCGTCCTCGGGTTCCAGATCGGCCAGCACCGCCGGGTCGTCACTCTCCTCGTCCGACTCGGCGCGCGTCGCGATGCCCGGCACCAGCGGTTCGGACAGCGCTCCGTCCACGGCCGCCGCGCCGCCCATGTCCTTGGAATCGACCCGCAGTTCGGCGCTCACCGACTGGCCGAGGTCGGACGTGGACAGCCGCAGCGCCGTGAGACGGACGTAGTACGTGCCCGGCAGCGGGTCATTGGCCCACGGCTCCGACCAGGCGCGGACCGTGCGCAGCACGCACTCCAGCTCCACGGAGGGCGTGTCCGTCCCGGCGGTGCGGGTCTGCGCGCCGTACTGGCAGGCCTGGCGGCGGCGCAGACCGTCGTACACGTCGATCTGCCAGGTCTCGGCCGCGTGGCTCTCCGGCAGCTTCACCGTCGCGTGGACGGTGGGGCGCTGCCCGGCGTCCGCCGGGAACGACCAGTACAGGTAGTCGCCCGTGGAGGCACGCGCGGTGGCGGTCTGCCCCTGCTCGACCTCCGTCGCCGTGCGGAACGAGGTGCCCGCGCGGGTGGGCGCCCCGTCGTCGTCGGACGTGCCGGGGGAGGGGGAGGAGTCGGCCGCGGCGGGTGCGGCGGCCAGTCCGAGGGTCAGGAGGGCGGCACTCAGTACCCGTACGGCGCGCATCAGTTGGTCCTCCAGACGGCGACCCGCCAGCGTGACAGCCAGCCCCAGACGAGACCGGCGAGGAAGCCGGTGAGGATCAGCGCGCCGAGCAGCCACCAGCCCCGGCCGAGACCGAAGGAGGCCACGTCGTCCGCGCCGTCCGGACCGTCCACGACGTCGACCGTCAGTTCCAGCGGGAGACCGGGCGTGGTCTTCACCCCGGAGTCCGCCGAGAAGGAGTTGGTCACCGCCAGGCACACGACCTCGGCCGCGGGCTTGCCGCTGTCGTCGTCGTCCCGCTCGGGCTTCGGGTAGCGCAGCCCGGTGGACAGCACGTCCGTACGGCCGTTGCCGGTCGCCTCACCGCGCACGATCTCCCGGCCGTGCACCGTGACGGCCCGCAGCAGCACGCCGTAGTCCGGGCGCACGGCGCGGTCCGCCGCCACGCTCACCGAGGCGCGCAGCTCCTGCCCCGACAGCAGCTCCACGCGGTACCAGCGCTGCTGCCCGAACTCCTCACGGTCGGTGTAGAGGCCGGACCCGAGCGTCGGCGCCTTGGCGCACGAGCCGGCGCCCTCGGTGGCCACCGGCGTCACCACGGGCTCGGCCGCGCGGTCCACCAGCTCGTTCACCCGGTCGGTGAGCTCGTCCTGGTGCTCGACCGAGGTGTACGTCCCGCCGGTCGCCTCGGCGATGCAGCTGAGCTGCCGGCTCAGCTTGGCGTTCGGCACCAGGCCCAGCGTGTCGATGGTCAGGCCGATGCCCCTGGCCGCGATCTCCCGGGCCACCTCGCACGGGTCGAGCGGGGCGCAGGTGTCCTCGCCGTCGCTGATCAGCACGATCCGCTTGGAGCCGTCGCCGCCGTCGAGATCGTCGGCCGCCTTCAGCAGGGCGGGGCCGATCGGGGTCCAGCCCGTCGGGGCGAGGGTGGCCACCGCCGTCTTCGCCTCGGTGCGGTCCAGCGGGCCGACCGGATAGAGCTGCGCGGTGTCCTTGCAGCCCTCCTTGCGGTCGTCGCCGGGGTAGTTCGCGCCGAGCGTGCGGATGCCCAGCTCCACCTCCTCCGGCGTCGCGTCCAGCACCTCGTTGAACGCCTGCTTCGCCGCCGCCATCCGGGACTGGCCGTCGATGTCCTTGGCCCGCATCGAGCCGCTCACATCGAGGACCAGGTTCACCTTGGGGGCGTCCTGACCCGTGGGTTCACCGGCGGCCGCCCCGGCCGGGAAGGCGAACCCGGCCGTCAGTGCGGCGAGCAGGGCACAGGCGCCTGCCACCGGCCGTTTTCTTCTGATCATCGGCGGATCCTATTGATCAGGAGTGCCGCGCTCCAAAACGGGGTGTCACAGGGACCCGTACCGGAGCGGATTGGGCAGTTCCGCCCATTGGTCCCCCGACGGCCGCGGTGACAGCCGCATCAGCGTCAGGGCCTTCGCCGGCAGCGGCTCGTCGAGCAGGGCGGTCAGGTCCGGGGTGCGCGGCAGATCCCGTACGGCGCCCTCCAGGACCGTCCGCAGCACCGGCCCCGACCCCGCCGTCCCCGCCAGCGCGCCCGCCACCAGCGAACCGAACAGCTTGCGCCGCAGGGTGCGTTCGTCGTCCGTGACCATGCGCGCGGGCAACCCCTCGGGGAGCGGGACGCCGTGCCGGGCGAGGCGGGTGGGACCGATCCGCAGATCGGCCAGATCGCGGTAGACCAGCCGTACCGGATCCCCGTCCGGTGACAGCACCACGAGCAGGTTCTGGCCGTGCGCCTCAAGGGCCACCCCCAGTTCCAGCAGCCGCAGCCCGACCGTGAGCGCGAGCCGCGCGAACCGGACCGACCAGGCGGGGGAGTGCGGCAGTTCGGTGGTGGCCAGCGCCGCCACCGGGACGACCCGCTCCCCGGGCGCCGCGTACACCTCCGGCGACTCGCGCAGCACCGCCGCCAGATCGGGCGACCCGGCCGCCACCGCGCCCAGCGTGCGGGTGACGTGCAGCAGCCCGTCCGTGCGCGCCGCCACCGTCTCCCCGAAGTCCGACAGCACCGCCGACGCGGCCACCGAGCCGAGCGAGATGTCCCGCACCGAGGACGTCAGCCGGGCGCTCAGCGCCGTCTTGACGTGCGGCCCGTCCGGCAGCGCGAGGGTGCGCAGCGCCATCAGCGGATGTGCCGCCAGCCGCCGCCCACCCGTCCGCTTCAGCACGTGCGCCGCCTGCCAGGGGTGCACCGGGACCACCACCCGCCCCGACTCCCGCAGCCACCCCGGCCACACCCCCGACACCAGGCACCCGTCCTCCGGCACGGGCAGCAGCCCCAGCTCCACCACCGGCCCGTGCTCGGGTCCGTAGGCGAGCTGCTCGGCCACCGAGAAACCGGGCCGGGAACGGCAGTTGGGGTGGAACGGATGTCCGTCGACCACCCGTCGCTCCCACTCCCAGTCCCGCGCGGGCCACTCCCGCGGGTGGTCCCACCGCCCCGCCCGGGACAGCGCCAACGACGCCACACCGTGCGCGAGTTCGGCGGCGAACACCTCCGAGTGCGGTACGGCCAGCTCCGTCATCAGCCGCGCCGGATCGTCGTGCACCGCCTCGTCCAGCCGTACGGCCGTGACGTACGCGGCGGTCGCGTACGGATCCGCCCGTGGGCCGCGCAGCCACCGCCCGTCCGCGAGCCGCAGGCCGAGCCCGTCGCGCAGCGTCTCCCGCCGGGCGATCCACGGCAGCGGATCGTGCGCGAGGCCACGCCACAGCCGGGTCAGCACGGCCGCGCGGGCGCCGGGCAGCGCGTCGGTGTACCGGGGCACGAGAGAGGGCCGTACGACGGCCAACTCGTCGGCGGCCTCGGCCTCGGCGGTGGGGGGACGGTGCACGGTCGGGCTCCTCGGTGACGCGCGGGGTGGGACGTACGGGTGGACGATGACAGACATACTGATCGTCTCCGCCCGGACAGACCGTAAGGAACCAGAGGAACGCGTGGATCTCATGCCCCCGCCCGCGGACGACGACGCCGACGCGTACGCGGCGGTGCCGCTGTTGAACTGCCTGCTGCGCGAAGTGGCCCGGCCCGTGCCGGGGGCGGGGGCGGGGGCGTACTCGACGTACCGCCTGCCCGGTACGGACCGCCTGCTGCGGGTGCGCGGCACCCGGCGCCCCGCCGGACCCGAGGTCCACTCGGAGGGCGCCTGGCACCGCCTCGGCCACACGGAGCTGGTGAAACTCGTCGCCGAGGAGCTGCGCCGGCACACCGGCCTGCCCAACCACGAACTGCCCGCCGAGATGCTCGACAGCCGGGAGGTGGTGGCCGCGCTGCTCGCCGCCCGCGCCCGGGCCACCCCGCCCGACGACCCGTATCTGCGCTCCGAGCAGGCCCTCGTCACCGGTCACACCCACCATCCCGCCCCCAAGGCACGCGGCGGCGGCCCCGCGGCGGCCTGGCTGCCGTACGCGCCCGAGGCGCACGCCCGCTTCCCGCTGACGCTGCTGGGGCTGCGCGAGGACACGGTGGTGGACGAGGGGGACACCGCGGCCCTCGACCGCCTGGGCACCGCGCCCCCCGGCTACCGCCTGCTGCCCGCCCATCCCTGGCAACTGGACCTCGCGGCCCGTGACCTCGCCCCCGCCTTCGCCGACGGCCGCCTGATCCGGCTGGGCACGACCCCCTTCCCGGTGTGGCCCACGGCGGCGATCCGCACCGTGTACGCGCCCGGGCGCGACCTGTTCCTGAAGTTCAGCCTGGACGTGCGCATCACCAACGACATCCGCCGGCTGTGGCGCCACGACCTGCTGAAGCTCCGTACGACCGACACGGCCGCACGCGACGCCTTCGCCGGGTCCGACGCGGCCTGGCAGAGCGACCGGGGTCACCGCACCGCGGACTTCGCCCACGAACAACTGGCCGTGGTCGTACGCGACGGCCTGCGCGGCCACCTCCCGCCCGACGCGACCCCCTACCTGGCCGCCGCCCTGGTGGAGGGCTTCGACGGCAACCCACTGGCCACCACCCCCCGCCCGGGGGCCTGGTGGGAGGCCTACCTGTCGCGGGTGGTCCCCCCGGCCCTGACGGCCTTCGGCGGACACGGCGTCGTCCTGGAGGCCCACCTGCAGAACACGCTCGTCGCCATGGACCCCGACGGCATGCCGGTACGGGCCCTGTACCGGGACGCGGAGGGCGTGAAGCTGCTGTCCGCGGTCTCCAGGGAGGCGGGCTGGGAGCGCCTGGTGTACTGCCTGCTCGTCAACCACCTCTCCGAGACCGCCGCCGCCCTCGCCGACCACCACCCCGGCCTCGACCCCTGGCCCGCGGTCCGCCGCGAACTGTCCCGGCACGACCTCCCCGAGATCCCCTCCCTGCTCACCGCCCCGGCCCTCCCGGCCAAGACCAACCTCCTGCTCCGCTGGACCGGCGCGGACGGCGCCGACGCCCGCTACCGGCCGCTGCCCAATCCGCTGGCCGGCCCATAAAGGCAGGTGAGCCCGCGGGAGGCCTGCCGTACGCTGGCCGGTGTGCTGCGCGATGTGAAGGCTGTTCGCTATGTGACCCCGCTGAGGTCGGGCGGGTCCGTCCCCGGCGTCTTCGAGGCCGACGACCTCGGGACGTACGTCGTCAAGTTCACCGGGTCCGCGCAGGGACGCAAGGCGCTGGTCGCCGAGGTGATCGTGGGGGAGCTGGCACGGGCCCTCGGGCTGCGGTTTCCCGAGCTGGTGCTGGCGCACTTCGATCCGGCGGTGGCGGACAGCGAGCCGCACCAGGAGGTGCGGGAGCTGCACGCCGCCAGCGCCGGGGTCAATCTCGGCATGGACTACCTGTCGGGCGCGCGGGACTTCACCCCCGAGGTCGCCGAGGTCTTCCCCGTCGATCCGCTGGAGGCCGGGCGGATCGTCTGGCTGGACGCCCTCACCGTGAACGTGGACCGTACCGTCCACAGTTCCAACCTGGTGGTGTGGCCGACGCTCGGGGTCGCGCCCCCGCGGCTGTGGCTCATCGACCACGGGGCCGCGCTCGTCTTCCACCACCGCTGGGAGGGCTCCGACCCCGGTAAGGCGTACGACTTCCGTCATCACGCCCTCGGCCACTACGGGCCCGACGTACGTGCCGCCGACGCCGAACTCGCGCCGAAGGTGACCGAGGAGCTGCTGCGGTCCGTCACCGCAGAGGTCCCCGACGACTGGCTGGCCGGTGATCCCCGCTTCGCCACGCCGGACGAGGTCCGTGAGGCGTACGTGACGTATCTCCACGCGCGCGTGAGGTCCTCCCGCGCCTGGCTGCCCACCGACTTCCCCGGCCCGGACGAGCTCGCCGAGGAGAACGCCCGGCGGGCGGCGAGGACGCGGCGGGGCCGGCCGGACTGGCTGAAGCGGGTCCCCGACCTGCACGGCAAACCGGCGGCGGCCCAGGACTGGTCGGTGCACCTGGGCCGCTCGGACACGTAGGGTTCAGCCCTTGAGCTGCTCGTACGCCGGCAGGGTGAGGAAGTCGGCGTAGTCCTCGTCGAGGGAGACCTTCAGCAGCAGGTCGTGCGCCTGCTGCCAGTTGCCGGCCGCGAACGCCTCCTCGCCGACCTCCGCGCGGATGCTCGCCAGTTCCTCGGCGGCGACCTTGCGGGCCAGCTCCGCGGTGACCTGCTCGCCGTTGTCGAGGACCACCTCCGCGTTGATCCACTGCCAGATCTGGGAGCGGGAGATCTCGGCGGTGGCGGCGTCCTCCATCAGGTTGAAGATGGCGACCGCGCCGAGCCCGTTCAGCCACGCCTCGATGTAACGGATGCCCACCTGGACGGCGTTGACCAGACCCGCGTACGTCGGCCTGGCGTCGAGCGAGTCGACGGCGATGAGGTCCTCCGCCTTGACGACGACGTCCTCACGCAGGCGGTCCTTCTGGTTCGGCCGGTCGCCGAGCACCCGGTCGAAGGACTCCATGGCGATCGGGACCAGGTCGGGGTGGGCGACCCAGGAGCCGTCGAAACCGTCGTTCGCCTCACGGTCCTTGTCGGCGCGCACCTTCTCGAACGCCACCTTGTTGACCTCCGGGTCCCGGCGGGACGGGATGAACGCCGCCATGCCGCCGATCGCGTGCGCGCCGCGCCTGTGGCAGGTGCGGACGAGGAGTTCGGTGTACGCGCGCATGAACGGGGCGGTCATCGTCACCGCGTTGCGGTCCGGGAGGACGAACCTCGCCCCGCCGTCACGGAAGTTCTTGACGATGGAGAAGAGATAGTCCCAGCGGCCGGCGTTCAGGCCCGAGGCGTGGTCGCGCAGTTCGTAGAGGATCTCCTCCATCTCGTACGCGGCTGTGATCGTCTCGATCAGGACGGTGGCGCGGACCGTTCCCTGTGGCACGCCCATGTACTCCTGCGCGAAGACGAACACCTCGTTCCACAGCCGGGCCTCCAGGTGGGACTCCGTCTTGGGGAGGTAGAAGTACGGGCCCTTGCCGAGCTCGATCAGCCGCTTGGCGTTGTGGAAGAAGTACAGGCCGAAGTCGACCAGCGCGCCGGGCACCGGGGTGCCGTCCGGGTCGGTGAGGTGGCGCTCGTCCAGGTGCCACCCGCGCGGGCGCATGACGACCGTCGCCAGCTCCGCGTCCGGGCGCAGGGCGTACGACTTGCCGGACACCGGGTCGGTGAAGTCGATGTTCCGGGTGTAGGCGTCGATCAGGCTGAGCTGGCCGAGGACCACGTTCTCCCAGGTGGGCGCGGAGGCGTCCTCGAAGTCCGCGAGCCAGACCCTGGCGCCCGAGTTGAGGGCGTTGATGGTCATCTTGCGGTCGGTGGGACCGGTGATCTCGACCCGGCGGTCGTTCAGGGCCTCGGGGGCCGGGGCCACCCGCCAGGAGTCGTCCGCGCGGATCGCGGCCGTCTCCGGGAGGAAGCCGAGCGTGGAGGTGCGGGCGATCTCGGCGCGGCGCTCCGCGCGGCGGGCGAGCAGCTCGTCACGCCGGGGCGTGAACCGCCGGTGCAGCTCGGCCACGAAGGCGAGCGCCGCCTCGGTGAGGACCTCCTCCTGCCGGGGCAGGGGCTCGGCGTCGACGACGGCCAGCGGGGACGGCGCTGGTGCGGACATCAGCTGTCACTTCCTTCGGCGTGCATGGCACCGGGTGCCGGTCGACCCGGGTACGGCGGGGGACGCCCGTACGGAGGCCGGGCGCTTCTGAACAGTGGATAGTAGTTTCCTCATGGTGGAAGTTCAATGTTTTGTTGATGTCGAGATTCTCCGGGTCGAGGCAAGGTGGCGCTCGGTGCCTCCCCTCTCGCTCACCGCCGTCCCGGCTCATTCAAGGTGCGCCAGATCCGCCTCGGTGTCGATGTCGTACGCCTCGGCCACGTCGCCGCACTCGACGAGCGTGAGCCGTTCCGCGTGCTCCTTCAGATAGGCGCGTGCCCCTCGGTCGCCGGTCGCGGTCGCGGCGATCCCGGCCCAGTGCGCGGCGCCGAACAGCACCGGGTGGCCGCGCACGCCGTCGTAGGCGGCCGAGACGAGCGACTCGGGGGAGTCGTAGGCGCCGAGCACCCGGGCGACCGCCTCCGGGCCGATCCCGGGCTGGTCGACCAGCGAGACCAGTGCGGCCCGCGCGCCCGTGCCGGCCAGGGAGTCGAGGCCGGCCCGCAGTGAGGTGCCCATGCCACGTTCCCACGCGGGGTTGTCGACGAGGGCGCAGTCCGGCAGGGAGGCGCGGGCGCGTACCTCGTCCGCCCGCGCGCCGAGCACCACGTGCACCCGCGCGCAGCCGCCCGCGCGGAGGACCCCCACCGCGTGTTCCACCAGCGGCCGGCCCCGGTGTGTGAGCAGTGCCTTGGGGCGCCCGCCGAGCCGCCGCCCGCCGCCCGCGGCCAGCAGCAGTCCCACGACCTCCGTGGTGGTGTCCCCGCCCCTGTGATGTGTCGTCATGCGTCCTGCATACCGCACCCGTCGCGGGGTATCGGGACGGCGCGGGGCGGATGCCCGGGGCCGTCCCGTCACGCTGCGGAGCAACTCGATGACGCAGCGGACTGGCGCGAGGGGCCCGGGGTGGCGTTTACTGGCGCGACCGGTCGGCGGGTTGCCGCGGCCGGTCGGGGAGGCGCACGACGACGTGCCAGGGGGAGGACTGTGTTGCGCAGCGTGGAGCAGAGGCGTGTGCCCGGCAGTCAGGTGGACCCACGAGTGGCGGAGCTGCGCTCCGCCGTGTCCCGGTTACGCCGTCAACTGGCCGCCCATCCCGGGGACTTCCGGGACCGGAGCGTCGCGGAGGAGGAACTCGCCGCGCTGGCCGGGATGACCGCAGCCGGCGACCCCGAGATCCCCCGGCTGCGCCGCTCCCTGCTGCTGATCGCGGGCGCGATCGGCTCGGTGAGCGCACTGGGGCAGGGCGTGCGGGAACTGCGCGAGGCGGTGGACCTGTTCGGCACGTCACCACGCGGCTGAACGCACGCCCCGGTCAGCTCGTGGGGCCGGTGCCCGGCGTGGCGAGCGCCTCGGAGAGTTCCGCCGCGACCTGCTGGAGCACCGGCACGATCTTCTCCGTCGCCGACTCCGTGACCCGCCCCGCCGGGCCCGAGATGGAGATCGCCGCCGCCGTGGGGGAGTCCGGCACCGGCACGGCGAGGCAACGGACGCCGATCTCCTGCTCGTTGTCGTCCATCGCGTAGCCCAGGCGGCGCACGTCCTCCAGAGCGGCGAGGAAGCCGTCGGGTGTGGTGATGGTCCTGTCCGTCGCGGCGGGCATGCCCGTACGGCCGAGCAGGGCCCGTACCTCCTCCGGCGGGAAACCGGCCAGCAGGGCCTTGCCCACGCCCGTGGAGTGCGGCAGGACGCGCCGGCCGACCTCGGTGAACATCCGCATGGAGTGCTTCGACGGCACCTGCGCCACGTACACGATCTCGTCCCCGTCGAGCAGCGCCATGTTCGCCGTCTCGCCGGTCTCCTCCACCAGGCGGGCCAGATACGGCCGCGCCCAGGTGCCAAGGAGCCGGGAGGCGGACTCGCCGAGCCGGATCAGCCGCGGGCCCAGCGCGTAACGGCGGTTGGGCTGCTGGCGTACGTAGCCGCAGGCGACGAGCGTGCGCATCAGGCGGTGGATGGTCGGCAGGGGCAGTCCGCTGCTCGCGGACAGCTCGCTCAGGCCGACCTCGCCGCCCGCGTCCGCCATCCGTTCGAGCAGGTCGAAGGCGCGCTCGAGGGACTGCACGCCGCCGCTGGCGGCGGACCGGGCGGAGTCGTTGGTGCTGGCGCTGGACGTCGGCACGGCGCGTTCCTTTCGAGGCCTGGCAGGAAGGGCAGAAGCCTACCCGGCAGCCGGTCGATCGCCCGCTTGTGCGTAGCCACGTTCTGCCTGACGAAAGTCTAATTCCACTTTGTGGAATCGTCCAGAGGTGGCCGCCGGCCGGGGTCGTACGGGAAGCAGGCCCTTGACGGGCCGGAGGCGCGGGTGAAGACTCCTTCAACAGAACGTTGAATTCCATCCCGGCGGAAGGTCAGGAGGATCCGGGTGTCCGACGCCGAACAGGTGCTGCGCTCCACACGCGTCATCACTCCCGAGGGAACGCGCGCCGCGTCCGTCACGGTCGCCGGCGGCACGATCACGGCCGTCCTGCCGTACGACGCACCCGTCCCGGAAGGCGCCCGCCTGGAGGACCTCGGCGACGACGTCCTGCTGCCCGGCCTGGTCGACACCCACGTGCACGTCAACGACCCGGGCCGCACCGAGTGGGAGGGCTTCTGGACCGCCACCCGCGCGGCGGCGGCCGGCGGCATCACCACGCTGATCGACATGCCGCTCAACTCCCTCCCGCCCACCACCACCGTCGACCACCTGCGCACCAAACGGCGGGTCGCCGCCGACAAGGCCCACATCGACGTCGGCTTCTGGGGCGGCGCCCTGCCGGACAACGTCGAGGACCTGCGCCCGCTGCACGAGGCCGGCGTCTTCGGCTTCAAGGCGTTCCTGTCACCGTCGGGCGTCGACGAGTTCCCGCACCTCGACCAGGAGCGACTGGCCCGGTCCCTGGCGGAGATCGCCGCCTTCGACGGCCTGCTGATCGTGCACGCCGAGGACCCGCACCACCTCGCCGCCGCCCCGCAGCACGGCGGCCCGAAGTACGCCGACTTCCTCGCCTCCCGCCCGCGCGACGCCGAGGACACCGCCATCGCGCACCTCGTCGACCAGGCGAAACGTCTGGGCGCGCGTGTGCACGTACTCCACCTCTCCTCAGGCGACGCGCTCCCCGTGATCGCCGCGGCCAAGGCGGACGGCGTACGCGTCACCGTCGAGACCTGCCCCCACTACCTCACCCTCACCGCGGAGGAAGTCCCGGACGGCGCCAGCGAGTTCAAGTGCTGCCCGCCCATCCGCGAGGCCGCCAACCAGGATCTGCTCTGGCAGGCCCTGGCGGACGGCACCATCGACTGCGTCGTCACCGACCACTCCCCGTCCACCGCCGACCTCAAGACGGACGACTTCTCGACCGCCTGGGGCGGCATCTCCGGCCTCCAGCTCAGCCTGCCGGCCGTCTGGACCGAGGCCCGCGGACGCGGCCACGGCCTGGAGGACGTGGTGCGCTGGATGTCGACGCGTACGGCGGCGCTCGTCGGACTCGACGCGCGCAAGGGTGCCATCGCGCCCGGCCGCGACGCCGACTTCGCCGTCCTCGCCCCCGACGAGACCTTCACCGTCGACCCGGCGGCGCTCCAGCACCGCAACCGTGTGACGGCGTACGCGGGCAGGACCCTGTACGGCGTCGTGAAGTCCACCTGGCTGCGCGGCAGGCGCGTCGTCGCCGACGGCGCGTTCACCGAACCGAAGGGCCGCCTGCTCACCCGTTCCCACCAGCACTGAAAGGCAGGACCAGATCACCGTGACGGCGATCGAGAGCTTCACCGGCGACGCACACCCCTACAGCGGCGGTGACCCGTACGCGGACTACCGCACCGCCGACTTCCCCTTCACCCACCACGCCGACCTCGCCGACCGCCGGCTCGGCGCCGGGGTCATCGCCGCCAACGACGAGTTCTTCGCCCAGCGCGAGAACCTCCTGCTGCCCGGGCGCGCCGAGTTCGACCCCGAGCACTTCGGGCACAAGGGCAAGATCATGGACGGCTGGGAGACCCGGCGCCGGCGCGGCACCTCCGCCGAACATCCCTGGCCGACGGACGAGGACCACGACTGGGCGCTGATCCGGCTCGGCGCGCCCGGAATCGTCCGCGGGATCGTCGTGGACACCGCCCACTTCCGCGGCAACCACCCGCAGGCCGTCTCCGTCGAGGGCACCTCGGTGGCGGGCTCCCCGTCCCCGGAGGAGCTGCTCTCGGACGACGTGAAGTGGACGACGCTCGTCCCGCGCACCCCGGTCGGCGGCCACGCGGCCAACGGCTTCGCCGTCACGGACGAACAGCGCTTCACCCACCTGCGCCTCAAGCAGCACCCCGACGGGGGCATCGCCCGGCTGCGCGTGTACGGCGAGGTCGTGCCCGATCCGGCGTGGCTGGCGGCACTCGGCACCTTCGACGTCGTCGCGCTGGAGAACGGCGGCCGGGTCGAGGACGCCTCGGACCGCTTCTACTCACCGGCCGCCAACACCATCCGGCCCGGCCGCTCCCGGAAGATGGACGACGGCTGGGAGACCCGCCGCCGCCGCGACCGGGGCCACGACTGGATCCGCTACCGCCTGGTCGCCCGCTCGC
Organism: Streptomyces sp. NPDC059787; assembly: GCF_042732315.1. NCBI lineage: Bacteria > Bacillati > Actinomycetota > Actinomycetes > Kitasatosporales > Streptomycetaceae > Streptomyces > Streptomyces sp. NPDC059787. The sequence goes on from NZ_JBHWHX010000014.1 coordinate 111,392, forward strand.
GGATCCGCGCCCTGGAGATCGACACGGCGTACCTGAAGGGCAACAGCGCCGGCTGGGCGTCGGTCTCGGTGAAGGACGGCGACGACGCCGACTGGCGGGAGATCCTCCCCCGCACCCGCCTCCAGCCCGACACCGACCACCGCTTCGTCCTCCCCGCCCCGGCGACCGCCACCCACGCCCGCGTGGACATCCACCCCGACGGCGGCATCTCCCGCCTCCGCCTCTTCGGCTCCCTGACCGAACAGAGCACCTGACCCACCACAGCCGCAGCCGCGGGCAGTCGTGCCCACACAGCCGCGGGCAGCCGTGCCCACACAGCCGCGGGCAGTCGTACCGACATAGCTGCGGGCAGTCGTGCCGCTGGGGCGGCACGGGTGGGCGCAGCGGCACCCGGCAACCGCCGGCAGAGCACCCCTCACGCACGGCACCCGGCAACCGCCGGCAGAGCAACCCTCACGCACGGCACCCCACAACCGCCGGCAGCCCCCCGGGACGTGGCGACTGTCACCCCAGCCGCCACGCCCAGCCAGACATCACGCCGCGTGCCCCCCGTCCACCGAGAACTCCGCCCCGGTGACATACGCCGCCCCCGCCAGATGCGCGATCGTCTCCGCGACCTCCTCCGCCCTCCCGAACCGCCCCACCGCGGTCATCGCCACCTGCCCGTCCGCATAAGGTCCGCCCGCCGGGTTCATGTCCGTGTCGATCGGCCCCGGATGGACGATGTTCGCCGTGATCCCCCGCCCGCCCAGCTCCCGGGCCAGCGCCTTCGTCAGCCCCACCAACGCCGACTTGCTCATCGCGTACAGCGTCCCGCCCGGCCCGGGCACCCGCTGGGTCATACACGTACCGACGGTGATGATCCGCCCCCCGCGCGGCATGAAGGCGACCGCCGCGCGGGAGGCGAGGAAGACCCCGCGCACGTTCACCGCGAGCACCCGGTCGACATCCGCGAGGGACAGCGTCTCCACCGGCCCGAGCACGCCGACCCCCGCGTTGTTCACCAGCACGTCCAGCCGCCCCAGCTCCCGCGCGGCGGCGGTCACCGCCCCGGCCGCCTCCTCCGGGTCACCGGCGTCCGCACGCAGGGCCACCGCGCGGCGCCCCAGCGCCTCCACGGCCCGCACGACCTCCTCGGCCGCCTCCTTGCCGTTCACGTACGTCACCGCGACGTCCGCGCCCTCCCGCGCCAGCCGCAGCGCCGTCGCCGCGCCGATCCCACGGCTGCCCCCGGTGACCAGGGCCGCCTCGCCGAGCAGGGTCTTCTCCACAGTGTGAGTCGTCATGCGTCCATCCCAGCGCTCCCGCCCCCGACGCGCTGGCGGCGAACGGACGTCGACCTGACGCAACGCCGATGAGTTGCGGGCCCCGCCGGGGTCTGAGCTGATGACGGCACGCCCCACCCCCGTACCGGAAGGCAGGAACCCGTCATGGGCAAGCTCGTAGTCACCACCTTCGTCACCCTCGACGGCGTCTACCAGGCCCCCGGCGGCCCCCAGGAGGACACCAGGGACGGCTTCGAACAGGGAGGCTGGAGCGTCCCCTACGGAGACGAGGACTTCGGCCGGTTCGTCAACGGGGTCTTCTCCCGCGTGGGCGCCTTCCTCCTCGGCCGTCGTACGTACGACATCTTCGCCTCGTACTGGCCGAAGATGACCGACCCCGCCGACCCGGTCGCCGGCAAACTGAACGCGCTGCCGAAGTACGTCGCCTCCGCCGGCCTCACCGACCCCGAATGGGCCGGCACCACCGTGATCCGCGGCGACCTCGCCAAGGAGGTCACCGCCCTCAAGGAGCGCACCGACGGCGAGCTCCAGCTCCACGGCAGCGGCGCCCTCGCCCGGTCCCTGTTCGCGCTCGACCTCGTGGACACCCTGCACCTGCTGACCTTCCCGGTCGTCCTCGGAGCCGGGCGCCGCCTGTTCCCGGAGGGCTCGATGCCGAGCGCCTTCCGGCACACCGGCGGAGAGATCACCGCCGCGGGCGTGTCCATCCAGACCTACGACTTCTCCGGCCGCCCCGAGTACGGCTCGTACGAGCTCCCGGAGAACGCCTGACACCGGCCGCACCGGTGGACGCCGCCACCCGGACGGCGGTGTCAGCCGGGCTTCCGGCTCTCCGCGGCGGCGAACAGGGCGCCGCTCAGCACCAGCAGGGCGATGCTCGCGAAGAGTTCGTAACCGTCGAGGAACGAGAACCGGTGGACGAGCCCCCAGTCCCAGCCGGCGAGCTCGCTCACCAGACCCGCCACCCCCTGCACCAAGGCGAGGAAACCCAGAACCTCCAGCAATTGCTTCATGCCACCGACTCTCGCCCCGCGGACACCCCACCCGCATCGGCCGCGAGACGGGCCCTGCCCGACCGAAGACGGCACTCCGCGCCGGCCGGAGCGCCGAAAGTCTGCGGTGCCGCGACTTCGGTAGCCGATCCCGCCGGCGAGGCTGTGCCGGGGCCGCCCCCTGCGTAGATTTGCCGACCGTGACTGGTGACAAGGCGGCGCAGACCGCCCCGGTGTTCACGGGGCGCCGATGGTTCTTCCCGTCCGCCCTCATCCACGAACTCGACCCCGACGCGGCCCGCTCCGGGCGACGGCCCCGGCGCACCGCGCGCGACTGGGCCGTCGACTTCGCCTGCTTCCTGCTGGCCGTGCTCGTGGGCCTGGCGGGCGCCGACACGCTCCGCGACAACCACGACATCCCGCACGCGCTGGCCGTCGCCGACCAGGTGCTCGGCGCGCTGTCGTGCGCCGCGCTCTGGCTGCGCCGGCGCTGGCCGCTCGCGCTGGCCGCCGTGATGATCCCGGTCAGCTTCGTCTCGGAGACCTCCGGCGGCGTGGCGATCATCTCCCTGTTCACGCTCGCCGTGCACCGGCCCTTCCGGTACGTGGCCTGGGTGGGCGGTATCCAGGCGGCGCTCGTCCCGCTGTACTTCTGGTGGCGCCCCGACCCCGACCTGCCGTACCTCGCCGTGCTCGTCCTCTTCCTCGTGCTGACGGCCGCGACCGTCGGCTGGGGCATGTTCGTACGGTCCAAACGGCAGCTCATGCTGAGCCTGCGGGACCGTGCGCGGCGGGCCGAGACCGAGGCGCGGCTGCGGGCCGAGCAGGCGCAGCGGCTCGCGCGGGAGGCCATCGCGCGGGAGATGCACGACGTGCTCGCGCACCGGCTGACGCTGCTGAGCGTGCACGCGGGCGCCCTGGAGTTCCGGCCCGACGCCCCGCGCGCGGAGGTCGCGCGGGCGGCCGGCGTCATCCGGGAGAGCGCGCACGAGGCGCTGCAGGACCTGCGGGAGATCATCGGTGTGCTGCGGGCCGGTGACGCCGACGACGCGGGCCGGCCGCAGCCGACGCTCGCGGCGCTCGACCCCCTGGTCGCCGAGTCCCGGCAGGCCGGCATGAAGATCACCCTGGACCAGCGGGTCACCGACCCGGCCGCCGTCCCCGCCTCCGTCGGCCGCACCGCCTACCGCATCGCCCAGGAGGGCCTGACCAACGCCCGCAAGCACGCCCCCGGCACGGAGGTCACCGTGTCGGTCACCGGCGGCCCGGGGGAGGGCCTCACCGTGACCGTGCGCAACCCCGCGCCGGAGGGGGACGTACCGCATGTGCCCGGCGCCGGGCAGGGCCTGATCGGTCTCACCGAACGGGCGACCCTGGCGGGCGGCGCCCTGGAGCACGGGCCCGCCCCCGACGGCGGGTTCGAGGTACGGGCCCGGCTGCCGTGGGGCTGAACCGGGAGCGGCCGGTACGTGTGTCCCCGCCCCGCACGGCCGTGATTACCTACGGGCCATGACTGCGATCAGAGTGCTCCTCGTCGACGACGACCCGCTGGTGCGGGCCGGGCTGTCCTTCATGATGGGCGGCGCGGACGACATCGAGATCGTCGGTGAGGCCGCCGACGGCGGCGAGGTCGAGGCGCTCGTCGACCGTACCCGGCCGCACGTCGTCCTCATGGACATCCGGATGCCGACGGTGGACGGTCTCACCGCCACCGAGTCGCTGCGCCGGCGCGAGGACGCCCCGCAGGTCGTGGTGCTCACCACCTTCCACGCCGACGAGCAGGTGCTGCGCGCGCTCCGCGCGGGCGCCGCCGGGTTCGTCCTCAAGGACACCCCGCCCGCCGAGATCGTCGCCGCGGTGCGCCGGGTCGCGGCCGGCGACCCGGTGCTGTCACCGACCGTCACCCGGCAGTTGATGGCACACGCGGCCGGCACCGCCGCCGACACGCGGCGCACACGCGCGCGTGCGCGCGTCGCGGACCTCAACGACCGGGAACGCGAGGTCGCCGTCGCGGTGGGCCGGGGCCTGGCCAACGCCGACATCGCCACCGAGCTCTACCTGAGCGTGGCCACCGTCAAGACCCACGTCTCCCGGATCCTGGCCAAGCTCGGCCTCAACAACCGCGTGCAGATCGCCCTGCTGGCCCATGACGCCGGCCTCCTGGAGGAGCCCGGGGACCGCTGATCTCAGGTGTACGCCGCCGCCGTCGCCCCGCTCACCAGCTCCGTCGGCCGGACCGGTCTGCGCTCCCGCCGGGACAGCTCGCACGCCTCCGCGATCAGCAGCGCCTGCAGGGCCTCCCGCCCGTCGCACGGGTTGGCCCGCTCGCCCCGCACCACCTCGACGAACGCGACCAGTTCGGCCTCGTACGCGGGCCCGAACCGCTCCAGGAACCCCGTCCACGGCTTGTCCGCGGCCGGCGGCCCGGTCGGCTCGGTGGACGCGATCGGCGTACGGTCGTCCAGGCCGACGGCGATCTGGTCCCGCTCCCCGGCGAGCTCCATGCGCACGTCGTAGCCGGCTCCGTTCAGCCGGGTCGCGGTGACCGTGGCGAGCGTGCCGTCGTCGAGGGTGAGGAGCGCCGCGCCGGTGTCCACGTCGCCCGCCTCGCGGAACATCGCGGGCCCGGCGTCGGACCCGGCCGCGTAGACCTCCGTGACCTCCCGGCCGGTCACCCAGCGCAGCATGTCGAAGTCGTGGATCAGGGCGTCCCGGTACAGCCCGCCGGACTGCGGCAGATACCCGGCCGGTGGCGGCTCCGCGTCGCCGGCCATCGCCCGTACGGTGTGCAGCCGCCCGAGCCTGCCCGAGCGCACCGCCTCCCGCGCGCCCGTGTACCCGACGTCGAAACGGCGCTGGAACCCCATCTGCAGGACGGTCCCGGCCGTCTCGACCTCCGTGATCGCCTGTAACGTGCCCGCCAGGTCCAGGGCGATGGGCTTCTCGCAGAACACCGGCAGCCCCGCGCGGGCCGCCCGGCCGATCAGATCGGCGTGGGCGGACGTGGCCGCGGTGATCACCACGGCGTCCACTCCCCAGGTGTAGATCTCGTCCACTCCGGGTGCCGCCGTCTCGCCGAGCCGGTGGGCGAGGGCCTGCGCCCGCGCCGGATCGACGTCCGTGAGGATCAGGGAGCCGACGTCGCGGTGCCTGCTGAGTGTGTGGGCGTGAATGGTGCCGAGACGGCCCGTACCGATGACCCCGATGCGCATGGAAACAAAGTGGGGCCCGCGTCGCTCCCTGTCAATGCGTATGTCCGGACAACCGAACTACACAACTTCCCGTCAACAGCGCGCGGGGCTACGCTCGGCCCGTGCCGAAACCAGAAGTGGACCCGACCGTACAGCTGGAGCTGAGCGTGGACCGCGGCTCCCCCGTGCCGTTGTACTTCCAGCTGTCCCGGCAGCTGGAGTCCGCCATCGAGCACGGCGTGCTGACCCCCGGCACCCTGCTGGGCAACGAGATCGAGCTCGCCGCGCGGCTCGGCCTGTCCCGGCCGACCGTCCGCCAGGCCATCCAGTCCCTCGTCGACAAGGGCCTGCTGGTGCGCCGCCGCGGGGTCGGCACCCAGGTGGTGCACAGCAAGGTCAAACGTCCGCTGGAGCTCAGCAGCCTCTACGACGACCTGGAGGCGGCCGGTCAGCGCCCTGCCACGAAAGTGCTGGTCAACACCGTCGTGGCGGCGTCCGCCGAGGTCGCGGCCGCGCTCGGGGTGGCCGAGGACAGCGAGGTCCACCGGATCGAACGGCTGCGGCTCACCCACGGGGAGCCGATGGCGTACCTGTGCAACTACCTGCCGCCCGGCCTGCTCGACCTGGACACCGGCCGGCTGGAGGCCACCGGCCTGTACCGGCTGATGCGGGCCGCCGGGATCACCCTGCACAGCGCCCGCCAGACCATCGGCGCCCGTGCCGCCACCGCCGGCGAGGCCGAGCGGCTCGGGGAGGAGACCGGCGCCCCGCTGCTCACCATGGAGCGCGTGACCTTCGACGACACCGGCCGCGCGGTGGAGTTCGGCACCCACACCTACCGGCCCTCCCGCTACTCGTTCGAATTCCAACTGCTTGTACGGTCCTGACAATTCGCCGCGGCGTACACACCGTGCCGTCTTAATGTCAGGACAATGTGACCGGATTCCGCTCCCCGCGCGGGGACGCCCGATGCCCGTGTTCGAGAATGGGGCGTTTGGGGCCGGTGCGGTCATCGGCCCCTTGCACACGCAAGAGCACAGCAAGAAGGGCAAGTCCTCGTGTCACGGTTTTCGACCTGGGTGGGCATCGCGCTGGCGGGGGCGCTGAGTCTCTCGCTCGCGGGATGCAGCAGTACCGGCGGCAAACGGGCGGAGGACGCCCGCGCGGCCGCGGCGGCCCAGGGGCGGGCGGCGGTGAACACCCCCCGCTGGACCTTCGCGATGGTCACCCACGCGGGAGACGGCGACACCTTCTGGGACATCGTCCGCGGCGGCGCCGAGCAGGCCGCGGTGAAGGACAACATCCACTTCCTCTACTCGCACGACGACGAGGCCCAGCAGCAGGCGCAGCTCGTGGACGCGGCCGTCGACAAGAAGGTGGACGGCATCATCGTCACCCTCGCCAAGCCGGACGCGATGAAGGCGTCCCTCGCCCGCGCCCGCGAGGCCGGCATCCCGGTCGTCACCGTGAACAGCGGCTCGGCCGAGTCCAAGGAGTTCGGCGCGCTCACCCACATCGGCCAGGACGAGACGATCGCCGGCGAGGCGGTCGGCGAGGAACTGAACGAGCGGGGCCGCAAGAAGGCCCTCTGCGTCCTGCACGAGCAGGGCAACGTCGGTCACGAGCAGCGCTGCGACGGTGTGGAGAAGACCTTCGACGGCACGCTGGTCCGCCTCCACGTCAACGGCACGAGCATGCCCGACGTGCAGTCGGCGATCGAGGCCCGGCTCCAGTCCGACGCGGCCGTGGACGCCGTCGTCACCCTCGGCGCCCCCTACGCCGACACCGCCGCGAAGGCCCGCGAGGGCGCGGGCAGCGACGCCGAGATCGACACCTTCGACCTCAACGCCAAGGTCGCCGCCGGCCTGAAGGACGGCAGCCTCGGCTTCGCCGTCGACCAGCAGCCCTACCTCCAGGGCTACGAGGCGGTCGACCTGCTGTGGCTGTACCGGTACAACGCCGACGTCCTCGGCGGCGGCCGGCCCGTGCTCACCGGACCGCAGGTCATCACCAAGGACGACGCCGCCGCGCTCGAGGACTACACGCAGCGGGGCACCCGATGAGCGCGACGACTCCCGGCGCATCCCCCGATGTCCCTTCCGGTGCCTCTGATGAAAGGTTTCTGCGCAGTTCTTCGCCGCTCCAGCGGCTGCTGACCAGACCCGAGCTCGGCTCCCTCGTCGGCGCGATCGCCGTCTTCTGCTGCTTCGCCCTCGCCGCCGACGGCTTCCTGCGTGCCTCCAGCCTCGGCACCGTGCTCTACGCGTCCTCCACCATCGGCATCATGGCCGTCCCGGTGGCGCTGCTGATGATCGGCGGCGAGTTCGACCTGTCGGCCGGGGTCCTGGTCACGTCGTCGGCACTGGTGTCGTCGATGTTCAGCTACCAGATGACCGCCAACGTCTGGGTCGGCGTCGGCGTGTCCCTGCTGGTCACGCTCGCCGTCGGCGCCTTCAACGGGATCATGCTGGCCCGCACGAAACTGCCGAGCTTCATCGTCACGCTCGGCACCTTCCTGATGCTGACCGGCATGAACCTCGGCTTCACCAAGCTGATCGGCGGCACCGTCTCCACCAGGACCATCGCCGACATGGAGGGCTTCACCACCGCGCGGGCCCTGTTCGCGTCGACCCTCACCGTCGGCGGCACGCACATCAAGGTCACCGTCCTGTGGTGGCTCGCCCTGGTCGCCCTCGGCAGCTGGATCCTGCTGCGCACCCGCGCCGGCAACTGGATCTTCGCGGTCGGCGGCAACGAGAACGCCGCCCGCGCGGTGGGCGTCCCCGTGGCCCGGACCAGGACCGCCCTCTACATGGGCGTCGCCTTCGGCGCCTGGATCTGCGGCCAGCACCTGCTCTTCTCCTACGACGTCGTCCAGTCCGGCGAGGGCGTCGGCAACGAGCTGATCTACATCATCGCGGCCGTCATCGGCGGCTGTCTGATCACCGGCGGCCACGGCAGCGCCGTCGGCTCGGCGGTCGGCGCGCTGCTCTTCGGAATGACCAGCAAGGGCATCGTCTTCGCCGAGTGGAACCCCGACTGGTTCAAGTTCTTCCTCGGAGCGATGCTGCTCCTCGCCACCCTGCTCAACACCTGGGTACGCCGCCGCGCGGAGGCATCGAAATGACACGGACCGACTCCCGTACGGCCCTCGTGGAGCTGTCCGGCGTCAGCAAGCACTACGGCAACGTCCGCGCCCTCGAAGGCGTCTCGCTGGAGGTGCGCGCGGGCGAGATCACCTGTGTGCTGGGCGACAACGGCGCCGGCAAGTCCACCCTGATCAAGATCATCGCGGGACTGCACCGGCACGACGGCGGCACCCTCGCCCTCGACGGCCAGGAGACCCGCCTCGCCTCCCCGCGCGAGGCCCTGGACCGGGGCATCGCCACCGTCCACCAGGACCTGGCCGTCGTCCCGCTGATGCCGGTCTGGCGGAACTTCTTCCTCGGCTCCGAGCCGCGCAAGGGCATCGGCCCCTTCAAGCGCATGGACGTCGACCACATGCGCCGCACCACCCGCGCGGAACTCCTCCGCATGGGCATCGACCTCCGCGACGTCGACCAGCCCATCGGCACCCTCTCCGGCGGCGAACGCCAGTGCGTGGCCATCGCCCGCGCGGTGCACTTCGGAGCGAAGGTCCTCGTCCTGGACGAACCGACGGCGGCCCTGGGCGTGAAACAGTCGGGCGTGGTCCTGAAGTACGTGTCGGCAGCACGCGACGAGGGCCTGGGCGTCGTCCTCATCACCCACAACCCGCACCACGCGTATCTGGTGGGGGACCGGTTCGTCCTGCTGAAGCGCGGCACGATGGTCGGCAACCACACCCGTGACGAGATCACCCTGGACGAGCTGACGAGCCAGATGGCGGGAGGCAACGAGCTGGACGATCTACGCCACGAACTGCAGTTGGCCCAGGGTCGCGGGGCTGTATAGATCTGCGGCTCCGCCGCGTGGGCGCGGGAAACCACGACGCACCCGCACCCGACAATGATCCACACCACGCACCCGGGATCCATTCGGCACCCGGCGGAGCCGTGCGGCACAATCGCACACGATGAGCACCTACCGCGACTTCACCGCCCCCATCGGCTCCCGCCGCGCCCCGGTCCTGAGAACCGTCGGCACCCGTGAGCGCCGCTCCCACCTGACGGCGCCCCGTGTCCCGACGGTCGGCATCGACATCGGCGGCACCAAGGTGATGGCGGGCGTCGTCGACGCCGACGGCAACATCCTGGAACGGCTGCGCACGGAGACCCCGGACAAGTCCAAGAGCCCCAAGGTCGTCGAGGACACCATCGTCGAACTGGTGCTGGACCTGTCCGACCGGCACGACGTGCACGCGGTCGGCATCGGCGCGGCCGGCTGGGTCGACGCCGACCGCAACCGCGTGCTGTTCGCCCCCCACCTGTCCTGGCGCAACGAACCGCTGCGCGACCGGATCGCCGAACGCCTCGCCGTCCCCGTCCTGGTGGACAACGACGCCAACACCGCCGCCTGGGCCGAGTGGCGCTTCGGCGCCGGCCGCGGCGAGGACCACCTCGTCATGATCACGCTCGGCACCGGCATCGGCGGGGCGATCCTGGAGGACGGGCAGGTCAAGCGCGGCAAGTACGGAGTGGCCGGCGAGTTCGGCCACATGCAGGTCGTCCCCGGCGGCCACCGCTGCCCCTGCGGCAACCGCGGCTGCTGGGAGCAGTACAGCTCCGGCAACGCACTGGTCCGCGAGGCCCGCGAGCTGGCCGCCGCCGACTCACCGGTCGCCTACGGGATCATCGAGCACGTCAAGGGCAACATCGCCGACATCAGCGGCCCGATGATCACCGAGCTGGCCCGTGAGGGCGACGCCATGTGCATCGAGCTGCTCCAGGACATCGGGCAGTGGCTCGGCGTCGGCATCGCCAACCTCGCCGCCGCCCTCGACCCCTCCTGCTTCGTCATCGGCGGTGGCGTCTCCGCCGCCGACGACCTGCTGATCGGCCCCGCGCGGGACGCCTTCAAGCGGCACCTCACCGGCCGCGGCTACCGCCCCGAGGCCCACATCGTCCGCGCCCAGCTCGGCCCCGAGGCCGGCATGGTCGGCGCCGCCGACCTCGCCCGGCTGGTCGCCCGCCGCTTCCGCCGCGCCAAGCGCCGCCGGGTCGAGCGGTACGAACGCTACGAGCGGTACGCGGAGGCCCGCCGTACCACCCAGGAGTCGCTGTGAGCGACGGGTTCCCCCAGCCGCCGGCCCTCCCGGGCGCGCCCCGCCCGGCCGAGGACCGGCGGCACATGATCCGCCGCAGGGCACTCACCCTGCTGATCATCGTGCTGCTCATCGGCGTCCCGGCCGGGTACCTGGTGATCTCCGCGAACCAGAGCCGGGCCAGTGGCAAGGACAAGGAGGCGAAGTACTCCGCGACCGGCCTCACCGAGGGCTGGCCGTCGAAGGTGCAGCGCCGCCTCTACCAGGTGCCCGTCCCGCACCCCGCCTGGTGGGTGGCCTCCTACGAGACCAACAACTGGAGGACCAGCCGCCTCTACGTCGAGTTCGAGACCACCGACGCGGGCCTGAGCGCCTTCCTCACCAGCATGGGTGTGCGGGAGAGCGGCCTGAAGCAGGACGACATCACCATCAGCGAGCGCGACCGGGAGATCACCGGCTGGACGTTCGACGGACCCGGCACCTGGTCCGGCCTCGTCCACGAGCAGAAGGACCCGGCGCCCACCCACGACGTCGTCGTCAACCATGACAAGCCGGGCTACCCGAGGGTGTACGTCGTCTCCCGCACCGTGCCCTGATCCCGCCCGCCCCACCGGCCGCCGGGGCCGATTGTCAGACCCCGCCCGTAGAGTCGGGGACGACTGATCCGACGGACGGGCGGGAGGTGACAGGACGTATGAGCGAGCGGACCGTGACGGCCGGGCGGGACACCGCCGGGACCGGCGACGCGGACGGGACGGACGTCCCCGTCCGGCTCGCGGCCGTCTTCCTCCCGGCACCCCTCCCGCGCGAGGGACGCGTCGCCTTCTACGACCCCGAGGGCGGCCCCGACGGCGAAGAGCCGCCCGGACCACCCGGCGCCTCCGCGTCGCGCACCGACCTCACCGTCGTCCGCCCGCACGGCACGGGGGTGCGGCGGCGGACGACCCCGGCGCTCTCCCTCCCCGTCGACGAGGCCCTGCCGCTGCTGGTCCGCGCCCGGCACGACCCCGCGGCCCACCCCGCCACCGCCTGCTGGGGCGCCGCCGCCCTGCACGCCCTGCGGCTCACCGCCCGCGGCCGGCTGCTGCCCGGTCTCACCGTCACCGGCCACGACGCCTGGCGCGCCGGCCCGCTCGACCCCGACGACGTGGCGCACCTGCGCGCGGTGGCCGCCGCCCTGCCCCACGAGGGCCACGCCGTCCCGCTGCCCGGCCCCGGCCCCCTCCGGCTGCCCCGGCCGGAGGCACTGGTGCGCGCCTTCCTGGACGCGGTCGCCGACACCCTGCCCCGCACCCCGGCCGCGCCGTACGCCTCGGGGCCGCCGTTCGCCGCGCGGAAGGCGCAGCGGCTGCCCGACGCCCACGACTGGGCCGCCGAGGTCGCCGCCGGCATGGACGCCGGCGTACGGATCTCGCTCCGCCTCGACCTGTCCGCCTACGACCTCTTCGACACCGGTGAGGGCGCCGGCGGGGACGGAAGCGGCGCGCGCGGCGCGGGCGCCGCGATCGTCCAGGTGCACAGCCTCGCCGATCCGACCCTGGTGGCCGACGCGGCGGCCCTGTGGGCGGGCGCGGCGGACAGCGCCTTCGGCCCCCGCGCGCGGGTGGACGCGGCCCTCGCGGTGCGCCGCGCGGCCCGGGTCTGGCCACCGCTGGACCGGCTCTCCGACCAGGACGTGCCCGATGTGCTGGCCCTCTCCGAGGAGGAGCTGAACGACCTGCTGGGCGTGGTGGCCACCCGGCTCGCCGCCGCCGGCGTCGCCGTGCACTGGCCCCGGGACCTCGCCCAGGACCTGACCGTCACGGCGGTGGTCCGCCCGGCTCCGGGCTCGGCGAAGGACGGCACCGGCTTCTTCGAGAGCGAGGACCTGCTGCGGTTCGGCTGGCAGCTCGCCCTCGGCGGCGACCCGCTCACCGAGGCCGAGATGGACGCCCTGGCCGAGACCCACCGTCCCGTCGTACGGCTGCGCGACCAGTGGGTGCTGGTCGACCCCGCCCTCGTCCGCAAGGCCCGCAAACGGGACCTGGGGCTGCTCGACCCGGTCGACGCGCTGTCCGTCGCCCTCACCGGCCACGCGGAGGTCGACGGGGAGACGGTCGAGGCGGTGCCGGCCGGTGCCCTCGCCGCCCTCCGTGACCGCCTGACCGCAGGGGTGCGGCCCGCCGAGCCGCCACCCGGCCTCGACGCCACCCTGCGCGACTACCAGCTGCGGGGCCTGGCCTGGCTGGACCTCATGACCTCCCTCGGCCTCGGCGGCTGCCTCGCCGACGACATGGGCCTGGGCAAGACCGTCACCCTCATCGCGCTGCATCTGAAGCGGGCCCGCACCGAGCCGACCCTGGTGGTCTGCCCGGCCTCGCTGCTCGGCAACTGGCAGCGGGAGATCACCCGGTTCGCGCCCGGCGTCCCCGTGCGCCGCTTCCACGGCCCCGACCGCACCCTGGACGGCCTCGACGGCGGCTTCGTCCTCACCACCTACGGCACCATGCGCTCCGCCGCACCGGAGCTGGCCGGGCAGCCGTGGGGCATGGTCGTCGCCGACGAGGCACAGCACGTCAAGAACCCCCACTCCGCGACCGCGAAGGCACTGCGCACGATCCCGGCCCCCGCGCGGGTGGCGCTCACCGGCACCCCCGTGGAGAACAACCTCTCCGAACTGTGGGCCCTCCTCGACTGGACGACCCCCGGACTCCTCGGCCCGCTGAAGTCCTTCCGCGCCCGGCACGCGCGCGCGGTGGAGACCGGCGAGGACGAGGAGGCCGTCGAGCGCCTCGCCCGCCTGGTCCGCCCCTTCCTGCTGCGACGCAGGAAGTCCGACCCCGGCATCGTCCCCGAACTGCCGCCCAAGACCGAGACGGACCACCCGGTACCGCTCACCCGCGAACAGGCCGCGCTGTACGAGGCGGTGGTGCGCGAGTCGATGCACGCCATCGAGTCCGCGCAGGGCATGGGCCGGCGCGGACTGGTGCTGAAGCTGCTGACCTCGCTCAAGCAGATCTGCGACCACCCGGCGCTCTATCTGAAGGAGGAGCAGGCGCGTGCCGGAGGCGACCGGCTCGTGGCCCGCTCCGGCAAACTGGCCCTGCTGGACGAGCTGCTGGACACCCTGCTCGCCGAGGACGGCTCCGCCCTGGTCTTCACGCAGTACGTCGGGATGGCCCGCCTGATCACCGCGCACCTCGCCGAGCGCGCGGTCCCCGTCGAGCTCCTCCACGGGGGTACGCCGGTGGCGGAGCGGGAGCACATGGTGGACCGCTTCCAGAGCGGCGCGACCCCGGTCCTGGTGCTCTCCCTCAAGGCCGCCGGCACCGGCCTCAACCTCACCCGCGCGGGCCACGTCGTCCACTTCGACCGCTGGTGGAACCCCGCGGTGGAGGAGCAGGCCACCGACCGCGCGTACCGCATCGGCCAGACCCAGCCCGTCCAGGTCCACCGCCTGGTCACCGAGGGCACGGTCGAGGACCGTATCGCCGAGATGCTGGAGTCCAAGCGCGCCCTCGCCGACGCGATCCTCGGCTCCGGCGAGGCGGCCCTCACGGAGCTGTCCGACCGCGACCTGTCCGACCTGGTGTCCCTGCGGAGGCCGGCATGACCCCCCGCCCCTCCGACGAGGCCCGCGCGGCCCTGCGCGCGGCCCGCGCACGGGTGACCCGCGAGCCGACGGCCACGGCCGCACCGGAGCACCGGCCCGCTCCCGATCAGCCGGCCGCCCCGGCCCCGGCCACCGGACAGCCCGACCGCCCCCACCGGCCCGCTCGGCCCGAAACCCGGGAACACCGCCCCGGCGACGTGGCCCGTGAGGCGCTGCGGCAGGCGGTACGGGCCCGGCGCGGCACGGCGGGGCCCGCCGACGCGGCGGACCCGGACCGCGAGGACACCGGCGCACCGGCGGCACACCCTCCCGCGGAGGACAGGGCACCCCGTGAAGAGCGGCCCCACGGTGAGGGGCCGCCCACCACCGAGACGCCGTCCGGGGACCCGGCGGCCGTGGCCGGCGACGGCGCCGGACACCGCGAGGCTCCGCGCCCCGGGGACATCGCGCGGGAGGCGCTGCGCTCCGCGCGCGGGGAAGCGCCGAGGGCGCGTCCGGCACCGGACGGCCGTACGGCGGGCGCCGAGCCCCGTGAACGGCGCGCCCCGTCACCCCGCGTCCCGCGCACGACCCGCGGCGACCGTGCCGCCGACGCCCGGGCCCGCGAGGTACGGGAGTCGCTCACGGACGCCTTCCGCATGCCCGGACCGGATGCGGAGACCGACGACACCCCCGGCCCGAGCGGCACCCCGACGTCACCCGGCGACCCGCGCTCCCGCAGCGGAGCTTCGGCCCCCCTCGGCCTCCCGGGTGACGTCAGGGAGTCGCTCACGGACGCCTTCCGCATGCCCGGGCCGGATGCGGAGACCGACGACACCCCCGGCCCGAGCGGCACCCCGACGTCACCCGGCGACCCGCGCTCCCGCAGCGGAGCCTCGGTCCCCCTCGGCCTCCCGGGCGACACCGCACCGCCCGCACCCGCCACCCCCCGCTCCATGGCCGCCCCCGCCCGCGACGGCGACCTGCGCCGCACCTTCCCGGCGTTCCCGCCCCGGGCCTCGGACAGCGAGGGCTTCGCCGAGACCTGGTGGGGTGACGCATGGGTCACGGCGCTGGAGGAGGGTGCGCCGGCCGCCGCCCGACTCGCACGCGGACGCGGATACGCCGAGCGGGGCCATGTGGACGCCATCACCGTCACGCCGGGACTGGTCCTCGCGTACGTGCAGGGCAGCCGCCCGCGGCCGTACCGCGTGCAGGTGCGGCTGCGGACGTTCACGGACGCCGACTGGGAGCGGTTCCTGGACGCCGCCGCCGACCGCCCCGGCCACATCGCGGCGCTGCTGGACAAGGAGATGCCCCAGTCCCTCGCCGACTGCGGAGCAGCGCTGCTGCCCGGCCCCGGCGACCTCGCCCCGCAGTGCAGCTGCCCCGATTCCGGCCACCCCTGCAAGCACGCCGCGGCCCTCTGCTACCAGACGGCCCGGTTGCTCGACGCCGACCCGTTCGTGCTGCTCCTGCTGCGCGGACGCGGTGAGCGCCAGGTGATCGACGCGCTGTCCCGGCTCAGCGCCACCCGCGCGGCCCGCGCCGTCCGGGGAAAGGAACCGGAACCCCTGCCGGGCATCCGGGCAGCCGATGTCCTCGCCCGCCGCGACCGCGAACTCCCCCCGCTCCCGGCCCCGCCGCCCCCGCCACCGCATCCCGGGCAGCCGCCCGTGTACCCCGCGTCCCCGGGCGGTCCCGACCCGTTCGCGCTGGACCAGCTGGCCACCGACGCCGCCGCCCGCGCGCACGCCCTGCTCACCACCGGCCGCGACCCGGTCGGCCGGCTCACCCTCTGGCAGGACGCGGTGCGGCTCGCCGCCGCCCGCCCCGGCTCCGGCCTGACCGCGGCGACGCGCGCGCTGTACTCCTCCCTCGCCGGAGCCGCCGGCCGCACCCCCGCCGAGCTGGCGCGCGCGGTCGCCGCCTGGCGCCAGGGCGGCCCGACGGGTCTCGCGGTCCTCGAGGAGCCCTGGGACCCGCCGGCCGGCCGCTTCGACCGCGCCCGCCCGCTCCTCCTCGCCGCCGACCTCCCCGCCTTCCGCCCCTGGCGCAACCGCCTCACCCACCCACGGGGCCACGTCCAGCTCCGCCTCGGCCGCGACCACCTGTGGTACGCCTACGAGTCCGAGCCGGGCCACGACGACTGGTGGCCCCGCGGCACCCCCGACCCGGACCCCGTGGGCGCCCTGACCGGTCTGGACACACCGGCCGACCTGTGACGGGCACGGGCGAGGCGGCGGGTCCGGCGGCCCTCTCAGCCCCGCCTGCTCGTGGGGACCGACGCCACGGGTGCGTCGGTCTGCCGGAGTTCGGCCAGGAGCTCGCTCTGACCGGCCAGCAGTTCGGTGAGGATCCGGCGGGCCGCGCGGAGGAGCTCGGCGACGTCGCCGCCGGCGAGGGCGTAGCGGACGGTGGAGCCCTCCCGGACCGAGACGACGATGCCGGACCTCCTGAGCACGGCCAGCTGCTGCGAGAGGCTGGACGGCTCGATGTCGATGTCGGCGAGCAGGTCCCGCACCGGCACGGGACCGTGCTGCAGCAGTTCCAGGACCCTGATGCGCACAGGGTGCCCCAGCATGCGGAAGAACTCCGCCTTGGCCTGGTAGAGGGGGACTTGCATGGGCGCGCACTCCCTGCCGCATCGGGGATGTTCTGCACGGTGCGGCGGCGCCCTCACGGACGCGCCGCCGCACGATGTGCTGTCCTTCGGAGCCGATCCTTCTTGCTCGGCCCGGCGCGCATCCACGGATTGGGACCATGTTGATGTGGTGACTTGAAGAAGTCTTCACATCATGGGCGCGCGTCGACCCGGTTCCCGGGTCGTTCACACCTCCAGCTGTTCTTCGATCCGCTTGAGTTGGTGGCGGGCCATCGCCAGGTTCGACCGGGACTTGTCGAGTACGAGGTACAGGAACAGTCCGTTGCCGTTCCGCCCGGTGACCGGCCGGATGACGTGGTACTGGCTTTCGAGCGTGATGAGGATGTCCTCGATCTGGCCGGTCAGGCCCAGTAGTTCCATGGTGCGCAGCTTGGCCCGGATGACGTCCGTGTTGCCGGCGGCCGCGACGGTGAGATCCAGGTCCTTGCCCCCGCCCAGCGTCCCCAGGGCCATGCCGCTGGAGTAGTCGACGACGGCCGCTCCGAGCGACCCTTCGACGGCGGTCATGATGTCCTTCAGTGACACTTCGACAGTTGCCATGGACGTCTCCCTCATCTGTTGTTCCACGGGTTGCGTCGGCCTCGACGGGGCGGTGGTTCCCGCCCCGGCCGCGGTGGCACCGTAGGCAGGTGGCACCGGCCCGGGGGAACGGGTTTCCGGGGGTGACCCCTAATGACCGAATGCCTGCGTCAGGGAACCGCTGTTTGACCGGAATCGGTCCGAGAAGTTTCCGTAGTGCCGGCAGCCGCCTGACGGGCTGCTCCGCCGTGCCCGGCGGATCCACGCCGGGGAGCACGGGCTCGATCGGATGCCGTGACCGGGGACCACTCGCCGAACCACTGCTCGGCGCCATAGGCCTCGAACCGCTCCACCTCGACGAAGCCCGGCTCGGTCGGCGGCGACCACCGTCACATCGGGTCCACTAGTCCAACGGGTGACGCTTTCGGCCCCGGCGCTCCCCCCTTCAGGGGCACCGGGGCGGAAAGCCGCGTGGGAACGCGGGCGTCAGTCGTCGTACGTCAGACCGTGTCCGGAGTGGAAGAGGACCTCGGCCGGGTCGTCGGCCCGCTGGATGGGCACGGGCAGCTTGCCGCGCGGCTCGACCCGTCCCGCGATCACCCGGGCGGCGGCGCGCAGTTCGACCTCGGTCCAGCAGTAGGAGGCCAGTGAGGCCGGGACGTCGCCGAGGTGGGCGATGTCGTAGGGGTTGCGCACCGCGAGGTGGACGACGGGGACGCCCGTCGCGAGCAGTCGGGACACCAGGGTGCGCTGGGCGCTGGTGGCGCCGACGTTCTCGGTGGTGACCACCACCGCGTCCCGTCCCCGTGCGGCGGCCACGGCCTCGTCGATCTTCGCCGCGTCGGGCGCCCGGCCGGTGGCGAGGTGGGTGGTGCTGTAGCCGAGTCCGTCGAACGCCCTGGCCAGCTCGGGCACCGTGGTGCGGGTGTCGTCGGTCGGGAAGGCCGGGCTGGCGCCGACCACGAGCAGCCTCCTCTGTCGGCGGCGCAGCGGGAGCGCCTCGTCCTCGTTGACCAGCAGGGTGGTGGTGCGTTCGGCGATCCGGTCGGCGGCGCGCCGGTGGCTGCGGGCGCCGACGACCCGGTCGACCACCTTCGGGGAGACGTAGGGGCTGCCGCTGAGCAGGCCGACCTTGTCCTTGACCCGCAGGATGCGCAGGACCGACTCGTCGAGCCGCTCCTCGGTGATCTCTCCGCTGCGCACGGCGGCCAGGACGCCGTTGTAGGCGACGTCGATGTCCGGCGGGAACAGCAGCTGGTCGGCGCCGGCCTTGAGGGCGAGGACGGGCACGCGGTCGTCGCCGTACTTGGTGCGCACGCCCTGCATGTTGAGGGCGTCGGTGACGATCACGCCGTCGAAGCCGAGTTCGCCGCGCAGCACGCCCTGGAGGATCGTGGGCGACAGGGTGGCCGGTTCGTTGCTGGGGTCGAGCGCGGGGACCTGGAGGTGCGCGGTCATGACCGAGTCGACGCCGGCGGCGATCGCGGCCTTGAAGGGCGGGGCGTCGATGCGCTCCCACTCCTCGCGGGTGTGGGTGATCACGGGCAGTCCGGTGTGGCTGTCCTCCCCGGTGTCCCCGTGGCCCGGGAAGTGCTTGGCACAGGCCACGACGCCGGCCTGCTGATAACCCGTCACCTGGGCCGCCACCATGCGACCGACCGCGTGGGCGTCGGCGCCGAAGGAGCGGACGTTGATGATGGGGTTGGCCGGATTGACGTTGACGTCGGCGACCGGGGCGAAGTTCTGGTGGATGCCCAGGGCGGCGAGTTCGGTGCCCGAGATCCGTCCGGCGGTGCGCGCGTCGGAGAGCGAGCGGCCCGCGCCGAGCGCCATCGCGCCCGGCAGCTGGGTGGCGCCGCTGCCGATGCGGACGTTGACCCCGTGCTCCTGGTCGATGGAGATCAGGGACGGGACGGGGGTGGGCAGGGCGAGTGAGGCCCGCTGCACACCGTTCGTCAAGTCCGCTACCTGGCGCGGGTCTTGGATGTTGTTCGTCCAGCCGTGGAAGTAGATGACACCGCCGATGTGGTACTTGGCGATGAGCTCGGCCACGGTGCGGACGCCGAGTTCCCCGAGGTTGCGCTCCTGGTCGAACCGGCTGGGAGAAGTCGCCGACGTACCGTAGAAGTACGGCACGAACAGCTGGCCGATCTTCGCCTCGACGCTCATCCTGGAGATGATCTTCTTCAGGCGGTTGTCGCGCCTGTGCGCGACCGCGGGGGTGGCCGCCGCGCCCACGACGCCCGTCGCGCTCGCGGCGACCACGGTCGCGGAGGCGAGAACGGTTCGTCTGGACAGACTCCGGTCCTGCATACGGACGTGCTCCTTCCAGCCTTGCTCATGAAGGGAGTTGAAGGAAACGCGAAGACTCCGGGCAGGGGGAAACGTAGCCCTCGGATCACGGGCGGGACAAGAGGTCTAGACAAAATGAGGGCTTCCCCGTCGCGCGTGCGGGTGCCCTGAGCCGGGCCGATACGTGTCGTCGACCGACCGGGTGGAGACACCGTGTACGTATGCCTCCATGATCACCGCGTAGAGGGCCTGGTCGATGCGCCGCCGGCGCTCAAGAAGACTAACGCCGAACCCGGTCGTGAGCCGGTCGTACGGGTGACCGTTGCGGAGATGGGCGAGAGTGGGCAGCGCCTGCCGGCCGGAGTTCGGACGCCGCCGGCGAGTACCGGGCTCCCGCCGGCGCCGGCGGAGCTCGACGGACGGGAAGCGCAGGGCGGAACCGGACACGTCGATGCCCGACGGGTGGACAAGCACATGAAGCCTCCGGCGGAGACGGATTTCTTGGTCGAAAACCCATCTGGCCAGAGGCTTCACCTGTCGGTCGGCCCAACCGGCCGATCGACCCGGCAGGTTGGAAAGAGCTCACTGCTGACCTGCGGCTGTTCAGGATGAAAGAGGTTCACTCGTTGAAGACGCGACTTTCGGCGATCTTGACACCGGGGTAACCCGTACCCATCCAGTACAACTTCATCTGGTAGTCGCCGACGCCGTTGATGTCATGCGGCATTTTGTCGCACCCGGCGTCGCCGCCGTCCTCTTCGTAATCCGTGACGTACCAGTCGCCACCTATGGCCTTGTAGTACAGCCGCCCCAGGACGCCTGCGCCATCCGCATTCGTGTCGCACACCTCGAATACGTCACCGTCGTCGTGGAAGGTCATGCTGCCCTGAGTGGCCGAGATCTTGATGTCGGTGATTGCCGCCGCCGGCGCAATGGACAAAATCGTCGCAGAGGAAGCAGCCAGTACCATTACGCCGATACGCTTACGCAGCACTCGATTCATGAGCGTCGACTTTATGTTCGAAACTCGATCTGACGCAACATCACCTTGATCACATTGCTGTAACGCCCGGCTTGCGGTGCGTGACCGTAATGCCTTTCAGTGAATCATCACCCTTCACTGGGCCTTTCCCCTGTTTATGTACGCATGGTCCAATTGGCCTTTATGTTCTCTGGCTGGCGATTTTGGCCGTCTGCTCACCTACTGCTGATTCCTGATGCGGTCCGTCATGTCGCCGCCGGTGGCGGTCAGGAACTCGGCGCCGAGGATGACGCCCGGGCCGGGCAGGCTGGTGTGCCGACGTTGCGGCCGTGGGACGCTCGGAGGCGGCGTGCGCGGTCCACCCCCCCCCGAAGAGGATCGCTGCGACCAGGCCGAGCGCGGTGACCGCGAACGACCAGCCGAAGGTCTTCAGAACCACTGGCTACCCAATCGTGGGGAGGAGGACGATGCCGTCGTCGTCGGCGTGCAGGATGTCGCCGGGCCGGAAGGTGACGCCGCCGAAGGCGACGGGCACGTCGACGGCTCCGGCCGCGTCCTTGCCGCTCTTGCGCGGAACGGTGCCCAGCGCCTTGACGCCGAGGCGGAGACCGGCGAGGGCGGCGCTGTCGCGGACGGCGCCGTGCAGGACCAGGCCGGCCCAGCCGTTGTCCTGGGCGGAGCCGGCGATGAGGTCGCCGACCAGGGCGGTGCGCAGGGAGCCGCCCCCGTCGACGACGAGGACGGCGCCGTCGCCTGGGGTGCGCAGCAGGTCGCGCAGGAGGCCGTTGTCCTCGTGGCAGGAGACCGTACGGACCGGTCCTGCGAAGCCGCGGTGGCCGCCGAACTGACGGAACTGCAGGTCACAGACGCGTAGTTCGGTGCCGTACTGGTCGACGAGGTCGGCGGTGGGGACGGGGGTGACTGTCATGGGGTTCCTTCGCTGGGGAGACTGCCGCGCTCGCTGCTCATCCGGCCGTCAGGGGGATGTGGGGGCGAGCGCGGCAGCCTGTTCGGGGGTGAGGGGACGGGTGGCGTGTCCCCGCAGGAGGAGGTGGAGTCTGGCGGTCTCCTCGAGTTCCTCGATCGCGTCGGCGGCCTGCTCCATGGTCGTACCGGCGATGACAGGGCCGTGGTTGGCGAGGAGGACGGCGTGGTGGGTGCGTGCCGTCCGCTCGGCCAGCGGTTCCAGGGTGCCGTCACCGGGGGCGTGGTAGGGGAGAAGGGGCAGGGTGCCGACGCGCATGGCGTAGTACGCGGTGAGTGGAGGAAGGGCGTCGGCCGGGTTCACGTCGCCGAGGCAGGAGATCGCGGCAGCGTACGTCGAGTGCAGGTGGACGACCGCGTGGGCGTTCGGCCGGGCCCGGTAGAAGGCGGCGTGCAGGAACGCCTCCTTCGTCGGACGGGGACCCTCCAGGTGCGTGCCGTGCAGGTCGGTGCGGGAGAGGTCGGCTTCCTCGACGGTGCCGAGGCTGGACCCGGTGGGCGTGAGCAGCAGGCTGCCGTCGGCCAGGCGGACGGACAGGTTGCCCGTCGAGCCGTGCGTCAGACCGCGTGTGAAGAAGGAGCGCGCGGTACGGACGATGAGTGCGCGGGCGGCCGACTCGTCGGCGTAGGTGGTCACTTGGCCTCCGTGAGAGCACGGGTGAACAGGTCGGGGGCGCCGAAGTTGCCGGACTTGAGCATGAGGGCGAGGTCACCGCTCCTGGTGGCGGCGTACGTCCACGGCACGCCGGGGTCGGCTTCCTCGCCGACGAGGACGGCCCGGACGCCCAGGGCGGTGGTGACGGCGCCGGAGGTCTCACCACCCGCCACGAGCAGTCGGCGTACGCCGCGTTCGACCAGGTGGGAGGCGAGGGTCCCGAGGAGTTCCTCCACCTGCGCGGCGGCTTCCGTGACACCCAACTGGGCCTGTACAGCGGCCAGTTCCTCCGGGGAGGCGGAGGCGTAGATCAGGACGGGCAGGGTGGGGTCCTGTTCGTCGTACCAGGCCAGGGCCTCGCCGGTGACGTCGCGGCCGGTGGCGGCGGCGAGCACGTCGAGGTGGAGGGAGGGCAGGCCGGCGGCGTAGAACTGGGCGATCTGCTCCAGGGTGCGGGCCGAGCAGCTGCCCGCCAGGACGGCGGCCCGCCCCCGGTCCGGCCAGGGTTCGGCGGTGGCCTGCCCGGTGGCCGGGTAGGCGTGCCCGAGCCCTTCGGCGAAACCGGCGGCGCCGGCGACGACCGGCAGTTCGAGCGTGGCGGCGCCCAGGACGGCGAGGTCCTCGTCGGTGAGGGCGTCGGCGATGACGTGCCGGACGCCGGCCTGCTGGTGGGCGAGTACGGCGTCGCGTACGGCCTCCGTGCCGAGGCGGACGGTGGTCCAGTCGATCAGGGCCACCTGGTGGCGGGTCTGCGCGGACAGCAGGCGCACCAGGGCGGAGTCCGTCATGGGGTTGAGGGGGTGGTGGCGCAGCGGTGAGTCGGACAGCAGCTGGTCGTGGACGAAGAGGTGGCCCTGGTAGACGGTGCGGCCGTTGGGCGGGGAGGCGGGGCAGTGCAGGGTGACGGTGGCGCCGGCGGCGTCCATGAGGGCGTCGGTGACCGGGCCGATGTTGCCGTGCGGGGTGGAGTCGAAGGTCGAGCAGTACTTGAAGTAGACCTGAGCCGCGCCCTTGGTCCACAGCCAGCGCTGGGCGGCGAGGGAGTCGGCGACGGCCTCGTCGGCGGGCGTGGACCGTGACTTGAGCGCGACGACCGCGGCGTCGCAGTCCGCAGGGAGCGTGGTGGTGTCATTCGGGACGCCGAAGACCAGGGCGGTGCGCAGGCCGGCACGCCGGAGGGCGGCGGCGACGTCGGTGCCGCCGGTGAAGTCGTCGGCTATGCAGCCGATGCGCAGGGTCATGGTCGGGGGTCTCTCCTCGGGCGTGCGGACGGAGCGTGGGCCGGGGCGGGCCGGTCGGAGTGGGCCCGCCCCGGGAGCGACGGTCAGTTCTGGCCGGCGCCGATGGCCTCGATGACGGCGGCGGTGAACTCGGTGGTGGAGGCGGAGCCGCCGAGGTCGCGGGTGGAGGTGCCGGCGGCGATCGCGTCGGCCACACCCTTCTCGATGACCTTCGCGACGGTGGCGAGCCTCTCGTCACCGTGCTTGGCGCCGAGCCACTCGAACAGCATGGCTCCGGAGAGGATCATGGCGACCGGGTTGGCGATGTTCCGCCCGGCGATGTCGGGGGCGGAGCCGTGGGAGGCCTGGGCCATGGCGGTGGTGGCGGAGGAGTTGATGGACGGGGCGGTGCCCAGCGAGCCGGAGATCTCGCCGGCCAGGTCGGAGAGGATGTCGCCGAACATGTTCTCGGTGACGATGACGTCGAAGTCCTGGGCGCGGCGCACCAGGTGAACGGTCATGGCGTCGATGTGGAAGTCGTCCACCGTCACGTCCGGGTAGTCCTTCGCCACTTCCTGGCACACCGTGCGGAACAGGCCCGTGGTGAGCTTCAGGACGTTGGCCTTGTGGACGATGGTGAGCTTCTTGCGGCGCGAACGGGCCAGGTCGAAGGCGACGCGGGCGACGCGTTCGGTGGCCTCGCGGGTGATGATGCCCAGCATGATCGCGGTGTCCGGGGTCGGCATGAACTCACCCGTGCCCGCGAAGGTGTTGCGGTCGGCGTAGAAGCCCTCGGTGTTCTCGCGGACGATGACCAGGTCGGCGTTGTCGCAGACGGCCTTGGCGCCGGGGAAGCTCTTGGCGGGGCGGATGTTGGCGAAGAGCTGGAAGTGCTTGCGCAGGGTGCCCGAGGGGTTGAGCGCGGACTTGTGCGGCTCGGGGTAGGACACGGAGTCGTGCGGGCCGAGGTACCAGCCGTCCAGGCCGGCCAGGGCGTCCTTGGTCTCCTCGGGGACCGGGGTGCCGTGGGTCTCGATGGCGGAGGCGCCGAGCGGCAGGGTGACCCAGTCGACGGAGACGCCGGCGGCCTGCGCGGCGGCGGTGGCGATCTCGACGGAGGAGGGGACGATCTCGGGGCCGATGCCGTCGCCCTCGAGGACGCCGAGGCGGTAGGTCTTGGTGCTCATGGTGCGGGTTCCTCTCGAAGAAACAGGGGTGGTGGGGTCAGGACAGGACGGCCGCCGCGTCGGCGAGCGCGGTCCAGGAGCGGGCGGCGGCCCTGGTGCTGTCGCCGTCCTGGGTGTGCTCCAGGGTCAGCCAGCCGGTGAAGCCGCCGGCCCGGAGAGCGGTGAGGAGGGCGGGGAGCCGGGGGTCGCCGACGGTCAGGGGGCCTCGGGTCGAGGCGGCGGCGAGCTGGAGGCAGCCGGTGACACCGGTGTGGCCGGCGACGGCTTGTACCGCGTCGATGCCCTCGGCGTCGAGGTGGTGGGTGTCCAGCACCAGCCCGGTCGGCACATCGAGCGAGTCGATGAAGGCGAGGGCCTCGGCCGGGGTGTGCCACAGCGAGGTGCTGGTACGCGACTGCGGCTCCAGCAGCAGGCGACCGCCGTGCGTGGCCGCCTCCTCGGCCAGCTGCCGCACAGCGCGTTCGGCCCAGACACGTTGTACGTCCTCCAGCCCCGGCAGGAACGTGCCGCGGGTCTGGCCGAGCGTGACCGGCACACCCAGCTCGCCGGCGAGCCGGGCGGCGCCCAGCAGGCGGCCCAGGGCGTGCCGGCGCACGTCGGGCGACGGGTCGGTCAGCGTCAGCCGGTCCTGGGCCGCGACCGGTCCGGTGCCGACGCCCAGGACCTCGAGGCCGGCGGCCTCGACGGTCCGCGTCAGGGTTTCGGCGTCCTGGGCACCGACCTCGCGCACCTGTACCTCCACCCCGTCGTAGCCGAGTTCGGCCAGGTCACGGACGGCCTCGGCGAGAGGCGCCGTGTGGCCGAGCGGCATGGGGGAGGCGCAGTCGTCACCGGAGACGGTGTAGGCCAGCGGCCAGGGCGGCCCCGCGCTCATGACGCGACCGCCGGTGCCCCGGCCGGGACGAGCAGACCGCGCAGTTCACGGGCGGCGGCACCGGCACCGTCCAGCACCGGCACGCCCAGCAGGGCGGCCAGGGCGTCGCGCGCCGGGGTGAGCGAGTACTGGGCCAGCAGCACCGCGTCGGCGTCGGCGCCCCCGGCCGTGTGAAGGGCGTCCGCCAGGTGACGGGCGGCGGTCTCGGGGTCGGCCGCGACGGCGGCCTCCTCGCTCAGGGCGGTCACGATGTCGACCGGACGGTCCGGGCGGGCGGCCGGGACGAGTGCTTCGAGCTGGGCGACGGCGGCCGGAACGGCGGGCGGCGTGGAGGCGACGACGGCGAGACGCCGGTACGGGCCGGCCAGCGCGGCCTTGAACATCGACTCGTCCGACTTGAGCACGGGCACCTTCCACAGCGTCCGGGCGGTGTCCACCACCTCCCCGTAGGAGGAGCAGGTCAGCAGCAGACCCTGGGCGCCGCCGTCCATCACGTGCCCGATCAGACGGAGCATGCGCCGGCGCAGTGCGCCGGTGAGTCCGCCGGCCTCGCGGGCGTCGTCCAGCAGGCGGTCGTCCAGCACGTTCCAGGCCGTGGCCTGCGGGAACTCCTGGGCGAACGCCTCATGGGCGATGCGGTGCGCGGCCGGCACGGCGTGGATCATGGCGACCAGGGGGTGGGGTTCGATCACCGGGTTCTTCCTCTTCCGGTAGGCGGGGACCGGCAAGGGTCCCGACCGCGGGTCTTCTCCGGCCGGCGCGGGAACGTCCGTGACGGCGGGGGAACAGGCCCGAGACGGGGGACGGCAGCGTGGTGTCGCGGTGCCGCGCCGCCACTGTAGGCCTAACCGGTTAACCGGTCAACCGGTTGTTCGTGCGGGTGGGCCGCGGGGCGCCGGGACCGGCCCGGCGCCTGGCGGCGGCCGCTATCCCTCGCGCTGTTCGAGCGCCTTCATCAGGCGCCGGGACGCGCCGTCCATGTGCCGGGCCATCGCCGTACGGGCGGCGTCCGCGTCGCCGCGCGCGACCGCCTCGAAGATCGGCACGTGGTCGCCGTAGGCGACCTCGCGGGAGCGCACGGCCCCGGTGCGCTCCACCCAGCCGCGCTGGATCATCGCGCGCATGCCCTTGAGCATGTCCCGCAGCACGGTGTTGCCGGCCAGTTCGCCGAGGGCGGCGTGGAAGGCGGTGTCCGCCTCGGGGAACTCCTCGTCCGGGCACTCCCGCATCGCCGTCAGGCGGGCCCGCAGCAGCTCGACGCCCGCCTCGTCGCGCGTCTGCGCGGCCAGGCCGGCGACGACGACCTCCAGCTCGGCGCGCGCCTGCACCATGTCCCGGGCGCCCCGCTCGCCGAGGACGAGCCCCAGCTCGAACAGGCGGTAGAGCACGTCGGAGTCGGTGCCGCGGAAGTACGTCCCACTGGACTGCCGGATCTCCAGCAGGCCGAGGAAGCCGAGCGACTTGATCGCCTCGCGCACGGTGGGCCGGTTCACCCCGAGCATCTCGGTCAGCTGCCGCTCCGAGGGGATGCGGTCGCCGGGCTGGACCTCGCCGGACATCAGGTAGTCGATCAGGCGGCGGGAGACCTCTGTGGCCAGCGGCTCACGCGGCTCGACCGTGATCCTGGCGAGTTCGGCCATCGATTTCCTCACTTCGGTATTGACGCGATGGCCGGATTCTAGTTACCTACCGGCAATCCGGTAAACCGGTTGTCCGGAAGTCGACGGGTCCGAGTCACCCGTCCTTCCCCGTGTCGGCCCCGGATGTCCCAGTCATGCCAGGCGCACCCCTGACGTTCCCCCCGGGCCACCGCCCGCCACGCCCGTGCGCCCGCCGAGCCGCCGTACAGGAGCCGCACGTACCATGACCGACCCGACGCACGAGCCGAGTACGGCCCCGTGTGCGCTGCCGGTCGTCGCCCGAACCGACACGCACTGAACCCACGCGCCGTCCTGCGCCGCCGCCAGACCGGCGGCCCTCCGCCCTGCCCCAAGGAGCAACGATGCTCGCCGTCCTCGGCTTCGCCACCCTGGGCAGCTTCATGCTGCTCGTGATGCGGAAACACCTCTCCGCGTTCACCGCCATCATGCTCACCCCGATCGCCGCCGCCGCCGTCGCAGGCAAGGGCACCGAGCTCGGCGACATGATCATGAACGGTCTGGACACCGTCGCGCCCACCGCGGCGCTGCTGCTCTTCGCCGTCCTCTACTTCGGCCTGATGATGGAGTGCAAGCTCTTCGAGCCGATCGTCCAGGCCATCGTCCGCGCCTCCAAGGGCGACCCGGTCCGCATCGTCGTCGGCACCGCCGTACTGTCGCTGTGCGTCGCCCTCGACGGTGACGGCACCACCAGCTACATGATCGTCTGCTCGGCGTTCCTGCCCGTCTACCGGCGCCTGGGCATGAACCCCCTCATCCTGGCGACCCTGGCGGCCATGTCGCTGGGCACCATCTCCGGCACCACCCCCTGGGGCGGCGCCGCCACCCGCGGCATCAGCGTCCTGCACCTGAGCGCCACCGAGTACTTCGTCCACATGATCGGCCCCATGGCCCTCACCAGCCTGGCCATCATCGCCGTCGCCTACTGGCTCGGCCTGCGCGAGCGCGGCAAGCTCGACGCCGAGAAGCTGGCCGCCTACAAGCTGGAGATCGCCTCCGGCGAGGCGTTCGAGCCGGTCGAGGCCGACTGGCGCATGTGGTTCAACGCCGCTCTCACCCTGCTGCTGATGGTGCTGCTCATCGCCGAGGTCGCCGACCTCCTGGTGCTGTTCATGGTCGCGTTCGTCATCGCCCTGCTGGTCAACATCCGCTCCATCGGCGACCAGCAGGAGCTCATCAAGCGCCAGGCGTCCAACGCGGTCCCCGTGATGATCCTCGTCCTGGCCGCCGGCGTCTTCACCGGCATCATGACCGACTCCGGCATGATCAAGGCCATGGCCGACGCCGCCCTCTCGATCGTCCCGGACGGCTGGGGCAGCGTCATCCCGCTGTTCACCGCGATCCTCGCCCTGCCGCTCGGCTTCTTCATGTCCAACGACGGCTACTGGTTCGGCGTCGTCCCCGTCCTCGCCGAATCCGCCGCCCACTACGGCATCCCCGCCAACGAGATCGCCCGGGCCGGCGCCATCGGTCAGATCCTGCACATGATGGGCCCCACCAGCGCGCCCCTGTGGGTCCTCCTCGGACTGGTCAAGGCGGAACTCGGCGACTTCCAGAAGCACGCCCTGCGCTGGGGCGTCCTCGTCTCCCTCGCCTACATCGCCTTCGCCCTCCTCACCGGAGCCATCAGCGTCACCTGAGCCGGCGCGACATCCCGTGGGTTTCCCCGTGTCCGGCGGGCCGCCGCCGTCACCGGTGCGGTCGGCACCGTGCTGGACAACCCCGCCACCCGAGCCCGCGGTACCGGCGGTGCACCGGGCACCGCCGATGCCGCGGCCGGGATCCGACGCACCGTCGAGCACACCGGAGAGACCTCCTGGTGATCGTTTCCACCGACCCGGCCACCGGTACCGAACTCGCCCGCTGCACACCGCAGTCCGCCGAGGAGGTCGACGGCATCCTCGACGCGGCGGCCTCGGCGCGGGCCGCCTGGCCAACCGGACCGAGTACGGCCTGGGCGCCGCCCTGTGGACGACCGACCTGGACCGGGCCCGCCGCATCGCCCGCGTCATCGACGCCGGCGCCGTCTTCGTCAACGGCATGGTCGCCTCCGACCCCCGCCCGCCCTTCGGCGGCATCAAGAAGTCCGGCTACGGCCGCGAGCTCGGCGCCGAGGGCATCCGCGAGTTCACCAACACCAAGACCGTCCGGATCGGCCCGGCGGCCTGACCACCCCCACCTGGAGAACTCCGTGCACCGGCACCCCACCGACGAGCCCTGCTTCGCCTCCTTCCCGCCCGCCGTGCTGCGACCCGCCGAGCTGACCGCCTTCAGCCGCGGCGGCGGCGCCCGCACCATCCCCCTGGTCACCCGGGCCGTCGGCGCCGAGGTCTTCCTCACCGGCCAGACCCTCTTCGACGGCGGCGCGGGCATCGCCCCGCACACCCACAACTGCCCGGAGAGCGTCACCATCCTCGAAGGCGACGCCGTCGTGGAGATCGACGGCACCGAACACCACGTCACCCGCTTCGACACCACCTACGTCCCCGCCGGCACCCCCCACCGCTTCCGCAACGCCTCCGCCACCGAGCCGATGCGCATCCTGTGGATCTACGCCTCCGTCGACGCCACCCGCACCCTCGTGGAGACGGGCGTCACCGCGCGCGTCGACGCCGAACACGCCAAGGCCGCCGCCGAGAACCGCGACTGACCCCAGGAAGCAGCACCACGTGATCACCGAAATCGCCCGGATCGAGGTCCGGCCGGGTCGGGAGAAGGAGTTCGAGGAAGCCGTCGCCCAGGCCCTTCCCTACTTCCTCGCGGCCGACGACTGCGACGGCGTCGATCTGCACCGCAGCCCCGAACACCTCTCGCGCTACCGGCTGACGGTCCGCTGGGAGACGGTCGAGCACCACACCGTCGCCTTCCGCGGCTCCGAGGGCTTCGCCAAGTGGCGAGGACGGGCACGGGGCAGGACCGGGTCGGCCCTTCAACCGCGTGGTTCTTCGGGGAGGAACGTCACCTGCGGAGCGCCCGTGCGCGGATGAGTGGCGACTTCCGCCGCCACTCCGTAGACCTCGGCCAGGAGTCGGGGGGTGAGGATCTCGGCGGGCGCTCCGGAGGCGGTGACCTCACCGTCGTGCAGGACGTAGAGGCGGTCGCAGTAGTAGGCGGCCAGGTTGAGGTCGTGCAGGGCGAGCAGCACGGTGGCGGGCAGGCGGCGCAGGGTGCCGAGCACGGACAGCTGATGCCGGATGTCGAGGTGGTTGGTGGGTTCGTCGAGGACGAGGAGGGTGGGCTGCTGGGCGAGGGCGCGCGCGATGAGGACGCGTTGGCGCTCGCCACCGGAGAGCCGGTCGAAGGGGCGGTCGGCCAGGTGGACGGCGTCGACCGCGAGGAGCGCGGAGTCGACGAGGTCGGCGTCCTCGGGGGTGTCGCCGGCGAGGAGTCGTTTGTGCGGGGTGCGGCCCATGGCGACGACCTCGCGGACGGCGAGGTCGAAGTCGGCTGCCGAGTCCTGGACCACCGCCGCCACGGTGCGGGCCAGTTGCCGCACCGGCAGCGACCAGGCGTCACTGCCGTCGACGCGGACCTGGCCGGTGTCGGGGCGCAGGACGCGGTAGACGGTGCGCAGGAGGCTGGACTTCCCGCTGCCGTTGGGGCCGACGAGACCGATGGTCTCGCCCGGGCGGGCGGTCAGGGAGACGTCACGCACCAGATGGCGGGCCCCGGCGGTGAGCGTGACGCCGTCGACGCTCAGTTCGGTCGCGGTCATGCCACTCCTCGGTCGGTGCCGCGCCGGGCGTCCCGGCGCATCAGCCACAGGAAGAACGGCCCGCCGCACAGGGCCGTGAGGACGCCGACGGGTATCTCCATCGGCGCGGCGATCGTCCGTGCGGCGATGTCGGCCCAGACGAGGAAGACCGCTCCGCCGAGTGCCGCCGTCGGCAGGACCCGGCGGTGGTCGCCGCCGACGAACAGGCGCACGATGTGGGGCATCATCAGACCGACGAAGCCGATCGGTCCGGCCGCCGCGACCAGCACGCCCGTGACGAGGGAGAGCACGACGAACAGCCGGGCGCGGAAGCGGGCCACGTCCAGCCCCATCGTGGTGGCCGCCTCCTCGCCGGCCAGCAGCAGGTTCAGGTTGCGGGCCTGTGCCAGGAGGACGCCGACACCGAGCAGCAGGGCAGTGCTCGGCAGCCACAGCGTGCCCCAGTTGACGCCGCCGAGGCCGCCGAGGGTCCAGGCGAGGACCGCGCGGGCTTCGTTGCCGCGGTCGGTGGTGAGCAGCAGCAGATCGAGGACCGCGGTGAGCACCGCGGCGATGGCCACTCCGGACAGCACCAGCCGGGACGAGGTGATGCGGCCGCCGGTGCGGGCGGTGGCGTAGACGAGTAGGAGCGCGCCCAGGGCTCCGACGAAGGCGGCCACCGACAGGGAGAGGGGCCCGAAGAGGGTGACCCCGAACACGATCACGGAGACCGCGCCGAGGGATGCACCGGAGGAGACGCCGAGCAGGTACGGCTCGGCGAGCGGGTTGCGCACCAGGGCCTGCAGGGCGGTGCCGATCACCG
This sequence comes from Streptomyces sp. NPDC059787, assembly GCF_042732315.1. Classification (NCBI taxonomy): domain Bacteria; kingdom Bacillati; phylum Actinomycetota; class Actinomycetes; order Kitasatosporales; family Streptomycetaceae; genus Streptomyces; species Streptomyces sp. NPDC059787. Next base: position 143,167 of record NZ_JBHWHX010000014.1, read on the forward strand.
CGAGGCCGGCGCCGGTGACCGCGCCGAGCAGCACCCGCGGCGCCCGCACGTCCACCACGATGGTCTCCCGGGCCCGTGACCAGTCCGGCTGCTGCCAGTCGGCGCCCAGCGTGTGCGTCACGATGCCCCACACCTGGCCGGGCGGCACGTGCACGGAGCCGATCGCGAGGCCCGCGGTCGCGGAGACGAGGAGGAGGGCGGTGAGGACCAGCAGCGTGACGGCCAACCGTGTACGGCCTGTTCCTGACCCGGTGGCCTTCCGCCGTCGAACCGTCCGCTCGGTGGGCGTGCCGGTGGCGGCCTGGGTCACCGGAAGCTCGCGGGGTGCAGTCCGCGGGCCAGGTCCTCGACCGCGTAGGCCGAACGGATGCCGACCAGGGTGGCGGTCAGCGGCAGGACGACGAACCGCTTGTTCCTGACGGCGGGTACGTCCGCGAGCGCGGGCTGGGAGAGCAGGAACTCCTTCTTCTCCTCCACGCTTCCGGCGCCGGCGTAGTCGTAGACGGCGATGACCTCCGGTTTGCGCTCGACGACCTGCTCCCAGGAGACGTCGCCGAAGACGTCGTCGAGGTCGGCGAAGACGTTCTCGCCGCCGGCCAGCCGGATCAGCTCGGTGCCCAGGCTCTTGCCGCCCGCGGTGAAGGCGCTCTTGTCGCCGCTGTCGTAGACGAAGACGGACACCTCGGGCTCGCCTTTCACCTTGCCGGCGGCCTTGCCGACGCGGCCCTCGAGGTCCGCGACCAGCTTGTCGGCCCGGTCCGGGACACCGAAGATCGTGCCGATGGTGCGGATCTCGTCGTAGGTGTCCTTCATCGTCACCCGCTTCTTGCCGCAGTACTCGCGGTTGAGGTAGGTGTCGATGCCGGCGTCGGCGAACGCCTTGCGGGAGCGGCCCTCGTTCTCGGCGAAGGCGCTGCCGTAGCCGCCGTAGACGAGTTCGGGTCCGGCGTCCAGGATCTTCTCGAACGACGGTTCCCTCTCCGCCAGTTCGGGGATCGCCTCGTAGTCCTTCCTCAGCTCGGGCAGGACGGCGGAGTCGGGGAAGGCCGTGCCGACCATGCGGTCCTTCAGGCCGAGGGCGAGCATGAGTTCCGCCGGGTGCTGGTGAACGGTGACCACCCGCGACGGCGGCCTGTCGTACGTCGTCCTCACGCCGCAGTTGTCGATGGTGACCGGGAAGCCCGTGGGCGCGGCGGCGGTGGCCTTCGCGTCCCCGCCGCCCTCGTCGGACGAACCGCAGCCGGTGGTCAGCAGCAGGGACGAAAGAGCCACGGCAGCGGCCGTGGCACGAAGGAGCCCGCGCGTGCGGGCAGGGGTGAACAGCTGGGACACGTGAAGCCTCCTGGAGTCCGCGCTCCTCGGATCGGGCCCGCGACGGACCAGTGTCCTGACTCCCGGATCGACGTTCCCTCCGCCTTCCCGCGCGGTGCGCAGTGGCATGTCGGAGGGGCGCTCCCCGGTCACAGTGGCGGGACCGTGCCGGATTCGCACCGGCTTCCTGTCTCCCGTCGCGGCGATGACCAGGTGATCCTACGTTTCCCCGAGTCGACGGCAAAAGGGCGTGCGGCCCCTGCCGCACGCAACGCGCTGGAGGCACGTTCGACGGCGTACACGGCCAGTCTGGCCGGATACCGCCTCGGGCATCACCATCCCCTCAGTTCAGACTTGTTGCCTCACGCCACATGCGCACCGCCGCTGCGGTGGCCCGTGCCCGGGAGGCCCCTGATGACGTCAGACACGAGGCCGGACGAAGAAGAGGCAGCAGCCCCGCCCGGAAGGCGACGGCTTCCCGGGGACCGTGTCGCTCTGCGCGGCGATCTGCGGTCCGCCCTGCCCGACGCCACCGCGGCGGTGGTGGTCACGGCGCTCGTGTTCGCCCTCCTGTGGGCGCGCATGGAATCGGGTGCTTCGGACACCGTCGCGGTCATGCCGTTCATGGACGACCCCGGCACCTACTGGATGTACCTGCTCAGCCAGGCGTTCGGCTGGTCGGGGCTGCTGTGGGCGTGGGGCACGGTCATGCTCGGTCTGCTGCTGTCGGGGCCGCGCCCCGCCCGGCTGCCGGTCTCCCGGCAGGTGCTGGAGCGCTGGCACCGCACCACGAGCCTGACGACCATGGCGCTGATGTTCGCGCACGCGCTGATGTTCGCGGCGGAACTCGTGCGCTACGAGACGAAGGTGGACTGGGCGGAACGGTTGTGGGTGGCCTTCGCCGACAGCTTCGTGCCCGGCTGGTACGACTCCGGCACCGGCAGGATCGCCATCCCGCTCGGACAGGGCGCCCTGTACCTGGCGATCCCGCTCGGGCTGTTGTTCTACGTCCGGCACCGCATCGGAGCGAACACCTGGCGCCGGCTGCACCGCTTCGTGATCGTCGTCTACGTGCTGAGCGTGTGGCACACGCTGCTCTACGGCACCAACGTCTGGTACGGGGAGTGGCCGCGCACCGTCCTGTGGCTGCTGCAACTGCCGGTCGCGGTACTGCTGTTGCTGCGTCTGCTGAGACCGGCCCGACGGGCCGAGCGGCTGGGCTCCCCCGGCGGGGACGCGGCCCGGCCGGGGTGGTGGGTGCGGGCGGCGGGACGGGTCGCCGTCGCAGCCGTCGTCGTCGGACTGGTCGCCGTGGTGGTGTCCGGCCGTGACGGCGGACGGGACCGTCCGACCCATCCGCCCGCGACGGCCCCCCACGCCCAGGAGACGGACTGACGGCCGGTACGGCGCCCCGGAATGGGATGATGGCCGGCGACAGGGCGACGGCGGAACGAGGAAGCCGGTGTGAATCCGGTGCGGTCCCGCCACTGTGATCGGCGAGCGAGTCCCGACGGGCCACTGCCCGGCAGCGGGTGGGAAGGCCGGGACGAGCATCGACCCGAGAGCCAGGAGACTCACGCGGTCGCCTCCTCGACGGACCATCGGGGCGGATCTCCCCGGAGAGAGGGACGGCACCGCATGCCCGCAACGCCGACCGGACGAACGACAGACGACGCGCGGACCGAAGCGGCGGCCGGCCCCGTGCCGTGCCGCGTCGTCGTGTGCCGCGACTGCTGCTGCGGCAGCCCCAAGGTGACCGGCGTCGACCACGCGGCCCAGACGGCACGTCTGCGCGCCCAGGTGCCGGTGCGGGTGTCCGCCTGCCTCGACGCCTGCGAACACGCCAACGTCATCGTCGTCCAGCCCTCCGCGCAGGGACGGGCCGCCGGCGCCCGGCCCGTCTGGCTCGGACTGGTCAACGACCCGGACGCGACCGAGGACATCGCCGCCTGGGCACGCGCCGGCGGACCGGGCGTCGCACCCCGGCCGGACATCCTCGACCTGTACGCCATCACGCCGCCGCGACGGCGTACGGCCTCCTGACCGTACGGAGCCGGAGGGAGGACAGGAGCCGTGCACGAGGCTTGTGCCTCACGTGCGTCCGTCGCCGCCCTGCACGACGTGGCGGGCCTCGGCGGCTTCTCGCCCTGCGGGTCGGCGGACGGGGCGACGGCCGGCATCCGCACCGAACATGATGAACAGGCCGCCACCGCTCCGGAGTTCGCGGCAGCGAGGTGGGACCGAGCGGTGAACGCGAGGCCGGCCGCGCCGCCATTCGTCGTACGCCGGCCGGGGTCCCGGCGACACCGGTCCCAGAACCATCGCCTGATCAACAATTGCCGCTACTGCTGGTAGCGTGCAACTGCACATCAGTTGCAATAGCGTCGGAGGATGTCAGACATGGCGGTGTACACGCTCCCGGAGCTTCCCTACGACTACTCGGAGCTCGAGCCGGTCATCAACCCGCAGATCATCGAGCTGCACCACGACAAGCACCACGCCGCGTACGTCAAGGGGGCCAACGACACGCTGGAGCAGCTCGCGGAGGCGCGGGACAAGGAGCAGTGGGGCTCGATCAACGGTCTGGAGAAGAACCTGGCCTTCCACCTCTCCGGCCACATCCTGCACTCGATCTACTGGCACAACATGACCGGAGACGGCGGCGGCGAGCCCCTGGCCGCCGACGGTGTCGGTGACCTCGCCGACGCGATCGCCGAGTCCTTCGGCTCCTTCGCCGGCTTCAAGGCGCAGCTCACCAAGGCCGCCGCGACCACCCAGGGCTCCGGCTGGGGCGTGCTGGCCTACGAGCCGCTGAGCGGCCGGCTGATCGTCGAGCAGGTCTACGACCACCAGGGCAACGTCGGCCAGGGTTCCGTGCCGATCCTGGTCTTCGACGCCTGGGAGCACGCCTTCTACCTGCAGTACAAGAACCAGAAGGTCGACTTCATCGACGCCATGTGGGCCGTCGTCAACTGGCAGGACGTGGCGAAGCGCTACGAGGCCGCCAAGGCCCGCGCCGACGTGCTGCTGCTGAACCCCTGACCGCGGGGGCCGTATGACGTCCTGCTCGTGATCGTCTTCTCAACCTTCACCTGCGGGCGGCACAAGGAAGGGCCCCCGGCCGGGGGCCCTTCCGCCGTGTCCGGGGCTCGCCTCTGCACGCGAGTCCTGGACCCGTTCGAACCGGCCGGCACTTACGGCGCCGTGATTCCCGCGCCCGGCCACCGTGGACCGAACGCACGGTGGGCCGTCCGGGAAGCCAAGACCGGCACTGTCGCGGCTTCTTCGTCTACTCCTCCGGCTGAGGTAGTACGCGCCGGCTCAACCGCGGCGGCGACCGCGGGCCGACGCCGCCCTGCACCGCATCGTCTTCACCGGGCGCGCCCCGACCCGCGCACCCAGGCGTACTACGAACGCCGCGCCCAGGAGGGCAAGAAGCGGGCATCGTCGGGGATGCGTTCGTCGACGTCTTCAAGTCGCCCTTCGTCCGCGCCGGGGACCTGCACGACGCATTCACCGGCGAGAACGGCGGCGCCAGCGTCTTCGTCGGCAAGTACCTCCCCGTCCGCCCCGCCTACCGCCTCCACCGCGCCGAATCCATGCTGCGCCAGCAGGGCTGCGACGCCCTCGCCGACCTGTACGCCGAAGCCGCCGAAGAACTGACCCAGCAGATCGCCCTCGTCGGAATCGGCGGCCTGACGGGATGGCGCAGAGCCGCGGTCGAGCCGGGCGGGGGACGTTACTACGGGGAACCGAGTTCGACGCACTTCGGACTCCCCGTCGTTCGGGTCGTCGGGGGTCAGTCCGCTGGGGTCGGTGAGCAGGGTGGGGGCGTTGTCGGCGTAGGCGTAGGGCGATATGTACGGCGTGGTCTGGGCGTGGGTGACCGCGCCGTTCCTGAGGGTGGCGACCTGGTTGCCGTTGGCATCGTGGTCGTAGGTGTAGGCGGTGCCCGCGACGGTGGCGGCGGAGATATGCCCGGCCAGGTCGTAGGTGTAGGTGTCGGCGCCCTTCTCGGGGTGTGACCCGGATACGCGTCAAAGGGGCAACGAGTTGATCTTGAAGCCGTGAGCGTCCGGCCCGTCACCCGTTCGGCTCGGCGTCGCTGGTGGTGATGTTGACCATCGCCTTGGGGCCTGGGGTGGGTTGCGGCCTCGATCGAGCGGACCGCGTATCCGCGGTTCAAGCGGCTGATCACCGCGCATGAGCTGCATCTGTTCTTCTCGCCGACTCGTGACGAGCTGGAGTGGGCGGCCGGGGCGACGGACGGGGACGAGCATCTGCCGGCCTTGTTGCCGATGCTGAAGTCGTATCAGCGCATGGGGTGCTCTTCGGCGCTGGAGGACGTGCCTGAGCAGGTGGTGGAGTTCGTGCGGCGGCACACGCTCACGTCACTCCGCCCCGGTGGGCAGAACCCACGCCGAACCCTACGGTTCGCACGGGGTCGCCCAGCTGATCAGAGAGGCCGGCGAGGTGCCGCGAGTACGTCCCCGAGTACCTTCTCGAGCGTGACGCGGGCCAGTTCGTGTCTCAGGGTCTCCTCGATGCCCTCGTAGATGCCCCGCATCGCCGGCTGGATGCCGTGACCCACCACGCATCCCTGGTCCGGGGTGGTGCGGTGCATCGCGAACAGCGGGCCGGGTTCCACTGCCTCGTACACGTCGAGCAGGGTCATCGACTCCAGCTCGCGTGCCAGCGACCAGCCCGCGCCCGCGCCCCGACGGGACTCCACGAGCCCGGCCCTGCGCAGCTCGCCGAGCAGTCGTCTGATCACCACGGGGTTGGTGTTCGCGCTCGTCGCGATCTGCTCGGAGGTGGCGACCTCGTGGCCCTGGCGCTGGTAGAGACCGATCCAGGCCAGCGCATGGGCGGCGATGGTCAGCCTGCTGTTGGCGCTCATGATCCCTCTTCCGGTCGCAACACTCCATGTTACGACAGCGTAGTCGTAACAGTGAAAGTTGCGACAATCTGCCGTAACAATTATCGTTACGACAGCCGGGAAGGGTCGATCAAGGACAAGCGCGGACCCTGAGCGTGTTGCGAACTCGAAGGAGAACAGGAATGGAAAGTAACGAAAAGATCATTCGCGAGGCTTACCGGCTCGCGGAAGGGAACGTTCTCGACGGTGACGGTTTCCTGGCCTTGTTCACCGAGGACGGGTCGTTCAACGACATGTCGACCTCGCAGAGTTTCCGCGGAGAGCAGATTCCTCAGGTGATCGCGGGCCTCGCCCGCTCGTTCCCCGATGTACACCGTGAGCTGCTCGAGGTACATGCGTTCGGTGATGTCGTCGCCGTCGAGTTGCGAATCCAGGGCACGCATCTCGGAGGGTTTCCGACTCCGGTCGGCGAGATCCCACCGACCGGGAACCGGATCGACGTGCCGGCGGCGGACCTCTGGTACCTCCGTGACGGAAAGATCGAAAGGTTCAATTGCTACAACTCGATGAGCGTGTGGCTTGATCAGATCGGGGTCCACCCTGACTTCAAGTCCGCAGTCGAAGCCACCGAGACAGCAGCCACGACGGCGTAACTCTGCCGGTCAGCGCCGAGTATGCGACAAGACGATCCCTTCTTCGGGCCGCATACCCGGCGCTGCTTCTTGAACAAAGTTGTTGTTCGCACCCAGCCGCCGACACGACCCGGCAGGCCGACTCATCGAGTATCAGCGGCCCTGGCCGGCAGGTAGGGCGACGACCCACATCGAGTGACGTTCTCCGGGCCCGCCTCCACGGGACACACGGCTGCGACGAGACCCCACCCCAAAGATCATCGAGGTACGCGGGGCCGGACTGCCCTTCCCCATGCCGCCAAGCCCTGCGCATCCGACGCTGACCGTGGACGAGTTCCACGCGTGCGCGGACCGTGGAGGGCTCGGCCTGCCATGAGTCCGCGACGATCCCGAGAACCGGCGCGGAGGCCGGCGTAAGAGACGGCACCACCCGCGCCCCTTGCTCCGCCCTCGGGCAGGACGACGACTCCCAGCTCGACGCCTTGCGGGCCACGGCATCCCGAAGGACAAGATCTTCAGCGAGAAGATCAGCACCCGCGTCCGCGGAGGGCCCGGTTCGAGGAGACGCTCGTACGGCGCGGGAGGTCAAGGCCCACGCCCCGCACCGCCGTGTCATCTTCACCGTGTACGAGATGAAGCGGCTCGGCCGCGACGCCGCCGAACTCACCGCGCTCGCCGACCACCTCACCGCCCACCGCCTGGTCCTGGAGATGCTCGCCGGGCCCCTGCCCGGCATCTACGGCCCCACCGGTCCGACACGTCCGCCTCGCGCGTCTACTGGGCCTCGATCGCGAACATGACCCGGCGCCTCACCCCACCGAGTCCAGCCTGGCGCGACACCCTCGGACCGGCCGCGTGAACGTCGTCGAGCTCCTGGCCGGCCTCCAGGCCCAGCACGACAAGACCGCAGCCCGTGCCGACGAACTGCGTGATCAGATCCAGCACTTGACCGCCGCCCTGACCAAGACCGAAGCGCGACTCACGAACCTGGTCACCACCCGGAAGGTCATCGCCGAACTCGCACCGGCTTCAGGCCGACCCGCACCGCCCGGGACGAACACCGCCCACCAGGCCATCGTGAACACCTTCAACCAGCATCCCGATCAAGAGTTCCGAGCCCGTGAACTGCACGAACGCCTCGGCATGCCCACCGACGAGGCATCCGTCGGCATCACCCGCAGCCGCCTCGGACACCTCACCCGCCAAGGCTTCCTCACTCAACCCGGACGAGGCCGCTACCAGAAGCGGATTTGACGTCCACTGAGAGCCACCGGTCGGGTCTCGGCACTGCCCCGGTACTGACGTGAGCGAGCCGTCGGCCGGATGTCAGTCAGCTGACGGAGGCTGTCGGCACGACGGCCGAGCCATTCTCGTGGAGACATCGAATCCGCCCGGTACCCGGGTGAGACCACGAGGAGCGGACCATGAACACCATCGCGCAGCACTGGATCAACGGACAGTGGACCGGCTCCGGCTCGGTTCTGGAATCGATCGACCCGGCCGACGGCACTGTCGTCGGCTCGTTCTACGACGGTGGCGAGGCGGAGGCCTCGGCCGCCGTGGACGCAGCCGCCGCCGCGTTCGAGACCACCGAATGGGCGCGCACTCCCTCGCTCCGGGCGACCGCGCTCAGTCGGCTGGCCGACGCCCTCGAGGTCCGGGTGCCCGAGGTCGCGGCCATGTTGTCCCGGGAGAACGGCAAGCTGCTGGGCGAGACCACGTGGGAGGTCAGCGGTGCGGTCGGGTGGCTGCGGTACGCGGCGGCCTCTGCACGCACCCAGACCGCCGGGCGCGCCGCCGAGACGGCCCCCGGCCAGTACACCCACTCGGTGCCCGAGCCGCTCGGTGTCGCCGGGATCATTTCTCCCTGGAACTCCCCCATCATGCTGACCGTGCGGGCACTGGGCCCGGCGCTGGCCGCCGGCTGCACCGTCGTGGTCAAGCTTCCGGCTCAGACGGCACTGACCAATGAGCTTTTCGCGCAGGTCCTGGCCTCGGTTCCGGAGATCCCGGCGGGCGTGGTCAGCGTGTTCACCGAGTCCGGCAGCACCGGGGCCCCGTTCCTGGTCTCCTCGGACAAGGTCGACGTGATCAACTACACCGGCAGTACGCCGGTCGGGCGCCGTATCGCGGCCGCGGCCTCCACCACACTCAAGCGGCTCGGTCTGGAACTGGGCGGCAAGGCGCCGATGGTGATCTTTCCCGACGCCGATCTGGACATGGTGATCCCCACCGTGGTGCAGTCGCTGGTGCTGATGAACGGGCAGTTCTGCTGCACCGGCTCCCGTGTACTGGTTCACCGGGACATCGCCGACCAGGTGCGCACTCGGCTCACCGCCGCGCTCGCGCAGGTGCGGCTCGGGTCGGGCGACGACGAGAAGGCCCAGCTCGGCCCGGTGATCGACCGGGCGTCCGCTCAGCGGGTGGACGCGATCGTCGAGGAAGCCACCTCGTACGGCACGGTACTGCTGCGCGGCGGTGTGGTCACCGACGGCCCGCTGGCCGCCGGCGCGTTCTACCGGCCGAGCCTGGTCGAGGTGGACCGCACCGACGTCCGGATCGTGCAGGAGGAGGTCTTCGGTCCGGTCCAGACGTTCGAGATCTTCGATGACGAGGACGACGCCGTGGCCAAGGCGAACGCCACCGTCTACGGTCTGGCCGCCTCGGTGTTCAGCTCGGACTCGATGAAGGCCCGCCGGATCGCCCGGCGCATCCGCACCGGCACGGTATGGATCAACACCTGGGGGGCCATCAGCGAGGACTTCGAGGAGGGCGGCGTCAAGGGAAGCGGTTACGGCTACCTGTGCGGCCCGCGAGCGATCGAGGAGTTCCAGGCCCTCAAGGTGTACGTGGAGCAGGACCACACCCAGTCCGCTCACTGATCAGATCATCACCTGGCCCGGCGCCCACCTGAGCGCCGGGCAGCCCTCCTGCGCAGGAAGGGTGCACCACGGCCTCGATTCTGATCACCGGAGCGACGAACGGTCTTGGTCTCGCTCTGGCTGAGGAGCTTGCGGAAGCCGTGCACCAGTTGCTTCCGCACGGTCGTGCCCCGCAGCGACCGGTGCCGGTCGCGCAGCGTTTCGGGGCCGGGCAATACATCGCCGACCTGTCCGCTCCGGCCGAGACCCAGCGACCCGCGGCCGAAGTGGCGGCACGGCGCGGTCGCCTCGACGTGCTGGTCGACAACGAGGGTGTGGCTTCACCTGGAACGGCACCATCCGAGGCATGCCGGCAGACGGATACCGGCAGCGGCTGGCGGTGAGCCGTCCGAGCCCTGTGCTGCCCACCCGGCAATCGCTGCCGCTGTTGCGCTCGGGCAGCCCCTCACGCAGCGCCGGCATCGCCTCGGTCGCGCAGGAACCGATGGAATCAAAACGATACGCAGCTTTTCGATGTGGAGTGGTCCATGAACGAGAGAACTGTTTCCGATGCCTACGGTGCCGACGATCCTGGACTGCCGAGCCCACCGGCAGTGACAGGCATCCGGCACACGCTCCGGGAGCAGAGCCGGAACGCGTCCGCGAACGCCGAACCCCGGCTCGGCCCCACCGTTCCGGCCGCCGTCCGGCGTTGGAAGCTGTGGCTCCTCACCGTGTGCGGTATCTACCCCACCATCGTCCTGCTGGGCCTGGCCACGAACCCCGTTCTGGAGGATCTGTACCTGCCGGTGCGACTCGCCGTACTCGTCCCGGCGGCGGCGGCAGCAATGGTCTGGCAGATCAATCCCCGACTGCAGCGGCATTTCGGAGCTTGGCTCACCAGATGACAAGCAGCCCGGCTCCGCCACCGAGGAAGGCGTCGCGGTGCCAGTTCTGTGAAGGAACCCTCGCCGCCGCGGGAACCTGGCCGGCACGGCGTACGACGGCGCCCGTGCCGTGCGCCCGGTGCACCTGCTCGATGACGGCGACACGTTGTTCACGCCGACGACGGGGACGCACCCGCTCGGCACCGCGAACCCGACGACCCCGGACAACGTCCTCACGGCGGGGCGCGGACGCGGTGACCCACGCGACCGTACACGCCGTGGGCACCGCCGAGTGGGTCGCGTACTCATCGACGGAGCCGAGACCACCAAGGTCCTCAACGCCGCTCAGGCCGCCAACGTCGGCGCCACCCACATCACCGTCATCAGCCGACTCGAAGGGCTTCCCGGGAAGGCTGACCGCCCTTGGTGCTGTCGTTGCGGTGGGGCTGCAGCGCCCGACGGGTGCTCTGCATGATCTTCGTCCGGGAGCTGGGGATGTCGGCGAAGCAGACGGCTTCAGGCTCCGTTTGCCGACGGGTGCGATACTTCCTGGTCAGGCGCGTGGCTAGTGTTTCGACTGCTTCGCGAGGCAGGACGAGGGACGCGGCGGATGTGGGCGAAGTCAGGGACAGGCACGGGCGTCGGCCCGACCGGGCTGGTCGGCCGGGAGGGCGAGCTCGCCGAGCTTGCGGCGTTCCTGGACATGGCCGGGACGGACGGAGCTGTTCTGCTGCTCACCGGTGATCCGGGCGTGGGGAAGACGGCACTCCTGGACGCCACCGCCGAGCTGGCGGTGGCGAAGGGAGTGCGGGTCGTCCGCGGCAGCGGTGTCGAGTACGAGACGGACATCAGCTACGCGGGGCTCCATCAGCTCGTCGGCTCGCTGCCGGACGAGCTCGGTCGTCTGCCGCGTTCCATGCGGGAAGCTCTCGAGGTCGCCCTCGGTCTCGGCGCCGGTCCCGCGCCGAGCCGGATCGCCGTCCTGAACGCGGCACTGTCCCTGTTCGACGAGGCCGCGAAGGAGCGGCCGTTGCTCCTCGTGGTCGATGACCTTCATGTCGTCGACCAGGCGAGCCGGGCCGCGATGGGTTTCGTCGCCAGAAGACTGGGGGGCCGCCGCATCGGGCTGCTCGGAGCGCAGCGGGCGGAGTCCGGCGAATCCTTCCGGTCCACCGGTCTGCCGGAGCTCGAGGTCGCGCCGCTGGGTGACGCGGACGCTCTGCGGCTGCTGTCCCGACGCTTCGCTCACCTTCCCCGCCGGGTTCTTTCGACCGTGGCCCACGAGGCGCAGGGAAATCCCCTGGCGCTGCTCGAGTTCGCCGGGTCCACCGGGGTGTCCGGCGACCGGCACGGCCAAGGGGCGGGGCGGGCGAGCGGCCCGGGGCGGGATGTCCGCGCTCTGTACGGCGCCCGCGTCGGACGACTGCCGCGGGGAACGCGCGAGGTACTGCTGCTCGCGGCTCTCGAGGGCTCCGGCGACATCGGCGTCCTCGAGGCGGCCGGCGGGCCGGGCAGCCTCGAGGAACTCGCTCCCGCGGAGCGTGACCACCTGGTCATGGTCACGGAGAACGGCCGCACGGTGCGCTTCAGGCATCCGCTGGTCAGGTCCGCGGTGGTCGACGGTTCCACCGGTGAACAGCGGCGCGGCGCCCACCGCCGGCTGGCCGACGCGCTGGCCGACCAGCCCGAGCGGCGCGGTGATCACCTCGCCAGAGCCACGACGGCGCCCGACGAGGCGGTCGCCGCCGTCGTGGAGTCGGCGGCCCGGAGCAGCCTGCGGCGCGGTGACGCCGACGGCGCGATAGCGAGATTGCGGCGCGCGGCCGAGCTGAGCCCCGACCGCGCGGACCGCAGGCGCCGCCTGTCGCAGGCCGCCTATGCCGCCGCCTGGGTCGCAGGCCATCTGGAGGTCAGCCACGAGATCATGCGTGAGGTCGAGGGCAATCCCGCGGCCCGGTCGCTCTCGGCGGCCGCGACGGCCGGCTTCCTGGTGCTCGTCACGGAAGGCGACGCCGATACGGCCCATGCACTCCTGATGGAGGCGGTCGAGCAGGCCCCGGTGATGCCCGGACCGCCGCATGAGGAGCTGGAGACCGCGCTGTTCACCCTCACCCTCGCCAGCCAGTACTCGGGCCGGCAGGAACACTGGCGGCCTCTGGTCGACGTGCTCGCACGGCTTCCCGAGGCGTCGCCCTCCGCCGCGGCGTCGCTGGCGCGGGTCCATCACCGCCTCGGCTCCGTCACCGACGGCGCGCTGCGCCGCCTGGACGAGGAGATCGCGCGGCTGAGGGACCAGAGTGACGCCGACGTGGTCATCCGCACCGCCCTGACCGCCTCGTACCTCGACCGGCTTCCGGGCTGTCGCGACGCCGTGTCGCGGGTCATACGCGACGGCGGCGCGGTGGGATCGAGCATGCCGGCCCTGATGTTCGTCGCCCTGGACGACCTGTACGCCGGCCGGTGGCAGGCGTCGGCCGGCGCCGCGGACGAGCTCGTCGCACTGTCCGAGGAGACGGGGTACCACCTGTTCGCCCAGGTGGGGCACTACGTCGCCGCGATGGCCGCGGCCCAGCTCGGTGACCTCGACGCGTGCCGGGAGCACTGTGAGGACATCTGGGGGTGGTCGGGGCCCAGGGGCCTGCGGCGGCTGGAGAACTGCGCCCACCAGGCGGCGGCCCGGGCGGCCCTCGGTGCCGCCGACTTCGAGGCGGCCTTCAGGCACGCCACGGCGATCTGCACCCCCGGTGTGCTGCCGCCCTTCAACCCCGAGGCCGTGTGGTCCGCACCGGACCTCGTCGAGGCCGCCGTGCACTCCGGGCGGCACGCGGAGGCGCGTCGGCACGCGGACGCGCTGCGCGACGCCGGTGTCGGCCACCTGTCGTCGCGATGCGCGCTGAGCTCGGCCACCGTCACGGCCATGACATCGGCTCCCGAGGACATGGCCCGGTGCTTCGAGGAGGCACTCGGGCTGCCGGGCGTCGAGCAGTGGCCCTTCGAGGTCGGCCGTGCGCATCTGGCGTACGGCGAGCGGCTGCGCCGTCAAGGGCTCAACCGCGAAGCCCGGGAGCAGCTGGCCGCCGCCCGCAGCCGCTTCGAGGAGCTCGGAGCCCGCTCGTGGGAGGCCCGGGCCGAGGCGGAGCTCCGCGCCACCGGGATGACGCGGACCGGCCGGGGCAAGGCCGGCACGGCCCTCACCCCGCAGGAGCTGGAGGTCGCCCGGCTGGCGGCGACGGGGCTGTCGAACCCGCAGATCGCGTCACGTCTGTTCCTCTCGCCGCGGACCGTGTCGTCGCATCTCTACCGCGTGTTCCCGAAGCTGGGGATCACGTCGCGGGCCGGGCTCCGCGACGCTCTGGAGGCGCTGCCTCCCGAGCCTTCGGCCACCCGGCTGTGAGAGCTACCGGTCGGGTCCCAGCACTGCCCCGGTACTGACGTGAGCGAGCCGTCGGCCGGATGTCAGTCAGCTGACGGAGGCTGTCGGCACGGCCGCCGAGCCATTCTCGTGGAGACATCGAATCCGCCCGGTACCCGGGCGAGACCACGAGGAGCGGACCATGCCGTTCGTCACCACCGGCGACGGAGTCGAGATCTTCTACAAGGACTGGGGCTCGGGCCGGCCGGTCATGTTCCACCACGGCTGGCCGCTGAGCTCTGACGACTGGGACGCCCAGTTACTGTTCCTCGTCCGGCGGGGCTACCGCGTCGTCGCCCACGACCGCCGCGGGCACGGACGCTCCGCCCAGGTCGGCCACGGACACGACATGGACCACTACGCGGCGGACGCTGCCGCCGTGGTGGCGCACCTCGACCTGCGCGACGTCGTCCACGTCGGCCACTGCGCCGGTGGCGGAGAGGTCGCCCGGTACGTCGCCAGGCACGGTGCCGGCCGGGTCGCCAAGGCTGTTCTCGTCGGAGCGGTCCCGCCGCTCATGGTCCAGACGGAATCCAACCCCGCAGGGCTGCCGGTGGAGGTCTTCGACGGCTTCCGCGAGGGCGTGGCCACCGACCGCTCCCAGTTCTACCTCGACATCGCCTCCGGGCCGTTCTACGGGTTCAACCGCCCCGGCGCGGACGTCTCCCAGGGCATCATCCAGAACTGGTGGCGCCAGGGGATGGCCGGCAGCGCGCAGGCGCACCACGAGGGGATCAGAGCGTTCTCGGAGACGGACTTCACCGACGACCTCCGGGCGGTCGACGTGCCCACGCTCCTCCTGCACGGCGACGACGACCAGATCGTCCCGATCGCCAACTCCGCCGAGCCGGCGATCACGCTGCTCGGGGACGCGGTCCTGAAGGTCTACCCGGGTCTGTCACACGGCATGTGCACCGTCAACGCCGACACCGTCAACGCCGACCTCCTCGACTTCATCAAGAGCTGACCCGGCTCGGTACCGGCACACAGCCCGTCAGCACGGAACACGACACGGAACAGAGAAGGAACCACCATGACCGCAACACCCACCGGCTACGTCACCGTCGTCTGGGACGCGAAGGCGAAGGCGGGCCGGGAGGACGACCTCAAGGCGTTCATCACCGCCGCCGTCACCCCCTCGCGCAACGACCCCGGCAACATCGACTACGAGGCCCACGAAGTCGAGGGCCGGCCCGGCGAGTTCGTCATCTACGAACGCTGGGAGACACGCGCCCACCTCGACGCACACCTCGCCGCGCCCCGGATGCGGGAACTCGTCCCGCAGATGCTCGAACTGATCGACGGATCCATCGAGGACGGCATCCGCCTGCTGCGCCCCTTCCGCCCCGCCCACTAGAGCAGGGTGCCCGCCGACGTCGGGGCCGACGCCGACGGAGCACACCGCCGCGGAACCAATCCCCTGGGTGCTCCCGGTGACCGCTTTCCGGGAGCACCCGCTCCGACGACACGCACAGGAGAGACACGACATGACGACCACACTGATCACGGGCGGCAACAGGGGCCTCGGCCACGAGATCGCACGCCGCCTCGTCGCGGCCGGCCAGACGGTCTGGACAGGGGCCCGGGACGCCGGGAACGGCCGCGAGGCCGCCGACCGGCTCGGCGCCGAGTTCGTCCAGCTGGACGTGACCGACGACGCGTCGGTCGGCTCGGCGGTCGAGACGCTGCGCGCTCGGGCGGGCCACCTGGACATTCTCGTCAACAACGCCGGGATCCTCGGCGAAGTGACCACGCCCGAGGACATGACGGCCGACCAGATCCGCCACGTCTACGAAACCAACGTCTTCGGCCTGGTGCGCGTCACGCACGCGTTCCTGCCCCTGCTGCGTAAGGCGACTGCCCCGTCCGTCGTCAACGTCACCAGCGGTCTGGGGTCGTTCACGCTGACCCACGACCCGGAGCGGGTCGAGTCGCGGTATCCGCTCGCCGCCTACGGCTCGTCGAAGAGCGCGGTCACCATGCTGACCATGCAGTACGCCAGGACGATCCCCGACGTCCGCTTCAACGCGGTGGACCCCGGCCGGACCGCGACCGAGTTCACCGGCCACATCGGGCAGAGCGTCGAGGAGGGCGCGGAGGCGGCGGTGCGTATCGCCACCCTGGGGCCCGGCACGCCCACCGGCACGGTGACCGACCGCGCCGGCGCACTCCCCTGGTGACGGCGGCAGGCCCGACCCCGCGACAGTCCTGGCAACCACACCCACCCGGCGCGAACGCCGCCCTGCACCGCATCGTCCTCACCCGGCTGCGCCACGACCCACGCACCCAGGCGTACTACGAACGCCGCACCCAGGAGGGCAAGACCCGGCGTGAGGACATCCGATGTCCCGAGCGGTATGTCGCCCGCGAGGTCTTCAACCTGGTCAGACCGGTCTCCCACGCCCCCGCGTTATAGGGGCGTCCGTGAGACGTGAGAGGGTCTGGGGCGTGAGTGAGACACCCCCGAACACCCTGCAATACCGCTTTGACGGGCCAGAAGACGCTCCGGTCCTGATCCTGGGTCCCTCACTGGGTACCACATGGCACATGTGGGACCGGCAGGTTCCCGAGCTGACGAAGCAGTGGCGTGTGTTCCGGTTCGATCTGCCGGGACACGGAGGCGCCCCCGCCCACCCCGCGGGCTCGGTCGCCGAACTCACCGCGCGGCTGCTCGTCACCCTCGAGAGCCTCGGCGTGCAGCGCTTCGGCTACGCCGGCTGCGCGCTCGGCGGTGCCGTCGGGATCGAGCTGGCCCTGCGCCATCCCGAGCGGGTCGCGTCCCTCGCGCTGATCGCCGCCTCGCCCCGCTTCGGTACGGCGGACGAGTTCCGCCGGCGCGGGGTGATCGTACGGACGAACGGGCTCGACCCCATCGCCCGTTCCTCGCCGGAGCGCTGGTTCACCGGCGGGTTCGCCGCCGCCCAGCCCGCGATCACCGAGTGGGCCGTGCAGATGGTGCGCACCACCGACCCCGGCTGTTACATCGCCGCCTGCGAGGCGCTCGCCTCGTTCGACGTGCGGGCCGGACTCGGCAGCGTCGGCGTGCCCACCCTGGTGCTGGTCGGCTCCGAGGACCAGGTCACCGGCCCCGCCGAGGCCCGTACGCTGGTCGCCGGGATCCCGGACGCCCGGCTCGCCGTCGTGCCCGGCGCCTCCCACCTGGTGCCGGTGGAGCAGCCGGCCGCCGTCACCGATCTGCTGGTGCGGCACTTCTCCACCGCCTGGCAGCCCGCCTTCGAGCCCGTCACCGGGCAGACCGCCCTGCCCGCGGCGGTGGTGAATCCGGTGCCGGCCGCCGCCCCGCCGCAGCTCGCGCCCGTCGCGGAGATCGCCCCGCCCGTCGTACCGCAGCAGCCGCAGGGCAGGCCCGACGCGTACGACACCGGCATCAAGGTCCGCCGGGAGGTGCTGGGTGACGCGCACGTCGACCGGATCCTGGCCGAGGCCGACGCGTTCTCGGGCGACTTCCAGGAACTCGTCACCCGCTACGCCTGGGGCGAGGTCTGGGACCGGCCCGGACTCGACCGGCGCACCCGCAGCTGCGTCACCCTCACCGCCCTCGTCGCCGGCGGCCACCTGGAGGAGCTCGCCTTCCACACCCGGGCCGCCCTGCGCAACGGGCTCACCCCGGACGAGATCAAGGAGGTGCTGCTCCAGGCGGCCGTCTACTGCGGCATCCCGGCGGCGAACAGCGCGTTCCGGGTGGCCCGGCAGGTCGTCCGCGAGGAGACCACGCCCCAGGAGTGAGAGCCCCCGGGGGCGCTCCGCGCGGCCGTGAACGGGACGGGGGCAGGATGGAACCATGAAGCTCACCAAGAAGTCGCACTCCTGCGTCCGCCTGGAGAAGGACGGACGCGTCCTCGTCCTCGACCCCGGGATGTTCAGCGAGGAGGACGCGGCCCTCGGCGCCGACGCCGTCCTGGTCACGCACGAGCACCCCGACCACTTCGACGAGAGTCGGCTGCGGGCCGCCCTGGAGGTGAACCCGGCCACCGAGGTCTGGACCCTGAAGTCGGTCGCGGAGCAGCTCTCGGCGGCCTTCCCGGGCCGCGTGCACACCGTCGGCCACGGCGACACCTTCACCGCCGCCGGTTTCGACGTACAGGTCCACGGCGAGCTGCACGCGGTGATCCACCCGGACATCCCGCGCGTCACCAACGTCGGCTACCTCGTCGACGGCGGGAAGCTCTTCCACCCGGGTGACGCGCTCACCGTCCCCGACCGGCCGGTCGAGACGCTGATGCTGCCGGTCATGGCCCCCTGGAACAAGATCTCCGAGGTCATCGACTACGTCCGCGAGGTGAAGCCGTCGCGCGCCTACGACATCCACGACGCCCTCCTCACCGACCTCGCCCGGCCGATCTACGACCGTCAGATCGGCGCGCTCGGCGGCTCGGAACACCTGCGGCTCGCACCGGGAGGCTCCGCCGAGCTGTGACCCGGCGGGCGGCGGGCGCGGGTTGTCACAGGTGCCGGGTAGGTTGTGGAACATGCGCATCGCGACCTGGAACGTGAACTCGATCACCGCCCGCCTGCCGAGGCTCCTGGCCTGGCTGGAGAGCAGCGGCACGGACGTGCTGTGCCTCCAGGAGGCCAAGGTCGCCGAGGAGAGGTTCCCGGTGGAGGAGGTGCGCGAGCTGGGCTACGAGTCGGCGGTGAACGCCACCGGCCGGTGGAACGGCGTGGCGGTGCTCTCCCGCGTCGGCCTGACGGACGTCGTCAAGGGCCTGCCGGGCGACCCCGGCTACGACGGCTCCGTCGAGCCCCGCGCCGTCTCCGCGACCTGCGGCCCGGTCCGCGTCTGGTCGGTGTACGTGCCCAACGGCCGCGAGGTGGACCACCCCCACTACGCGTACAAGCTCCAGTGGTTCGAGGCGCTGAAGGCCGCCGTGGCCGGCGACGCGGCGGGCGACCGCCCGTTCGCCGTCCTGGGCGACTACAACGTGGCACCGACCGACGACGACGTCTACGACCGGGCCGACTTCGAGGGCTCCACCCACGTCACCCCCGCCGAGCGCGCCGCCCTCGCCTCCCTGCGCGAGGCCGGCCTCTCCGACGTCGTCCCGCGCCCCCTCAAGTACGAACACCCGTTCACCTACTGGGACTACCGCCAGCTCGCCTTCCCCAAGAACCGCGGCATGCGCATCGACCTGGTGTACGGCAACGAGCCCTTCGCGAAGGCGGTCACGGACTCCTACGTCGACCGTGACGAGCGCAAGGGCAAGGGCGCCTCGGACCACGCGCCGGTCGTGGTGGACCTCGACGTGTAGCGGGGCGCCGCCGGCCGTCGTCCGACCCCGCGCGCCTGTGGTGCGCGACACGGTACGAATGACAGGCTGGAGGTATGAACATCCCTTTCCTGGGCAACCGGCGCCAGAAAACAGGGGTTCCCGATCCCGAGGGCATCGCGGAACTCCTCGCCGAGTGCGAACTGTTGCGCTCCCAGGCCGACCGGGCGGGTGTCCGACTCGACGACTCCCCGGCCTCGTTGGAGGCGTTGGACCAACTGGTGCCGCGCTGGCGGGACAACGAGGAGACCTCGAACTGGCTGGGCAACGACGCGGGGCTGTACCTCGGCACCGTCATCGTGCGCACCGTGCCGGGGGCCGCCTGGGAGATCCGTGCCGACGGGCAGCCGGTCGTACGGATCGCCTCCGGGCGGGAGTTCGACGTCGTGGACGCCGGACACGAGTGGGCGGCCGACGGCGTGCCCGAGCTGTCCCAGCTGTACGCGGAGGTCGCGGAGGCGTGAGGCCCCTGCTTGTAAATCGGTGCAAATCGGGCAGATCGGAGTAAATACGGCTAATGGTCGAAGAGTGCGTGTCGCGCCTTCCCGGTGATCTTGCCCGGATACGTTGCGGCGACCACCGCACGGCTGAGGACGAGGAGGGACGGGTGTGGCCGTCGATCCGCTGATCGAGCTGCGTGACGTCAACAAGTACTTCGGGGACCTCCACGTCCTCCAGGACATCGGGCTCACCGTGGACAGGGGGGAGGTGGTCGTCGTCATCGGCCCGTCGGGGTCGGGGAAGTCGACGCTGTGCCGGGCGATCAACCGGCTGGAGACCATCCGGTCCGGCACGATCCTGCTCGACGGACAGCCGCTCCCGCACGAGGGCAAGGCGCTGGCGCGGCTGCGCGCCGATGTCGGCATGGTCTTCCAGTCGTTCAACCTCTTCGCGCACAAGACCGTGCTGCAGAACGTCTCGCTGGGCCAGGTGAAGGTCCGCGGACGCAAGAAGGAGGACGCCGACCGGCGCTCACGCGCCCTCCTCGACCGGGTCGGTGTCGCCGGCCAGGCGGACAAGTACCCGGCGCAGCTCTCGGGCGGTCAGCAGCAGCGCGTGGCGATCGCGCGGGCGCTGGCCATGGAGCCCAAGGTGATGCTGTTCGACGAGCCGACCTCGGCCCTGGACCCGGAGATGATCAACGAGGTCCTGGAGGTCATGCGGCAACTGGCCGGTGAGGGCATGACCATGATCGTGGTCACGCACGAGATGGGCTTCGCCCGCTCGGCCGCCAACCGCGTGGTCTTCATGGCCGACGGCCGGATCGTGGAGGACCGTACGCCCGACGGGTTCTTCGGCGATCCGCACAGCGACCGGGCCAAGGACTTCCTCTCCAAGATCCTCAAGCACTGAACGGGGTGACGCCCGTAGACCCCTCCGTCCGGACCTCGACTAGGATGGTCCCTTCATCCCGGTGGGGGAGGGGACTCCGCGCCAGGAGCGGGGACACCGCCACCGGGAGGGGCCCACCGCCCCACGTCCAACGGGGCGGCGGATCACATCGGCCGGACCCGTCCGGCGGCAGCCGGAGATCACTGCTCGCGCGGCGGGCGCGACCCCGACGGGTCGCACGCCGGCGAGGAGAAGGTCAGCTGCGCGCCGGACGGGTGGTGCTGAACGAGGTCAGTCCGCCCGGTGACCGGTGCGCGGCGCGGCAGCCGGCAGCGCGGTCTGCGCGACCCTGGTCACATCCGCGACCAGTTCGACCACATCGGGGCCGTACGCCTGCGAGTTGATCACCTTCAGCAGCAGGACGAACGAGTTCGAGCCGTGCTTGCGGGCCAGCCGCTCGTGGTTGCGGGCGAGATAGCGGGTCGCGGCCTGGTTGGTGATCGCGCGCTGACCGCAGAACAGGAACACCGGCCGCGTCTCGCGCCGTTCACCCGCGGTCAGCCGTGCCAGCAGCACGTACTCGGTGATGCCCGGGTCCATGCGGTAGCGCTCGGAGCCGATCTGGAAGGCGCCCCGGTCCGGGCCCGGCTCCGGGTCGACGTTGACCCGCACCCCCGGCAGCATGGCCGCCATGTGGGCCACCATCCGCCGGTTCGACCCCGGCCCGCCCACACAGAACTCGGTCCGCTCGCCGAAGCCCTGGTGGGCCGCGTCCTGGGTGACCATCTGGACATGCGCCCCGCAGTCCTTGATCAGCGCGGAGAGCTCGAGGAGCGCGAACACGTCGAAGCGGTGCACCGCCGGTTCCGCCGTCGCCGGATCGCGGTTGACGACGAGCAGGCACTCGGAGTTCTCCGGCAGGCCGAAGAACGTCTGCTTGCGCCGGAGCTTCCGCCTCCACAGGTAGGTACGGGCTATCCAGCCCAGCGCGGCACTGATGCCGGCGGCCACCACGCCCAGAACGATGTTGCGCACGTCGTCACTCATGGGCGCGCATGCTAGCGGTCCCACGCAAACCCGTGTTCGAGACGCAGGCCGCAGGGCCCACCGGACGACGGGACGGCACACCCCTTCGGCATCCCTGACGGGAGCCCGGTGACGAACTAGGCTGCGCGGACAGCCGTTTACCGGAGGTGCGGATGCGTCGTCCTGTCGCACGGAATCTCGCAGTCCTGGCGGTCGGTGCCGCCGTGCTGTCGGTGGGGGCGGCCCCGCCGCCGACCCAGCACGCGACACCCTCCCGGCACACCCCCAAGGTCCCGGTGGCCGTCGGCCACGGCGGCGCGGTCTCCAGCGTCGACGCCGACGCCTCCGCCGCCGGGATCGAGATCCTGAGGAAGGGCGGCAACGCCGTCGACGCGGCCGTCGCCACGGCCGCCGCGCTCGGCGTCACCGAGCCCTACTCGGCCGGTGTCGGCGGAGGCGGTTACTTCGTCTACTACGACGCCCGCTCGCGCACCGTGCACACCCTCGACGGCCGTGAGACGGCCCCGCTGACCGCCGACTCCGGACTGTTCCTGGAGAACGGCGAGCCGATCCCGTTCGCCGAAGCGGTCAGCAGCGGGCTCGGGGTCGGCACCCCCGGCACGCCCGCCACCTGGCAGCGGGCGCTCGACAAGTGGGGCGAGCGGGGCCTGGGAACGGTCCTGAAGCCCGCCGAACGCCTCGCCCGCGACGGCTTCACCGTGGACGAGACCTTCCGCGCGCAGACCGCCGCCAACGAGACCCGCTTCCGCCACTTCCCCGACACGGCCGAGCTGTTCCTGCCGGGCGGCGAACTCCCGGTCATCGGCTCCACCTTCAAGAACCCCGATCTGGCCCGCACCTACGAGGAGTTGCGCCGCGAGGGCGTCGACGCCCTGTACCGGGGCGACATCGGCCGGGACATCGTGCGGACGGTCGACAAGCCGCCCGTGGACCCGGATTCCGGCTGGAACGCCCGGCCCGGCGAGCTGTCCGAACGCGATCTCGCGGCCTACCGCGCCAAGTTCCAGCCGCCCACGAAGACCTCGTACCGCGGCCTGGACGTCTACTCCATCGCGCCCTCCTCCTCCGGCGGCACCACCGTCGGCGAGGCGCTCAACATCCTGGAGCGCACCGACCTCTCCGAGGCGAGCGACGCCCAGTACCTGCACCGCTTCATCGAGGCGAGCCGCATCGCGTTCGCCGACCGGGGGCGCTGGGTCGGCGACCCCGCCTTCGAGGACGTACCGACCAGGGAACTGCTCTCCCAGCGGTTCGCCGACTCCCGTGAGTGCCTCATCAGGGACGACGCCGTCCTCACCAGCCCCCTCGCCCCCGGCGACCCCCGGGACCCGGAGCCCTGCGCGAGCGGCGGCGAGGCCGCCCCGACGACGTACGAGGGCGAGAACACCACGCACCTCACCACCGCCGACCGGTGGGGCAACGTCGTCGCCTACACCCTCACCATCGAGCAGACCGGCGGCAGCGGCATCACCGTGCCCGGCCGCGGATTCCTGCTCAACAACGAGCTGACGGACTTCTCCTTCGCCCCGGCGGACCCCGCCGTGCACGACCCGAACCTGCCGGGCCCCGGCAAGCGGCCCCGGTCGTCCATCTCGCCGACGATCGTGCTCGACCGGCACGACCGGCCGGTGGTGGCGCTCGGCTCGCCCGGCGGCTCCACCATCATCACCACCGTCCTGCAGACCCTCACCGGGTTCCTCGACCGCGGACTGCCCCTGGTCGACGCGATCGCCGCGCCGCGCGCCAGCCAGCGCAACACGGCGCTGACGGACCTCGAACCCGGCCTGTACGACAGTGAGGTCAGGCAGCGCCTGGAGGCCGTCGGGCACTCCTTCCGGGAGAACCCGGAGATCGGCGCGGCCACGGCCGTACAGCGGCTGCCGGACGGCACATGGCTCGCGGCTGCGGAGAAGGTCCGCCGGGGCGGCGGATCGGCGATGGTGGTCCGTCCGACGCGCTAGGCACACGGCGGGGGCGCCCCGTCCGGGGGGCGCCCCCGCCCGCTCGGCTCACAGCTCGGGTGCCGGTGTCTCCTGCGTACGGAACACCAGGCGCCCGTCCTCCGTGTCCACCGTCACCCGGCCGCCCTCCCGGACCCGGCCGTCCAGCAGCAGCCGGGAGAGCTGGTTGTCGACCTCCCGCTGGATGGTGCGGCGCAGCGGCCGGGCACCGTACTCGGGCTGGTAGCCGCGCTCGGCCAGCCAGTCCACGGCCGCGTCGGTGAAGTCGACCGAGACGTTCTGCCCCTTGAGCCCGCGCCGGGTGCTCTCCAGCAGCAGGTCGGTGATCCGCCGCAGCTCCTCCGCGGTCAGCTGGCGGAAGACCACGATCTCGTCGATCCGGTTGAGGAACTCGGGCCGGAAGTGCTCCCGCAGCGGCCTCAGGATCTGCTCCCGCCGCGCCTCCTCGTCCGCGTCCGCGCCGCCGGAGGCGAAACCCAGGGTCGCGCCGCGCCGGGTGATCACCTCGGAGCCGAGATTGCTGGTCATCACGATCACGGTGTTGGTGAAGTCCACCGTCCGGCCCTGCGAGTCGGTCAGCCGGCCGTCGTCGAGGACCTGGAGCAGGATGTTGAAGACGTCCGGATGGGCCTTCTCCACCTCGTCGAGCAGCAGCAGCGAGTACGGGTGCCGGCGCACCACCTCGGTGAGCTGACCGGCCTCCTCGTGCCCCACGTAGCCGGGCGGGGCGCCCACCAGCCGGCTCACCGTGTGCCGCTCCTGGTACTCGCTCATGTCGAGGCGCACCATCCGGTCCTCGCTGCCGAACAGCGCCTCGGCGAGCGCCCGCGCCAGCTCCGTCTTGCCGACTCCCGTCGGGCCGAGGAACAGGAAGCTGCCGATCGGCCGGTCGGGGCTGGCGAGCCCCGCGCGGGAGCGCAGCACCGCGTCCGAGACGACGCGCACCGCCTCCTCCTGGCCGACGACCCGCTGGTGCAGGTGCTGCTCCAGACCCAGCAGCCGGTCCTTCTCCTCCTCGGTGAGGCGGCTGACCGGGATGCCCGTCTGCCGGGCCACCACCTCGGCGATCGCCTCGGCGTCCACCCACAGGCTCTGCCCCTCGTCGACCTCGTCGTCGCCGCCGGCGTCCGTGATCCGCTGCTTCAGCTCTACGATGCGGTCCCGCAACTGCGTGGCCTGCTCGTACTGCTCGTCGGCGACCGCCTGGTCCTTGTCGCAGGTCAGCTGCTCGACCTCGCGTTCCATGGCCCGTACGTCCGTGCCCTTGGTCCGGGCCCGCAGCCGCACTCGCGCGCCGGCCTGGTCGATCAGGTCGATGGCCTTGTCCGGGAGGCGGCGGTCGCTCAGATAGCGGTCGGACAGCTCCACGGCCGCGAGCAGCGCCTCGTCGGTGTAGCGGACCTGGTGGTGGGCCTCGTACCGGTCCCGCAGGCCGCGCAGGATCTCGATCGCGTCCGCGGGTGTCGGCTCGGGCACCATGATCGGCTGGAAGCGGCGGGCCAGCGCCGCGTCCTTCTCGATCCGGCGGTACTCCTCCAGGGTGGTCGCGCCCACGATGTGCAGCTCGCCGCGGGCGAGGGCCGGCTTGAGGATGTTGCCGGCGTCCATCGAGCCGCCCTCGCCTCCGCCCCCGGCGCCGACGACGGTGTGCAGCTCGTCGATGAAGATGATCAGCCGGTCGGAGTGGGACCGGATCTCCTCGACGATGTTGTTCATCCGCTCCTCGAAGTCGCCCCGGTAGCGGGTACCGGCGACGACCCCCGTCAGGTCCAGGGCGATCACGCGCCGTCCGAGGAGTACGTCGGGCACGTCCCCCTCGGTGATCCGCTGGGCCAGCCCCTCCACGACGGCGGTCTTGCCGACGCCCGCGTCACCGATCAGCACCGGGTTGTTCTTGCCGCGCCGGGAGAGCACCTCGACGGTCTGCTCGATCTCGTCGTCGCGTCCGATCACCGGGTCGATACGGCCCTCGCGGGCGAACGCGGTGAGGTCACGGCCGTACTTGTCGAGGGTCGGCGTACCGGTTGCGGGGCGGGGCCGTTCGGCGCGGGGCTGTGGGGCCTCGGGGGCCTCGGACGGGCCGGAGGGGGCGAAGCGGGCCGCGTTGAGGATGTGCCCCGCGGCCGAGTCGGGGTTGGCGGCGAGAGCGGTGAGCACGTGCTCCGGGCCGATGTAGCCGGCGCCGGACGCCCTGGCCATCTCGTGCGCGTCCAGCAGGGCCCGCTTGACGGCGGGGGTGAGGGACAGCGAGGTCGGCGGCGGGGCCTCGCCCGGGCCGTGCTGTACGGGGCCGGAGCGGTCGTCGATCTGGGACGCCAGGGAGTCGGGGTCCGCGCCGGACCGGCTGAGCAGGCTCCGGGTCGGCTCGGCGGAGAGGGCGGCGCGCAGGAGGTGCTGGGTGTCCAGGTCACGGCTGCCGTGTTCGGCTGCGTACTGGGCGGCGCCGCGGACCAGTTCGCGGGCGGGTTGGCTGAGGAGTCGGCCGATGTCGATCTGGCGGGGGCGTGGCCCGCCGAAGAAGCGGGAGAGGAATTCTGCGAAGGGGTCGCCCTCCGGGCCGACGAAACCACTCGTCATCGTCATCCGTTCCTTCGCTGGGTCGACGTGCCGGGGCCGGGTAACCCGGTCGGGGCTCGCTCATGCCCACGATGACACGATCTGTTTGGGCGGGCATGTCCAGCTTCTTGGGGTGGTGCGGGGGTGGGTCGCACGGCCCGGCGTTCGCGGGGTGCCGCCCGCGCCCACCCGTGCCGCCCTGGGGTACCTCTCAGGCCGTTGAGGCGCTGGGGAGGTAGGCCCCGCCCGCGGTGGACGGTGGCAGCGGCTGCCCGTGCGGGTGTCGGGCGGAGGTGGGTTCGCGCGGCCCGGCGCTGGCGGGGTGCCTCCCCCAGTGCCTGAACGGCCTGGGAGGTACCCCATCGCCCACCCTCCCCCCGCTCCCGGCTTCGCTCGAGCGGGGGACCCCCGTCGCCCCAGCGGCACGACTGCCCGCGGGAGCGTGGGGCGGCGGCAGCGGCTGACCGCGGTTACGGAAGGCGGGCTGTGAGGACGCGGGGCCCGTCTGCGGGATCGCCACCGTGTGTTCCACGTGGGCTGCGCGGATGCCGTGCGCGATCGCGTCGTTGACGGACGCGCAGATCACGGCCGGGAACGGGGTCGGCGCGAAGGAGGGCCGGTAGCCCGGGAAGGGCGAGGTCGCACCCGCCGCGCGCAGCGCGTTCCGCGCCACCTGGTCCGGCTCCAGCGGGGAAACGCCCGCGTCGGCGGCTTTCCGTACGGCCGTCAACGTGTTCGCGACGACCTGGCCCGCCTCGTACATGGCATCGATCGATGTGCCGGTCTTCAGCTCCACCGTGCCAATTACTGTACCGGTATTAGAATGGGTGTCATGGTACGCACCCCCTTGACCCCCGAAGAGCGCGAACGCGGCGAGCGGCTCGGCCGGCTGCTGCGCGAGGCGCGCGGCGGCCGCAGCATGACCGAGATCGCGGCGAACGCCGGCATCTCCGCGGAGACCCTCCGCAAGATCGAGACGGGGCGCGCCCCGACCCCGGCCTTCTTCACGGTGGCCGCGCTGGCCGGCGCGCTCGGCCTGTCGATGGACGACCTGGTGGGGCGCTGCGCGCCCACGGCGCCGGAGGCTCCGGTCGCCGCCTGAGTCCGGCGGGCTCACCCACAGGAGTGCTGAAACACGACCGACCCAGCGGGTTCACGACGATGGTCTTGGCAAGGCCGCCCGAGAGGCTTACGTTCGTCCCTCTACGGCCGTTTCTACGGGCGTAGAGGCTCTGACGTCGTGTCGAAGGAGCAGCTCATGGCCAACGTCGTACGTGCCGCTCTGGTCCAGGCCACCTGGACCGGTGACACCGAGTCCATGCTGGCGAAACACGAGGAGCACGCCCGTGAGGCGGCCCGGCGGGGCGCGAAGGTCATCGGGTTCCAGGAGGTGTTCAACGCCCCCTACTTCTGCCAGGTCCAGGATCCCGAGCACTACCGCTGGGCCGAGCCCGTGCCCGACGGGCCGACCGTCCACCGGATGCGGGAGCTGGCCCGTGAGACCGGCATGGTGATCGTCGTGCCGGTGTTCGAGGTCGAGCAGTCGGGCTACTACTACAACACCGCCGCCGTGATCGACGCCGACGGCACCGTCCTCGGCAAGTACCGCAAGCACCACATCCCGCAGGTCAAGGGATTCTGGGAGAAGTTCTACTTCAGGCCCGGCAACCTCGGCTGGCCCGTCTTCGACACCGCCGTCGGCAAGGTCGGCGTCTACATCTGCTACGACCGCCACTTCCCGGAGGGCTGGCGGCAACTCGGCATCAACGGCGCCCAGTTGGTCTACAACCCGTCCGCCACGCACCGCGGCCTCTCGTCCCACCTGTGGCGGCTGGAGCAGCCCGCGGCGGCCGTCGCCAACGAGTACTTCGTCGCCGCGATCAACCGCGTGGGCGTGGAGGAGTACGGCGACAACGACTTCTACGGCACCTCGTACTTCGTCGACCCGCGCGGACAGTTCGTCGGCGACGTCGCCAGCGACAGCAAGGAGGAACTCGTGGTCCGCGACCTGGACTTCGACCTCATCGAGGAGGTGCGGCAGCAGTGGGCCTTCTACCGCGACCGCCGCCCCGACGCCTACGAGGGGCTGGTGCGGCCGTGACCGACGACCTCCTGGGCCGCCACCGGTCCGTGCTCCCCGACTGGCTCGCCCTCTACTACGAGGAGCCCATCGAGATCACCCACGGCGAGGGCCGCCACGTCTGGGACTCCGACGGCAACCGCTACCTCGACTTCTTCGGCGGCATCCTCACCACCATGACCGCCCACGCCCTGCCCGAGGTCACCAAGGCGGTGAGCGACCAGGCCGGCCGGATCGTCCACTCCTCCACCCTCTACCTCAACCGGCAGATGGTGGAACTCGCCGAGCGCATCGCTAAGTTGAGCGGCATCCCGGACGCCCGGGTCTTCTTCACCACCTCCGGCACCGAGGCCAACGACACCGCCCTGCTGCTCGCCACCGCCTACCGGAACAGCAACACGATCCTGGCGATGCGCAACAGCTACCACGGCCGCTCCTTCAGCTCGGTCGGCATCACCGGCAACCGCGGCTGGTCCCCGACCTCGCTCTCCCCGCTCCAGACGCTCTACGTCCACGGCGGCGTGCGCACCCGGGGCCCGTTCGCCGCGCTCGACGACTACGACTTCGTCGCGGCCTGCGTCGACGACCTGAAGGACGTCCTCGGCCACACCCGCCCGCCCGCCGCACTGATCGCCGAGCCGATCCAGGGCGTCGGCGGCTTCACCTCGCCGCCCGACGGACTGTACGCGGCCTTCCGCGAGGTGCTGCACGAGCGGGGCATCCTGTGGATCGCCGACGAGGTGCAGACCGGCTGGGGCCGCACCGGCGAGCACTTCTGGGGCTGGCAGGCGCACGGTCGCGGCGGACCGCCCGACATGCTGACCTTCGCCAAGGGCATCGGCAACGGCATGTCCATCGGCGGGGTCGTCGCCCGCGCCGAGATCATGAACTGCCTGGACGCCAACAGCATCTCGACGTTCGGCGGCACCCAGATCACCATGGCGGCGGGCCTCGCCAACCTCAACTACCTGCTGGAGCACGACCTCCAGGGCAACGCCCGCCGGGTGGGCGGCCTGCTCATCGAGCGGCTGCGGGCCGCCGCCGCCCATGTCCCCGCCGTCCGCGAGGTGCGCGGGCGCGGGCTGATGATCGGCATCGAGCTGGCGAAACCCGGCACCGACGAGGCCGATCCGGCGACCGCGTCCGCCGTCCTGGAGGCGGCCCGTGCGGGCGGCCTGCTCATCGGCAAGGGCGGCGGCCACAACACCAGCGCCCTGCGCGTCGCCCCGCCGCTGTCCCTCAACGTCGCGGAGGCCGAGGAAGGCGCCGAGATCCTCGAACGCGCCCTGCGGAGCACGTCGTAGCACCGGCTCGCAGAGCTCGCAGAAGCTCGTAGAGGTCGTAGCACCGGCTCGCAGAGCTCGCAGAAGCTCGTAGAGAGGGAGCACCATGAGCAGCCGTACCGTCATCCGTGGTGGCCTGGTCATCACCGCCTCCGACGAGATCCACGCCGACGTCCTGATCGAGGACGGCCGGATCGCCGCCCTCGCGGCCTCCGCCACCCCGGCCGCCGACGCCTTCACCGCCGACCGGACCATCGACGCCACCGGCAAGTACGTCATCCCGGGCGGGGTCGACGCCCACACCCACATGGAGCTGCCGTTCGGCGGCACCTTCGCCTCCGACACCTTCGAGACCGGCACCCGGGCCGCCGCCTGGGGCGGTACGACCACCGTCGTCGACTTCGCCGTACAGAGCGTCGGCCAGTCCCTGCGCCAGGGCCTGGACGCCTGGCACGCCAAGGCCGAGGGCACCTGCGCCATCGACTACGGCTTCCACATGATCGTCTCGGACGTCAACGCCGGGACACTGAAGGAAATGGACCTTCTGGTGGAAGAAGGTGTCACGTCCTTCAAGCAGTTCATGGCGTATCCAGGAGTCTTCTACTCCGACGACGGCCAGATCCTGCGCGCCATGCAGCGCTCCGCCGAGAACGGCGGGCTGATCATGATGCACGCCGAGAACGGCATCGCCATCGACGTGCTCGTCGAACAGGCCCTCGCCCGGGGCGAGACCGACCCCCGCCACCACGGCGAGGTCCGCAAGGCCCTTCTGGAGGCCGAGGCCACCCACCGTGCCGTCCGGCTCGCCCAGGTCGCCGGCGCCCCGCTGTACGTCGTGCACGTCTCCGCGACCGAGGCGGTCGCCGAGCTGACCCGCGCCCGCGACGAGGGGCTGAACGTCTTCGGCGAGACCTGCCCGCAGTACCTGTTCCTCTCCACCGACAACCTCGCCGAGCCCGACTTCGAGGGCGCCAAGTATGTGTGCAGCACCCCGCTCAGGCCCAAGGAGCACCAGGCCGCGCTGTGGCGGGGCCTGCGCACCAACGACCTCCAGGTGGTCTCCACCGACCACTGCCCCTTCTGCTTCACGGGCCAGAAGGAACTCGGCCGGGGCGACTTCTCCAAGATCCCCAACGGTCTCCCGGGCGTGGAGAACCGTATGGACCTGCTCCACCAGGCCGTCCTCGACGGACACATCTCCCGCCGCCGCTGGATCGAGATCGCCTGCGCCACCCCGGCCCGGATGTTCGGCCTGTACCCGAAGAAGGGCACCCTCGCGCCCGGCGCCGACGCCGACGTCGTCATCTACGACCCGCACGCGGAGCAGGTCATGTCCGCCGGCACCCACCACATGAACGTCGACTACTCGGCCTACGAGGGCAAGCGGGTCACCGGCCGCGTCGAGACCGTCCTCTCGCGCGGGATCCCCGTCATCACCGACCGGGAGTACACCGGGCGGGCCGGACACGGCGTCTACACCCCGCGGTCCACCTGCCAGTACCTCACCTAGGAGAGCCGCGCATGGACTTCGGACTCGTCCTGCAGACCGACCCGCCGGCCGCACGGGTCGTCAGCCTGATGAAGCGCGCCGAGCGCAACGGCTTCACCCACGGCTGGACCTTCGACTCCGCCGTACTGTGGCAGGAACCCTTCGTGATCTACAGCCAGATCCTGGCCAACACCACGAAACTGAAGGTCGGCCCGATGGTCACCAACCCGGGCACCCGCACCTGGGAGGTCACCGCCTCCACCTTCGCCACCCTCAACGACATGTACGGCAACCGCACCGTCTGCGGCATCGGCCGCGGCGACTCCGCGATGCGCGTCGCCGGACGCAGGCCCAACACCCTGGCCCGCCTCGGCGAGGCCATCGACGCGATCCGCGACCTCGCCGAGGGACGCGAGGCCGAGGTCGACGGGCAGCCGCTGCGGATCCCGTGGGTGCGGGACGGGAAGCTGCCCGTCTGGATGGCCGCGTACGGTCCGAAGGCGCTCGCCCTCACCGGACGCAAGGCCGACGGCTTCATCCTCCAGCTCGCCGACCCGTACCTGACCGAGTGGATGGTGAAGGCCGTACGCGCCGCCGCCACGGAGGCGGGGCGCGACCCCGCGTCCGTCACCGTCTGCGTCGCCGCACCCGCGTACGTCGGCGACGACCTGGCGCACGCCCGTGAACAGTGCCGCTGGTTCGGCGGCATGGTCGGCAACCACGTCGCCGACCTGGTCGCCCGCTACGGCGAGCACTCCGGCCTGGTCCCCGAGGCGCTGACGTCGTACATCAAGGAACGGCACGGCTACGACTACAGCCACCACGGGCGGGCCGGCAACCCGTCCACGGACTTCGTCCCCGACGAGATCGTCGACCGGTTCTGTCTGCTCGGCCCGCCCGAGGCGCACATCGAGAAGCTGCGGGCACTGCGGGAGCTGGGCGTGGACCAGTTCGCCGTGTACGACATGCACGACGCGCAGGAGACGACGATCGACGCGTACGGCGCGGAGATCATCCCGGCACTCCACCAGTAGTCCTCGCCGAAGGGGCACGCCCATGACCGCGACCGTCCCGCCCACGCCGTCCGGCCCACCCATAACCGACCCGGCGGGACGCGTCGAGCTCCCGCCGGGCACCACCCTCACCGACAGCCGCTTCGTCAACG
The DNA here is from genome assembly GCF_042732315.1 of Streptomyces sp. NPDC059787. Lineage (NCBI taxonomy): Bacteria > Bacillati > Actinomycetota > Actinomycetes > Kitasatosporales > Streptomycetaceae > Streptomyces > Streptomyces sp. NPDC059787. Next base: position 175,350 of record NZ_JBHWHX010000014.1, read on the forward strand.
ACGACCTGCTGCCCGTGCCGCTGGCCCGCCGTCGCTGGACGACGTACAACTTCACCGCCCTGTGGGTCGGGATGGCGCACAACATCCCCTCCTGGCTGCTCGCCTCCGGTCTCGTCGCGCTCGGCATGGACTGGAAGCAGGCCGTGTTCACCATCGCGCTCGCCAACGTCATCGTGCTCGCGCCGATGCTGCTGACCGGTCACGCCGGCCCCAAGTACGGCATCCCGTTCCCGGTGCTGGCCCGCGCCTCGTTCGGGCTGCGCGGCGCCAACCTGCCGGCGCTGATCCGGGCCGGGGTGGCCTGCGCCTGGTTCGGCATCCAGACCTGGATCGGCGGCCAGGGCGTCTTCGTCCTGCTGGGCAAGCTGTTCGGTGGCTGGGCGGAGGCGTCCGAGGTCGGCGGTCAGCCGTGGACGCTGTGGGTGTGCTTCGTGCTGTTCTGGGCGCTCGAACTGGCCATCATCCACCGGGGCATGGAGACCCTGCGCCGGTTCGAGAACTGGGCCGCGCCGTTCGTCATCGTGGGCGCGCTGGTGCTGCTGGTCTGGATCGCGAACAAGGCCGGCGGTCTCGGACCACTGCTCGACCAGCCGTCCCGGCTCGGCTGGGGCGCCGACTTCTGGCCGGTGTTCTTCCCGTCCCTGATGGGCATGATCGCGTTCTGGTCGACCCTGAGCCTGAACATCCCCGACTTCACCCGCTTCGGCGCGGGACAGCGCGCCCAGGTGTGGGGCCAGACGCTCGGACTGCCCACCACCATGACGCTGTTCGCGCTGCTGTCGGTGTTCGTGACGTCCGGCAGCCAGGCGGTGTACGGGGCCCCGGTGTGGGACCCCGTCGCACTCGCCGGGAAGACCGACAACGTCTTCGGACTGCTCTTCGCCCTGGTGACGGTGCTCGTCGCCACCATCTCGGTGAACATCGCGGCGAACGTGGTGTCACCGGCGTACGACCTGGCGAACCTGGCGCCGCGACTGATCACCTTCCGTACCGGTGCGCTGGTCACCGGTGTCGTCGGCGTGCTGATCATGCCGTGGAAGCTCACCGGGACACCCGAGCTGTACATCTTCACCTGGCTCGGACTGGTCGGAGGGCTCCTCGGCACCGTCGCCGGGATCCTCGTCGCCGACTACTGGATCGTCCGCCGCACCGCCCTTGACCTGCCCGACCTGTACACGCCCGGAGGGCGGTACTGGTACACCTCCGGCTGGAACCTGCGCGCCGTCGCCGCCTTTCTGGTCGGCGGGGTGCTCGCGGTGGGCGGCTCCCACTCGGCCCCGGGGAAGGGTCCCTTCCCCGAGGACGGGCTGATCCCCTTCCTGAAGCCCCTCGCGGACTACGGCTGGGCGGTGGGTCTGGCGGCGTCGCTCGTCGTGTACGTCGCGCTGATGGCGGGCCACCGGCGCGCGTGAGCGTACCGGGGGCTACCGGGCCGTGCCGAAGTCCTGGGTCCAGTAGGAGCCCGGCTGGGCGAGACCGACACCGATCTCCTTGAACGCGCAGTTGAGGATGTTCTCCTTGTGACCGGGGCTGGCCATCCAGCCGGCCATCACCTGCTCGGGAGTGGAGTAGCCGTAGGCGACGTTCTCGCCGTAGGTGCTCCAGCTGTAACCGGCGCGGGTGATGCGGTCGCCGGGGGAGGAGCCGTCCGACCCGGTGTGCGACATGCTGCCGCTCGCCGCCATGTCCTTGCTGTGGTCCTGCGCGGCCTTGGTGAGGGTGGCGTTCACCTTCACCGGGGAGCAACCGACCTTGCCACGCTCGGCGTTGACGAGTTCCACGACCTTGGCGACGGCACCGGAGGCACCGGCGGGCCCGGGGGCCGCGGTGGTGGGCTCCGGGGAGGCCGTGGTGGGCTTCGGAGCCGCGGTCGTGGGCTTCGGAGCCGCCGTGGTGGGCTTGGGGGCCGCGGCCGTGGGCCTGGCGGTGGGCTTGGAAGCGGGCTTGGAGGCGGCTGCCTCGGGGGCCTTCGTCTTCGGCTTCTGCGACGGCTTCGCGCCGCTGTCCTTCGGCGTACCGGGCTTCGAGGCGCTCGCGGTGGCGGTCGGCGTGTCCGACGGTACGGGCGTCGGCTCACCGTGCTGCCGGCTGCCCCACTGGTTGTACCAGTCGGGGCCGCCCCATCTGTCCTCGGCCGCCGTGCCCCGGTCCTGCCGCTGTCCCTCGTCGGGCCAGTCCGTGCAGGCCATGGCGACCGAGGGTATGCCTATGACTCCTACGGCGACCGCCGCGACGACCGTCCGCCGGTACTGCTTCTGATGGCGATGCTTTCCCATGCGTGACCTCACCCCTGCTGTCCGGAGGCTGGTCATTCTTGGGACGCCCCGGCGCCGGGCGCAAAGGGCTCTTCTACTACTGCGCCTCGTAGACCGGTGGGGGCCTTGCGGCAGGCGGGAGACCGTGCCGACCTGCCCGCCAGGGGCCCTCCGGGGCGCCTGCCGCCCCGTCAGAAACCCCCGCACGGCGAAGAAGGCGTGACGCTCGGCTTCCCACCGGATCACCACCCGCCGGAGCCCGTTCCGCATTCACGGCAAGACGGACAAGTCTCCTATGTCGCCGGAGGGAGTCCTACTAAGCGACCCGAACAGATCGCCGACTCGTGTGACAGATGTCACGGAACCATCAATTCCGGTTCTTCTCCAGGGCCGCCACCGCCTCTTTCGCGGCCTTGATGGCGCCCTTGTTGATCTCGTCCGTGCTCGGCGCCTTCTTCGACTCGAAGTCGCTGCCGTTGTACGTCACGATCACCAGCGCGTTGGAGGCGCGGGCCACCACCACGCCCTCGCGTGTCTGCTGCTTGTCCTCGGTGGTGAGGTTCACGACGGAGTACGCCGCGTTCCCGAGCCCGGGGACCGTGCCCCCGCCGCTCTTGTCCTCCAGCCGCCCCTGGTACGACCGCTCCGCCGCCTCGTCCGACTCCAGCACCTCGAAGGAGACGTCGAGCCAGCGGTACTCGTAGCCCTTGAGCGCGTTCCAGGAACAGGTGCGGCGCAGCTTCGAGTCCGTGGACCGGATCTCCTTGCCGGCCGTCTTGGCGCCCGGAACAAGGGACTTGACGCTCTTCTCGGCGATGCTGTCGCAGGGCTCCGGCGCGGCGGTGTACGTCTTCGCCACCTGTGTCCGCGAAGGGGCGGACGCGGACTGGGTCTTCGTCTTCCCGGTCGGCCGGTCCGCGGCTTCCGGCGGCGCGGCCAGCGGGCCGGAGGACAGCGCCCAGCCGGCCGCGGCGAGGACGACCACCGGGGACAGGCGCGCGGTCAGGGCGATCGGCAGAGGAAAGGAACGCACGGCGCACTCTTCGTGGGGGACGGTGCGGAAGGGGGCCCGCACAGCGGACGGGACGCCAGTGTCACACGCGTTCCTGCGGTGCGGGAAGGGTCAACTCGCTCCGTGCAGGGGCGGTGACAGGTACGTACCGCTGGAGGTGCCGTCTTGCCTCAATTCCCCCCGCGAAGAGGTGATTTGCGCGCCTCACGGCACGCGGGCGGTCCAGTCCGGCGTGGTGAACTTCGTCCGTGCCAGTTCCTCCGCGAGGGCCAGCTCCCCGTCCGTCACCTTGCCGTCCGCCGACCCGTACCGGGCGCGGAACGAGTCGATCATCCGCTCGATGACGGCCTCGCGCGGCAGACCGGTCTGCCGGCGCAGTGGGTCCACCCGCTTCTTCGCGCTCCTGGTGCCCTTGTCGGACAGCTTCTCCCGGCCGATGCGCAGCACGTCGAGCATCTTGTCGGCGTCGATGTCGTACGCCATCGTCACGTGGTGCAGCACCGCGCCGGGGCCGCCGTCCGGGCCCACGATCCGCTTCTGCGCGGCACCCGCGATCTTGCCCTGGTCGGTGGCGATGTCGTTCAGCGGCTGGTACCAGGCCCGGATCCCCATCTCGCCGAGCGCGCCCAGCACCCAGTCGTCGAGGTAGGCGTAGCTGTCCTGGAACGACAGCCCCTGCACCAGCGCCTCCGGCACCGACAGCGAGTACGTGATGGTGTTGCCGGGTTCCACGAACATCGCGCCGCCGCCGGAGATCCGGCGCACCACCTCGATGCCGTGCCGCCGGGCGCCCTCGGCGTCGACCTCGTTGCGCAGGGACTGGAAGCTGCCGATGATCACCGCCGGGGCGCCCCACTCCCACACCCGCAGCGTCGGCGGACGCCGGCCCGCGGCGACCTCGGCGGTCAGCACCTCGTCCAGTGCCATGTGCAGGGCGGGCGGCTGCGGGCCCTCGTGGACCACCTGCCAGTCGTAGTCGGTCCAGTCGGTGGCGTGCGCGAGCGCGCGGCGCACCGCGATGCCGACGCCCTCCGAGGTGAGCCCGTACATCACGGTCCCCTCGGGGAGGGCCGCGTCGATCCGCGCGGCCAGACCGGCGGCGTCGGTGTCGGCGGGGGCGCCGTCCAGGGCGTGGTTCACGGCGTCCAGCGCCTCGTCGGGTTCGAGGAAGAAGTCGCCCGCCACCCGCGCGCGGCGCAGCACGCCGTCCTCCACGTCCACGTCCACGACGACGAGCTTGCCGCCGGGAACCTTGTACTCACCGTGCACGACTCCGCCTTTCACCGCTGCCGTGGACACCAACACCGACGGGGGCGGGGATGTTCCGCGCCCGCGCGGCCCCGGGGCGGGCCCCGCCCCGTCAGTGGTGGATCGACCAGCCGCGTTCGCCGAGGGCCGCGCTCAGGGCGGGAGCCGCCGCGGGGTCCACCATGAGCTGTACCAGCCCCGCCTGTCGGCCGGTCGCGTGGTCGATGCGCACGTCCTCGATGTTGACCCCCGCACGTCCGGTGTCCGCGAAGATCCGCGCCAGTTCGCCCGGCCGGTCGCTGATGAGGACGGCCACCGTCTCGTAGGCGGCGGGCGCCTCGCCGTGCTTGCCCGGCACCCGCCCCCGGCCCGCGTTGCCCCGGCGCAGGACGTCCTCGATGCCCGCCGCGCCGCCGCGCCGCTTGGCCTCGTCGGCGGACTGCAGGGCCCGCAGCGACTCGACGGTCTCCTCCAGGTCGGCCGCCACCCCCGCGAGCACCTCGGCGACGGGCCCGGGATTGGCGGAGAGGATCTCGATCCACATCCGGGGATCGGAGGCGGCGATCCGGGTCACGTCGCGGATGCCCTGGCCGCACAGACGCACCATCGTCTCGTCCGCGGCCTCCAGCCGGGCGGCGACCATCGAGGAGATGAGCTGGGGCGTGTGCGAGACGAGGGCGACGGCCCGGTCGTGGGCGGCGGCGTCCATGACGACGGGCACGGCGCGGCAGAGCGCGACCAGTTCGAGGACGAGGTTCAGCACCTCGGTGTCGGTGTCCGGCACCGGGGTGAGCACCCAGGGCCGGCCCTCGAAGAGATCGGCGCTCGCCGCGAGCGGGCCCGAATTCTCCTTGCCCGCCATCGGATGCGTGCCGATGTACGAGCGGAGATCGAGGCCCAGGTCCTCCAGCTCGCGCCGGGGCCCGCCCTTGACGCTGGCGACGTCGGCATAACCGCGCGCCACCCCCGCGCGCATGGCCTCGGCCAGCACCGGTGCGGTGTGCGCGGGCGGCACGGCCACGAGCGCGAGATCGACGCGGCCGGGCGGCGGCTGGTCGCTGCCGGCGCCCAGGGCCACCGCCGTCCGGGCCCGGTGCGGGTCGTGGTCGGTCAGGTGGACGGTGACGCCGCGCCCGGCGAGCGTCAGGGCCGCGGACGTGCCGATCAGTCCGGTTCCTATGACCAGGGCGGTCTTCATCGGGGGCCGTCCCCGGGGCGGACCGCCGCGCCGCGGGGGAGGGCCCCGGGTCCTTCGTGCCGTTGCTCAGTGTTCACGTGTTCCATCCAGGTTCGGAGGGACCCTTCACCCGCACCGCGATGGTCCGGGATGCGGTGTCAGTCGTCCCAGTGGTCGAGGACCCGGCGCCGGATCCGCTCCGGATACGCCTGGGCGAAGGAGCTGTGCGGGAGCCGGCCCTCGCCCGGGGCGGGCAGCAGCCCGTCGTGGAAGACGATCGGGCCGGACTGGAGAGCGCGCTCCTCGTGCGTGTAGCAGTTCAGCAGCGGGTGGACGAAGCCGTACCACGCCTCCGACCGGTCCAGCGGGTGGATCCGGGTGGCCAGTGCCCACAACAGGTCGGTGTCGTCGGCCGGGTCGATGTCGTCGTCCAGGACGAAGGTGGCCGCCGTGGCACGGCCCGAGTGGGACTCGGAGAGCACCTTGCCGATCCGGTGCGTGAGCTCGGCCGAGTCGACGCCGGGCAGCCGCTCCCGCCAGTCCTGCGGGACGGTGACCACCATCCAGTGCGACGCCGCGCGCAGCGGCGACCAGGCGGTGGTGACCGGCAGTCCGGCGGCGCGCAGCTCCGCCAGGACCTCGGCCGCCTGTCCGACGCCCGTCACGGTGTGGAACTCGTCCACCGGCCGTCCCTCGGCCACCAACGGCCAGATCGGGTCGTCGCGGTGGGTGATGGCCTCGACCGTGTACACCGGCTGCATCGACGTCTCGGTGGAGCCGTAGCCGGCGAACTCGCCGAACGGACCCTCCCGCGCGTCGCGGCCGACGGACAGGTGCCCCTCGATGACGATCTCCGCGCCCGCGGGTACCTCCAGGTCCACCGTCTCGCACCGCACGACGTCGACCGGCTCGCCGTGCAGCGCCCCGATGTAGCCGGCCTCGTCGACCCCCGGAGGCAGCGGGATGCCGCCGACGAACGGGATGGCCGGGTCGCCGCCCTGCACCAGCGCGTACGGCATCGGCCTGCCGGTCTTCACCCACTCCTGCCAGATCATGCCGATGTGCTGCGCCGGTATCACCAGGCCGGTCATGTGCTTGCCGTCGATCAGCATGATCCGGGCGATGGACCAGTTGGTCCACCGGCCGTCCGGCGTCCTGGCGACGATGATCCCCCAGGTGTTGGCGTAGGCGCCGCCGTCGAACTCGTGGACGCGGGGCACCGGGAAACGGTCGAGGGTGGCGTCGTCGCCCAGCAGCACGTTCTGCTTGCAGGGCGCGTCCTCCCGCGCGACCGGCCGAGGAGGCACGGGCCGCGCGTCGCGGGTGCGGGCCAGGTGGTCGACCAGTTCGGCCGCGGTGGTCCCGGCGGGCAGTCCGACGGACAGCGCGACCCGGGCCAGCGGCTTGCCGGGGGCGGCACTGAGCGCGGCGGGCGCCCCGAGCAGCCGGAAGCCCGGAGCGACGCCCTCCACGTTCTCGAACAGCGGGGCGGGCGACTGCCGTTCGCAGGACAACCGGCTGATCGCGGCGGCCTCCAGGTCGGCGCTCACCGGCCGCGTGACGCGGTGCAGGTCACCGAGGGCCTCCAGCGCGTCGAGGTAACCGCGCAGCTCGCCGAACCGGATCACCGGCCTGGTCGTGGGGTCGGTCGTGGGGCTGGTCATGAACGGGCGCTCCTCTGCTTCGAGCCGTTGTGGCGTACTGCGGGGACGCCGGCCGCGGGGGCCGCCCGCCCGGCCGAGGGCCGCGGAAAGCCGTCCCAGCGCCGGGCTCCGGCGGTCTCGAGGCCGAACTGGTCGAGAACGCGCATGACGATGTGGTCGACGATGTCGTCGACCGACTCCGGGCGGTTGTAGAAGGCGGGCATGGGAGGCACGATCGAGACACCCATGCGGGCGAGTTCCAGCATGTTCGCCAGATGGATCTCGTGGAGCGGGGTCTCCCTCGGCACCAGCACCATCCGGCGCCGCTCCTTGAGCGTCACGTCGGCGGCGCGGCCCATCAGCCCCTCGGCGTACCCGGCCCGGATGCCGGCCAGCGTCTTCATGCTGCACGGGACGATCACCATGCCGTCGGCGGGGAACGAGCCGGAGGAGATCGCCGCCCCCTGGTCGTCGGGTGAGTAGGTGACGTCGGCCAGCGCGGCCACGTCGCGGGCGCTCAGGCCGGTCTCCAGCTCCACCGTGGCGCGCGCCCAGCGGCTGAGCACCAGATGCGTCTCCACCCGTGGGTTCCTGTGCAACTCGGTGAGCAGCCGCACGCCCAGCACCGCGCCGGTGGCACCGGTCATTCCCACGATCAGTCGCATCCTGCCTCCACCGCAATCTTCCGTGTACGGAATATCCTTGTACTGAATATACTGACCGTCATGACGAACGCAAGCCCCCGGCCGCGGCCACAACTGGAAGAAGCCCTGCCACATCAGCTGCGCAGGGCCGGGCAGGCGTGGACGGCGCTGTGGCAGCAGCGCCTGCCCGACCTGACCAGCCCTCAGTTCGCTGTGCTGCTCGCCCTGGACGACCACGGCAGCCTGGACCAGTCCGCGCTCGGGGCCCTGGCGGCGATCGACCGCTCCACGCTCACCGTCCTGCTGGACCGCCTGGAGGCGCGCGGGCTGGTGACCAAGGAGATGGACCCGGCGAACCGCAGGCGCCGCATCGTCGGCCTCACGGACGCCGGCCGCCGGCGGCTGACGGAGGCGGTCGGGGAGGCCGCGCGACTGCACGCGCGGGTGGAGGAGCTGCTCGGCGAGCGGCGGACGGGGCAACTGGTCGAGATGCTCCGCGTCCTGGGCGACATGCCGGTGCAGTCCTCCTCCGGCGCGCACGGACCCGGGCGGCCGGAACCGGGGAGTCCGCACTCCTGACGCCCACTTCCCCTCAATGGAGGGATGGGCCCTGTGAGCCGGCGCTGGAAGTGTGATCAGCGAACCGACTGGCTCCGTCCCGGAGGGCTGACGCATGTACAGACCGGCAACCGCGCGAAGGCTTGCCGGTCGTCTGTCCGGTCCGGTGTTCGGGCCCGGGGACGACGGATACGCGGCCGAGACCGCCGGATTCAACCGGGTCTCGCGGCACCGGCCCGCGATCGCCCTCGGAGCGCGGGACGCGACACAGGTGCGCAAGGCCGTCGCCTTCGCGGCCGAGACCGGACTGCCGACGGCGGTCCAGGCGACCGGCCACGGCCCCTCACGCGTCACCGAGGGGACCGGACTGCTCATCAACACCCGCCGGATGGCCGGAGTGACGATCGACCCCGTCGCCGCGGTCGCCCGGGCCGAGGCGGGCGCGCGATGGCACCAGGTCGTCGACGCGGCCGCCGTCCACGGACTCGCCCCGCTCAACGGCTCCTCGCCGCTGGTGGGAGTGGTCGGCTACACCCTGGGCGGGGGACTGGCGCTGCTGTCCCGCGCGTACGGCTTCGCCGCCGACCACGTCACCGCGGTGGACATCGTCACTCCCGACGGACGGCCGCGCACCGTCACCGCGCAGCGGCACCCGGACCTCTTCTGGGCACTGCGCGGCGGCAAGGGCAACTTCGGTGTGGTGACCGCCGTCGAGTTCGGGCTCGTCCCGGTGACCCGGCTCTACGGCGGCGGACTCTTCTTCCCCGGTGACACCGCCGCCGAGGTGCTGCACGCCTGGCGGTCGTGGACCGAGTCCGTGCCGGAGGCGACGGCCTCCTCCCTGGCGCTGCTGCGGATGCCCGACCGGGAGCCGGTCCCGCCCTTCCTGCGCGGCGGGTTCGTGGTGCACGTCCGCATCGCCCACCTCGGCCCGGGCGACGAGGGGGAACGGCTGGTCAAGCCCTTGCGCAAGGCCGCCCCGACGCTCGTGGACACGCTGGAGGAGATGCCCTACACCCGCTTCGCGGACATCCACGGCGATCCGGCCTCCCCGTTCCCCTACGAAGAACGCTCGGTCATGCTGCGCGAGCTGGGCCCGGACGCGGCCGACGACCTGCTCCGCCTCGCCGGCCCCGGCAGCGACTGCACGGACAGCGTGGTCGAGGTCCGGCACATGGGCGGCGCGCTCGGCCGGCCGGCCGCGGTGCCGGGCGCCGTCGACCACCGGGACGCCGCGTACTGCCTGACCACGCTCGGGCCGCCCGGCGGACGCCCGGAGCACGTCGTGGACGGCATGGCGCACCGGGGAACGGGACGCAGCCACCTCAACTTCCTCGCCGGACCGGGGACCGCCCGGCTGTCCGAGCGGGGTTACGAGCCCGCCGACTACGCACGGCTGGGCGAGATCAAGGCCCGGTACGACCCGGAGAACCTCTTCCGGTTCGACCACAACATCCTGCCGCGCGCGAGGAGCGTGCGAGTCCCCCGCGTGCGGAGCCTCCGACCCCCTGAATACGCCGACTCGGCACACCTTACGAACCCTGGAAGGAACGACTCTCGATGACGACCACCAGCGCGGTGCAGGCCCCGCCGCGAAGCACACCCGGTGCGGGTGCGACCGGGCTCAGGCTCGGAGCCCTCTTCGGCCCCGTGATCTTCGGAGTGACGGCCGCCGGCGTGGCGTTGCCCGATGTCGCCATGTCGATGGAGGTCCGCCCGGCCGTCGCCGGCTGGGTGCTGACGGCGCACGCCCTCGCGCTCGGCGTGGGCACCGCGTTCTTCGGACGGCTCTCCGAGAAGTGGGGCGTGCGCAACACCCTCCTCACCGGAGCCCTGTTCCTGGCCGTCGGCGCGGTGCTGTGCCTGGTCGCCCCGAACTTCGGCACCTTGATCGCCGGCCGGTTCGTCCAGGCGGCGGGTTCCGGCGCCATCACCTCCAGCGCCCTCACGCTCGCGTCGTCGGCGGCGCCCGAACACCGTACGAAGATCCTGGGGATCTTCGGAGCGTCCATGGCGCTCTTCTCCTCCACGGCCACCCTCATGGGCGGCATGGTGACGGACTGGATGCACTGGCGGCTCACGCTGGTGCTGCCGGCCCTCTCCCTGCTGCTGGTGCCCTTCTGCCTGGAGCTCGCGGCCTCCCGCCCCGGCTACGGCAAGGCGGTCGACGTGATGGGCGGCGTCCTGCTGGGCACCGGCGCCACCTCGCTGCTCCTGCTCATCCAGGCGTCCTCCCTCGACCTCGGCACTCCGCTGGTCATCGCGCTCGCCGTGCTCCTCGTGCTGTCGGCGGCGGGCCTGGTGGCGCACATCGGCAGGCGGCCCGACGGGTTCCTCTCGCGTGAACTGGCCACCGACCGGACCTTCCTGGTCTCCGCGATGATCGGTGTGGGCGGTTACGCCGGTCTGTTCGCCGCGATGTACGCGGTGCCGCAGATCCTCACCGTGCAGTACGGCTGGGGCGTGTTCAAGATCGGCGCCTGGCTGTTGCCGGGCGCGGTCGTCGGCGCGGTGGCCGCCCGGGTGGCCAGCAAGCTCACCGTCGGCAGGGGAGGCAGCCTGCTGCTGGCCGGGACCGCCGTGAGCTGCGCGGTGTTCCTGGGGATCGTCGGTCTCGTCGACGGCGGCATCGTCGTCATGCTGATCGGCACGTCGATGGGCATGGCGACGTTCGCGGCCACCCAGGTGCTCACCACCGCCGTGCTGTCCAGCCGTCTCGAGCCCGCCAAGCGCGGCGGCGCCATGGGCGTGCTCAACCTGCTGTTCTTCGTCGGCGGTGGTATCGGCTCCGCCGCGGCCGGAACGCTCTCCGAGCACATGGACCTCACCAGCGCGCTCGCGGTCGTCGCGGCGCTCCCGCTGCTCGCGGGTCTGACCGCCCTGATGCTCCCGCCCGCCCGGGCGCAGCAGGAAGCCTGACCGGGCCGTGCCGGCGAGGACATGAGGACGCCCCTCCCCCGGTCCGCTTCGTCGGGGACCGGGGGAGGGGCGTTGTCGTGGACCGGTTCAGGAGGCCGCCGCGCACGGATCACTGCCGTTCAGATCCAGCCACAGGGACAGGATCCGCCGCAGCCCGTCGCGTTCGACGCGGAGCTGGTCGTTCTCCAGGCGCAGCTGCTCCATCGGGTCGGCCGTGACGGTGTTCGGCGAGGTCCGCGAGAGCAGCGCGACGTGGGCCGGACGGCCCTGGTGGCCGTGGGAGCGAGAGGAAGGGGGCGCCGGTACGTCCGAGGAGAGCGGCGCCGTCGAGGAGAGCCGCCCGACCAGGATCGACTGGTGCAGGACGTGCAGGTCCCGGGTCGGCTCGATACCGAGGTCCTCGGAGAACCGCATCCTGACGGTGCGGAAGGTCTCCAGGGCGTCCGCCTGCCGGCCCGAGTGGTACAGCGCCAGCATCAGCTGGGCGCAAGCGCGCTCCCGAAAGGGGTTCTCGGTGACGAAACCGGTGAGATCGCCGATGATCTGCTGGTGCCGTCCCAGCCTCAGCGCCACGTCGAAGTACTCCTCCTGCACCGTCAGCCGGTCCTCGTGGAGCCTGACGACGAGCGAGGTCAGCGCCGAGCTGTCGAGGCCCGCCGCGACCGGTCCGCGCCACAGCGCGAGCGCGGACCGCAGCAGCCTCTCGGCGCGCTCCAGCTGGTTGTCGCGGACCATGGCCCGCCCCTGGGAGACCATCCGCTCGAACGTGAACAGGTCCAGGGCGTCGCCGTGCACGCTGATCCGGTAGCAGGACGGGTGCGTCTCGATCACGCTGTCGCGCTCGCTCCCCCTGAGCAGGCGGCGAAGGCCGGAGACGCAGATACGGATCTGTCCGTGGGCGGACGCGGGCGGCTTGTCGTCCCACATGGCGTCGACGAGCCGGTCGAGGCTGACCATCTGATTCGGCTGGAGCAGCAGCGCCGCCAATAACTTCTGCCTGCGGACCCCGCTTATGTCGATCTTTTCTCCCCCGTTGGTCACGAGCAGCGGGCCAAGTATTCGGAATGCGTAGTCGGCGCACATATCCATACCCCCGGTAGTGATGTGCGGAACGTCAGATGCGGACGAGCGAGCGTCCGCACGAGTGCTGATGCAGTTGCCATCGGCGTTACGCAAAGGCCGATGGCAACTGCCGTTCTCCGGTCCTGCGGGAAACTATTCGTAGCGGTAGAACTTCGTGTGGTCCAGCAGATCGGCCGGTGTCATCGTGTACCACGGCGCGAGCTCGGTGTGCAGCGAGGGGACGTCCGGGTGTTCTTCCACCGGCAGGTACTGCGGAACGTCCGGGTGCTGCTGCTGCCAGATCGACCAGGCCTTGTCGAGGAAGCAGTGGTGCATGAAGAAGATGGGGTCGTTGGGCGACCCGATGTACAGCATGTGACCGCCGACCCAGGTGTGGCCGGCGCCGTGCAGCTTGCCGAGGTTGGCCTCGTGGGGGAACTTCGCGTACCCCTCGAGGTGGTTGCGCAGGGACTGCGTCTCGGTGCCGTAGCCCGAGGTGTAGTTGTAGGGCGGAGTGTCGTACGTGGGGATGGCGAGGGTGTCCTCCAGCTCCTTCGCGGTGGGCAGGTAGGGGTTCGTGGTGCCGAAGTCGCGGACGAGGTAGTCCCGGTCGTCCGCGGTGTAGTTGCCGTTGAACGCGGGGTGCTCGTCGCCGACCGGGACCACGCTGACGTTGAGCTTCCAGCCGTTGCAGCGGGCGAACGGGCCGGTCATGACCTTGCCGTCGCCGGGCCGGCCGTTGCCGCCCATGAAGTCGTCGGCCCACAGCGGCGAGTCCTGGCTCTGGTCCTTGGTCCAGTCCCAGTAGGGGATGGTGACGGTGGGGTCGACCCGCTGGAGGGCCCTCTCGAGGACCAGCAGGTACTGGCGGTGCCACGGGAACAGACCCGGGCTCATGTGCCCCCAGCGCTTGCCGACGCCGCCGTCCTTGTCCAGGTAGTCGCCCGAGTTGATCCGTATGTGGATCCGGACCAGCTCGTCGTAGACGCCTATTTCCTTAACGCGGAGCAGCGCGCGGATGAAGCGTTTCTTCTCTCTGGCGGTCATGTTGAGGTGGTTCTTGCGAACGGGAACCATCGGCTTCTTCCTTCTCGGTTCTCTCGCGGCCGGGTCAGGCGTGGTGGTGACCGGCGGACGGCAGCAGGTTCGCCCCGCGCAGCTCGTCGACGGCCTGGCGGCCGGCGGCCAGCGGGGTCGGCTCGTACCGGTAGTGGCACATCGAGCTGAGGTAGGCGCCCTCGCCCAGCTTCATGAGGTGCAGCTCCCTGCCGTCTATGTGCACCTTCTCGCTGCTCTTCGACACGGTGATCGTGCGGCCCTTGTACTGCTCCGTGTAGAGGTCCCCGGACTCCTCGGCCGCCTGGGGCGCGGCCGCGTCGTCGTTCGCGGCGGCCCAGGTGTTGCCCGCGTGGATGACGGCGGCGGGCGCCGTCACGACGGCGGCCGCGCCCGCTATTCCCTTCATCACGTCACGTCGATTCACGCTTGTCCTCCCCGTTGATAATCTGCCGAACATCGGTAAACGTCCCCGCCAGCCTTCCAGCGGGATGTATCGGAGGGATATCGCGCCGGTGACCGCGCGGCCGTACCGGGACCGCGCGGCCGTTCCCGGGTCAGATCCGGGAGGAACGCGGCGCGATGTTGTGGTTGAATCGGAAAAGATTGGCCGGGTCAACTTTCGCCTTTATTTCGGCCAGCCGGGCGAAAGTGGCCGGTTCATAACCGCTCTCGGTGAGGTCCGCGGTGTCGGGACTGGCCAGGAAATTGAGGTAGCGGCGTCCGGTGCCCCACGCGGCCATGCCGTCCACCACGAGCGGGGGCCGGTCGTCGGGGAGGGAGAGGGTCGACAGCGCGAACGCGGCGTCCCGGTGGTCGACGGCGTTCGGCACCTCGGGCGGCCGGCCGACCGCACCGCCCAGCTGCCGCAGCTCCACCACCAGGTCGATGCAGTCGGCGCCCGGACCGGCCAGCCCCAGCAGCGCGTCCGTCGCCGCCCCGTCCAGCTCACGGAGCATCATCGACCGCTCGTTGTAGGGGATCGGCTCGGCCGGATCGTTGTGGATCTCCCCGCTCCTCGTGTACGGCATGTCGGCCAGGGTGTCGACGACCAGCGGACCCGAGGCGCGCAGCGGCTCGACCAGTTTGTCCCCGTCCTCCGCCGAGCCCAGGTAGGCGATCCGGACGTGCGCGGTCAACCGGCCGCGCAGGAAGGGCGGGATCGCCTCGACGTCCGGCAGCCGCAGCAACGCCAGGGAGGAGGTGAGCTCCTCGGGCACGGTCGTGGTCCACACGCGCCAGGCGTGCAGCACCTCCGCGGCGGACTCGCCGGCGAAGAAGAGCCCGCCGCCGTACAGTCGCGACACCGGTACGAGGCCGAACTCGAGGGCGGTGACGACGCCGAAGTTGCCCTTGCCGCCGCGCACGGCCCAGAAGAGGTCGGTGTCCTGGTCGGCGGTGGCCCGGTGCGACTGCCCGTCGGGGGTGACGATCTCCACGGCGGTGACGTGGTCGGCGGCGTAGCCGTACTTGCGGGCCATCAGTCCGAGGCCGCCGCCGAGGGTGTAGCCGACCACTCCGGTGATCGGGGAAGAGCCGTTGAGCGGGGCGAGGCCGTGCTCGGCGGCCGCCTCGACCACCTCGAACCACTGGGCGCCGGCCTCGACCCGGGCGGTCCTCGTGGCCGGGTCGATGCTCACGTCCCGCATCCGTCGGGTGCTGATCAGCAACCCGCCGTCCGCCGCGGTGGACGGGCCGTGGCCGGTGGCCTGGACGGCGATCGGCATCCCGCGGGCGGCGGCGAAGGCCACGGCCTCGCGCACGTCCCCGGCTCCGGCCACGACCGCGACCAGGTCCGGGGAGTGCTCGGTGATCTGGTTGAACCCCTCGAGCTCATGGCCGAAGTCGTCGTCTCCCGGCAGCAGGACCCGTCCGCGGAGCCGTTCGGAGAGTTCCGTCGCGGCCGGCTTCACGATGCTCTTGCCTGTCGTCATCCTCAGTCCTCCCGGACCCGGTTGTTTGTCGGGATGGGACGACTGTTCCAACCGCGGGGGCCGCGGCCCATCCCCCGTTTGAGGAGGATTCGGGCCGCGGGGGCCCCCGGCGCGGCCCCCCGGCCGGGGCCCCGAACCCGCCGGGGGGGCCCCGGTGGGGGGTACGGGGGGGCCCCGGGGGGCCCCCCCCCA
>NZ_JBHWHX010000015.1:0-38251 GCF_042732315.1 Streptomyces sp. NPDC059787
GCCCCTGCCCCCCCCCCCCCCCGGGGGGGGGGGGTATGGGCGCGAACGGGGTCTGGGGCGGAGCCCCCAGGGACGGGAAGGGGAGGGGCGGAGGGGGCGAAGACAAGGCGGCCGGTGCTCCCGGAAGCAAGCGGTGCCGCACTCCTGCGCCGATGGATGTGTGCGGACGGCACGTGCGATGAGGAGCCGCCGGCGGTGTACGGGCCTCACACCCCCGTCGGCACCCGCGGCCGAGCCGCCTCCGCGGGCTCCTCGCGGAGCCCGAAGCGCTCGTGGACCCGCCGCAACGGTGCCGGAGCCCACCAGACGCGGCGCCCGAGGAGGGACATGGTGGCCGGCACCAGAAGCATGCGCACGACGGTCGCGTCGATGAGGACGGCCAGGGTGACCCCCAGACCGATCTGCAGGATGGGCGAGAAGCCGCCCGTCATGAACGCGGTGAAGACGACCGCCAGCAGCAGCGCCGCACAGGTGACCACCCTGCCCGAACGGCGCAGCCCGTCCACCACGGCCTCCGCGTCGTCACCGGTGCGCTCCCGGGCCTCCCGCATCCGGGCCAGGATGAACAGCTCGTAGTCCATGGCCAGTCCGAACGCGATCGCCACGATCAGCGGCGGCGCGGTGAGACTCAGCGAGCCCAGCCCCTCGGCGCCCAGCAGCCCGGCCAGATGACCGTCCTGGAAGACCCACACCACCGCACCGAGCGCGGCGCCCAGGCTGAGCAGCGTCGTCGCGACGGTGCGCAGCGGCAGCAGCACGGAACCGGTGAACGCGAACAGCAGCACGAAGATGCCGGCCAGGACGGTCACGGCCGCCCACGGTGCCCGTTCGGCGAGCATCTCGCGGAAGTCGACCAGCCGGGCCGCGGGCCCGGTGACCTCGACCGGTTCGTCGCCGCGTACCTCCCGTACCCGCTCGACCAGCCCGGTCGCCTCCTCGCCGTCGGCCGCGCCGGGCGGCCGGATCTCCAGCACCGTGGCGCCGCCCGGCAGTTCACGGGACGCGGTGGCCGGGGACAGCGCGCGGATCCCGTCGACGGTCGCGCCGTCGGCACCGGGCCGGACGACGACGGTGACCGGCGTGACCCCGGCCCCCGGCGGGAAGTGGCCGTCCACGGTGTCGTGCAGTTGCCGGGCCTCGGTGTCCGTGGGCAGCTGCCGCGCGTCCCCGAGGGCGATCTTCATCCCGGCCGCCGGCACCGCCAGGACCAGCAGCACCGGGACGGCCACGGCCAGTACGGCGATCCGGCGCCGGGCCGCGAAGCGGGCGATCCGGGCGAAGAGCCGGCCCTCCTCGCCCTCCGGCCGGTCCTTCGCCGGGGCGATCCGCCCGCCGAACCGGGCCAGCAGCGCGGGCAGCAGGGTGAGCGCGGCCAGCATGTCGATGACGACCACGGCGGCGACCGCGAGCCCCATGCTGCGCAGGAACACGCTCGGGAAGACCAGCAGTCCGGTCAGGCTGACGGCCACCGTGAGCCCGGAGAACAGCACCGTCCGCCCGGCCGCCGCGACCGTGCGGTGCACCGCCTCCACGACGTCCTCGGTGTGCCGGCGCTCCTCCCGGAACCGCACCAGCATCAGCAGGGCGTAGTCCACGGCGAGCCCGAGCCCCAGCATCGTCGTCACCTGGATCGCGTACACGGAGATTTCCGTGACCTCGCTGAAGAGGAACAACGCCAGGAAGGCCCCCGCGATCCCGCTGACCGCGACGACCAGCGGCAGCAGCGCGGAGCGCAGCCCGCCGAACACCACGAGCAGCAGCGCCAGCACCACCGGCAGGGAGATCAACTCGGCGTTCTTCACGTCCTCCTGGGCCCGCTCGGCGATCTGCTGCCCCAGCAGCGGGCCTCCGCTCACGTGGACGTCGGGGGCGTCGATCTCCCTGATCCGTTCGGCCGCCGCGTCGAGCGTGAGCTCCGTGGCGTCGTCGTCCAGACCGCCCTCGAGCGTGACGGGGATGATCAGCGCCCGTCCGTCCTCGGCGGTCAGACCGCGCGTGGTGTACGGGTCGGGCACGGCGGCGACCCCGGCGACCGTCCGCACGTCGGCCACGGCCCGCTCGACCTCGGCGCGCAGCTCCGGGTCCGAGACGGCGGTGCCGGTCACCACGCCGGTGATCGACTCGCCCGCCGGGTCCACCCGGTCCAGGTACCGGGCGGCCGACTCCGACTCGGTTCCGGGCACGTCGGACACGTCGTCGGAGAGCCGCGCGAACACGCCCGTCCCCAGCCCGAATCCCAGCAGCAGAAAGAGCCCCCACAGGAGCATCACGGTCAAGGGGCGGCGGGTGGCCGCCCGGGCGAGTGCGGAAAGCACGGTCCCTCCCGGCGAGTTGGTTCTCCGTCGCCTCCCAGACTCGTGCCGCGGGGCGGTGTGCCGGATCGCCCGAGGGAGCGGTTTGCGGCCCTCGCCCGTACGGGGGAGACGGCCCCCTCACTCACTCCTCAGGGGGAGCCCGGGGCGATCAGACCCGTCTCGTACGCGCAGATCACCGCCTGCACCCGGTCCCTGAGACCGAGCTTGCTCAGCACGTTGCTCACATGGGTCTTGACGGTGTGTTCACTGACGAACAGGGTCGTCGCGATCTCCGCGTTGGACAGTCCCCGGGCCAGCAGCCGCAGCGTCTCCGCCTCGCGGGCGGTGAGCGCGTCCAGCCGCTGCGGGGTGGTGGCCTCGGCGGCGGCCCGTTCCCGGCGGCACCGCACGATGTCCGCGACCAGCCGCCGGGTCACGGCCGGGGCGAGCAGCGAGTCACCGGCCGCGACCACCCGCACCGCGTGCACGAGGTCGTCCCTGCGGACGTCCTTCAGCAGGAAGCCGCTGGCACCCGCGTACAGCGCCTCGTACACGTACTCGTCCAGGTCGAACGTGGTCAGCATGACCACCTTGCAGCCCGACTGCGCGCACACCCGGCGGGCCGCCTCCAGGCCGTCCATCACCGGCATGCGGATGTCCAGCAGCAGTACGTCCGGGGCGTGCCGGCGCACCGCGGCGACGGCCTCCTCGCCGTTCCCGGCCTCGGCGACCACCTCGATGTCGTCCTGGGCGTCCAGGATCATGCCGAAGCCGGCCCGGACCAGCTCCTGGTCGTCGGCGACGACCACCCGGATGCTCACCCGAGGGCCCCCTCCCGGTCGGCGGCCACCGGCAGACGTACGACGACCCGGAAGCCGCCGTCCGGGCCGCTGCCGGTCTCGGCGCTGCCCCCGCAGGCGGCGGCCCGCTCCCGGATGCCGATCAGTCCGTGTCCGCCGGCCGGCGTGGGGGTGCCCCGCCCGTCGTCCGTCACCGTGAGGGTCACCTGGTCCTCCGCCCAGTCCAGCTCCACCACGGCGCGGGAGGCACGGGCGTGCTTCACGGTGTTGGTGAGAGCTTCCTGGACCACACGGTAGGCGGCGACCTCGGTGTCCGAGGACAGCGGGCAGGGTATGCCCGTGGTGCGCAGTTCGGTGCGCAGCCCCGTGGAGTCCCGCACCTGGCCGACCAGCAGGGGCAGCGCCGCCAGGCTCGGCTGCGGCAGCCGCCGCGCGGCCTCGTCGTCCGGCCGTTCCTCCTTCAGCACGCCGAGGATGCGCCGTAGTTGGGCCATCGCGTCCCGTCCGGTCGTCGCGATGGTGTCGAACGTGGCCTCCGCGCGCTCCGGATCCTTGCGCACCACCACGGGTCCGGCCTCCGCCTGCACCACCATCAGGCTCACGGCGTGCGCCAGGATGTCGTGCATGTCCCGGGCGATACGGGCGCGTTCCTCCGCGCGGGCCCGCGCGGTGTCCGCGGCCCGCTCCCGTTCCAGCCGGCGGGCCCGGTCCTCCAGCTCGGTGGTGTACGCGCGCTGGACCCGGGCGAGCACCCCGAGGGCGTAGGCGCAGACGAGGCCCATCAGGTGGAAGGCGTACTCGAAGGGCTCGTCGCCCGCCAGGTGCTGCATGGTCACGACGACCCCGATCACCCAGCCCGCGAGCATCATCCGGCGCTGCCAGGGCCTGCCCAGGGCGGCCAGGGTGTACAGGACGACCATCCCGCCGTACATCACGTCCGGCGGGGGAGCGTGGTACAGCGCCTGCGCCGGGGTGGCGACCGACACGGCCCACGCGGCCGTGCAGGGTGCCCGCCGCCGCCAGACCAGTGGTACGGCCGTGGCGGCACCGAGCAGCCAGCCCTGCCAGGTCAGCCGGTCGTCACCCTCGTCGGGGAAGACCCACTGCAGGGAGACGGCGAACAGCACGAGCGCGGCGAGCGCCGTGTCGAGGGCGTACGGACTCGCCGTACGCCAGCGCACGACGACCGGTGCGAAGGCGGACCGGAGGGACATGAGCGGCTCCTCGGGGCGGGGGCCGTACCAGTATCACGAGGAACCGGGAGCCCGGTCCTCACCGGTGAGAGGGATTTCGACGCGGCTCCGCACACGCGGGGCGGGTCGATCCGACGTTCCGGCCGAGGGGAGGGGCGGTGTCATGGGCTCCGGCTCGCCCGGCTGCCGTCTCGGGGCTGCGGGAACGTGACGAGTCGGCTCCTCAGCCGTGTCCGCTTTCCCCGGGACCCGACTGCCGGTGACCCGCGGGCGGGAGTCGGGTGTCGGGCCGTGGGAGGAGCCGGTCCCTGGAGCAGCTCCGCCGCGCGCCGGGGTGTCCGGCTGCCGGGCCGAGGCCGTCCGTGACTGTGAGGCGGAAGCCGGGCTGTCGGTGATCCGGGGGTCGGTGTCGGGCCGTGGGGGAGAAGCGTCAGGTGTCTTCGCGTGCGCCGGGGCGGCCGGGGGCCGGGACGGGTGCGGGGGTTCAGGTGTCTTCGGCGGGGCCGGAGCGGTCGGGTGCCAGCCCAGGGCTCTGGAGATGCCGCGGGCCGCGAGGCGGAGGGCCGGGGTCAGAGTGGGGACGCGGGCGTCGGAGTGGGGGACCACGACCGACACCGCGGCGGTGACCGTGCCGTCGGGGCCGCGCACGGGCGCCGCCACCGACAGCGCGTCCGGGGTGATCTGGCGGTCGCTCACCGCGACGCCCGAGCGCCGTACCTCGGCCAGCACCCGTCGCAGCAGCTCGGGTTCGGTGATCGTGTACGGGGTGAAGGAGGCGAGCGGGCCCGCGCAGTACTCCTCCTGGAAGCCGGAGTCGCTGTGCGCGAGCAGGGTGAGACCGACCCCGGTGGCGTGCAGCGGCCAGCGGGCGCCGACCCGTATGTGCACGCCGACCGCCGAACGCCCCGACAGCCACTCGGTGTAGACGACCTCGCCCCCGTCACGCACCGCCAGCTGCACGTTCTCGTGCGTCGCCTCGTACAGGTCCTCCAGGTACGGCAGCGCGACCTGCCGCAGCGCCGGCCCGCGCGGGGCGAGCGCGGCCAGCTCCCACAGCCGCAGCCCGACGTGGTACGTCCCCGACGTGTCCCGCTCCAGGGCACCCCACCGGGCGAGCTCGCCCACGAGCCGGTGCGCGGTGGTCAGCGTGAGCCCGGCCCGGCGGCTGATGTCCGTCAACGTCAGCGCCGGGTGCGCGTGGTCGAAGGCCGCGAGCACGGACAGCAGACGGTCGGGCGCGGAGCGGCTGGTCATGTCCGGCTGTCCTCCGGTGGGTCGGGTCGGCGGAGCGTACCCCGGCGCGGTCTCGCCACGAGTAGGGTCGTCCCGGTTCGTCGTGGTGGGAAGGTGCGGATGTGAAGCTGACGATTCTGGGCGGTGGGGGATTCCGGGTGCCGCTGGTGTACGGGGCGCTGCTCGGGGACCGTGCCGAGGGCCGGGTGACCCGTGTCGTCCTGCACGACGTGGACGCCGGGCGGCTGCGCGCGATCGCCCGGGTGCTGGCCGAACAGGCCACCGGTGTGCCCGACGCACCCGAGGTGACCGTCACCACCGACCTCGACGAGGCGCTGCGCGGCGCCGCGTTCGTCTTCTCCGCGATCCGCGTGGGCGGCCTCGAGGGCAGGGCGAACGACGAACGGGTCGCCCTCGCCGAGGGCGTGCTCGGCCAGGAGACGGTCGGCGCGGGCGGCATCGCCTACGGTCTGCGCACCGTGCCCGTCGCCGTCGACATCGCCCGGCGGGTGGCCCGCCTCGCCCCCGACGCCTGGGTCATCAACTTCACCAACCCCGCCGGCCTGGTCACCGAGGCCATGTCCCGTCACCTCGGCGACCGCGTCATCGGCATCTGCGACTCACCGGTCGGCCTCGGCCGCCGGGTCGCCCGGGCGCTCGGCGCGCGGCCGCGGGAGGCGTGGATCGACTACGTCGGCCTCAACCACCTCGGCTGGGTGCGCGGTCTGCGGGTCGCCGGCCGCGACGAACTCCCGCGCCTGCTCGCCGACCCCGTCCTGCTCGGCTCCTTCGAGGAGGGCAGGCTCTTCGGCACCGACTGGCTGCGGTCCCTGGGCGCGATCCCCAACGAGTACCTGCACTACTACTACTTCAACCGTGAGGCCGTACGCGCCTACCAGGAGGCGAAGCAGACGCGGGGCGCGTTCCTGCACGACCAGCAGGCACGGTTCTACGCCGGGGTGACCGGACCCGACGTCCCCGCCCTGGACCTGTGGAACCGCACCCGCGCCGAACGCGAGGCCACCTACATGGCCGAGAACCGGGAGGCGGCCGGCGCGGGCGAACGCGAGGCCGAGGACCTGTCCGGCGGCTACGAGGACGTGGCGCTCGCCCTGATGCGGGCGATCGCCCGCGACGAACGCACCACCCTGATCCTCAACGTCCGCAACCGCGGCACCCTGTCGCCCCTGGACGGGGACGCCGTCATCGAGGTCCCCTGCCTGGTGGACGCCAGTGGTGCGCACCCCGTCTCCGTCCACCCGCTGCCCGACCACGCCACCGGTCTGGTCTGCGCCGTCAAGGCCGTCGAGCGCGAGGTGCTCGCCGCCGCCCGGTCGGGCTCCCGCGCGACGGCCGTCAAGGCGTTCGCGCTGCATCCGCTCGTCGATTCCGTGAACGTGGCCCGCCGTCTCGTCGACGGCTACACCGCCGTCCACCCCGGCCTCGCCTACCTCGGCTAGCCGGCACGGCACATGGCACACGGCTTCGGGCCGGCCGGTCGCCCCCCGTGACAGCGGCCGACCGACCCGAGCCCCCCGTTCCCCCGTGCTTCCCCCCCGGCGGCTTCCCCAAGTCGCCTTCACCATCAAGAGCACGCGGCCCGGCCCCTGATACACCCCCGGCGGAAATTCCCCGGAAAAATTTCTACGTGCGCGCCCCGGTCGCCGTCCGCGGCTCCACGGACGCGGCCGGAGCCGGTACGGCCCCCAGCGCGGGCGCGGCCGTGGGCACGTCGGCACGCTGCTGCGGCAACGTCACCGGCAGCAGCGGACGCGGACCCGACACCACCGTGTAGTCCTGGCCCAGGAACGGCGGCACCAGCTCGCCCGGGTCCTCGCCGAGCGCCAGCCGCACGGCGGCCCACGGGGCGTTCACCCCGCACAGCGACAACTGGTGCAGTCCGCCCGCCGGCCGGGTGTTGACGTCCATGAGCACGGGCCGCTCGCCCAGCATCCGGAACTGGATGTTGGACAGATGATGCAGTCCGAAGCCCTCCGCGATCCGCCGGGCCGGCTCCAGCCACTGCTCGTGCAGCGTGAAGCCCCTGCGCCGGCCGTTCTTGGTGCGCCCCACCGCCAGCCGGATCCGGTTGTCGGTGCCGGTGAGGCAGTCCACCGACACCTCGGGCTGCTCCAGCCGGGGCATCACCAGCCAGTCCACCGGCTCGTCGGCCTCCCGCAGGGCGTCCAGCACCAGGCCGAGCGGCACGTACGGGCTCGGGAAGCCGCTCAGCTGGGTGAGCGAGAAGGACGTGCGGGTGATCACGCGGAAGCCCACCCCGCCCGCGCCGGACGCGGGCTTGAAGCAGGCCCGGTACCCGCCCGCCTCCAACTCGCCGACCGCCGCTACGAGTTCGTCCGCGCTGCGGACCCGCCACCACGGCGGCACGGGCACCCCGATCGCCTGGACCGCCTCATAGGCGGTCACCTTGTCGTGGAACACGGCCACCGCCTCGGGCGGCGGCGCCAGGAGCGCCGTACCGACCGCCTCGAACTCGGCGCGGTGCGCGACGATCGCCGCCTGGTGCAGCCGGGGCACGAACACGTCGATGCCGCGCCGCTCGCACTGGGCGAGCGCGTACTCGACGTACGCCGCCGGGGACAGCCCCTCGGGCTCGAGTTCGGCGGTGTCGGCGGCGGCCAGCACGGGGGAGTCGGGGTCGCCGTGGGTGGCGTGGATCTCGACGGCCCGGCCGCCGGGATTTCTCCGCAGCTGATCCATGAAGAACACGTTCTCCGCGTACGTGCGGTTGAGCCAGACGCGTACGCGAGAGACCATGCAGGCCGCCTTCCGGGGTTCGCGGGCAGGGCTCAGTGGCCCGCTGCCCGGGCAGGAGTGTGGAGGGTCACCGAACCGCCCTGTGCGCAGGACGTTTCACGACGGTGGTGATGGGGCAGATCATAGGGCTTCGACAGCCGTTCCCGTACCACACACAGGTGACGGGCCGTGCTTGTTCCGGCGGCACGGATGTGATCTCGTTCGTGAGGGCGTGTGCGACGGCTGAAGGGGAGACGGGTGATGTCGGGGACGGACGGCGGCGGACAGCTGTGGGCCATCAGCGACCTGCACATCGGCTACGCCGAGAACCGTGCCCTGGTCGACGGCATACGGCCCGAGTCGGACGAGGACTGGCTGCTCGTGGCCGGTGACGTCGCGGAGACCGTGGAGGACGTCCGCTGGGCCCTCGAGACCCTGGCCGGCCGGTTCGCCAAGGTCGTCTGGGTACCCGGCAACCACGAGCTGTGGACCCACCCGAGCGACCCGGTCACGCTGCGCGGCGTCGCCCGCTACGACCATCTGGTCGAACAGTGCCGCGACCTCGGGGTGATCACACCCGAGGACCCCTACCCCGTCTGGGACGGTCCCGGCGGCCCGGTCGTCGTCGCACCGCTGTTCCTGCTGTACGACTACTCGTTCCTGCCCTCCGGGTGCGCCACCAAGGACGAGGGACTGGAGTA
The DNA here is from genome assembly GCF_042732315.1 of Streptomyces sp. NPDC059787. Classification (NCBI taxonomy): domain Bacteria; kingdom Bacillati; phylum Actinomycetota; class Actinomycetes; order Kitasatosporales; family Streptomycetaceae; genus Streptomyces; species Streptomyces sp. NPDC059787. Next base: position 8,979 of record NZ_JBHWHX010000015.1, read on the forward strand.
CGCGCACGGCACCGGGGTCGTCTGCACCGACGAGCGGCTGCTGCACCCCGACCCGTACCCGAGCCGGGAGGCCTGGTGCCGGGCCCGGGTCGACGAGACCGGGCGCCGGCTGGCCGAGGTGCCGGACGGACTGCCGCTCGTCCTGGTCAACCACTGGCCGCTGCACCGCCATCCGACGGACGTCCTGTGGTACCCCGAGTTCGCCATGTGGTGCGGCACCGTGCTCACCGACGACTGGCACCGGCGGTTCCCCGTCCACACCATGGTCTACGGCCATCTGCACATCCCCCGGACCACCCGGCAGGACGGCGTCCGCTTCGAGGAGGTGTCGGTGGGCTACCCGCGCGAATGGCGCAAGCGGGAACAGCCGCCGGGGCGGCTGCGCCGGATCGTGCCGGGGGAGGACGAGGGGCGATGATCGAGGAACTGCTGCCGCGGACGGTGGTCGCCGTCGAGGCCCACGGCGACGAGGGCGTCGACGCCCCGCTGTACCCCGGGGAGGAGGCGCTGATGGAGCGCGCCGTCCCCAAGCGCCGCCGGGAGTTCACCGCCGTACGCTCCTGCGCCCGCCGCGCCATGGACAAGCTGGGTGTGCCCGCGCAGCCGGTGCTGCCCGGTGAGCGGGGCGCCCCCGTCTGGCCCGACGGGCTGGCCGGCAGCATGACCCACTGCCAGGGCTACTGCGCCGCCGCCCTGGTGCGCACCGCCGACCTGGCGTCCCTCGGCATCGACGCGGAGCCCCACGCTCCGCTGCCCGGGGGCGTCCTGTCCTCCGTGGCGCTGCCGCGGGAGGCGGCGCGGATCGGCGGGCTGGCCGAGGAACTGCCCGCCGTGCACTGGGACCGGCTGCTGTTCAGCGCCAAGGAGTCCGTCTACAAGGCGTGGTTCCCGCTCACCGGGAAGTGGCTGGACTTCATGGAGGCCGACCTCGACCTCTTCGCCGACCCCGGCGACCACACCCGCGGCGGCTTCCGGGCCACCCTCCTCGTCCCCGGCCCGCGCGTGGGCACCCGGGTGGTCGACCACTTCACCGGTCGCTGGATCACCGAGAAGGACCTGGTCGCGACGGCGGTCGCCGTCCCGCACGGCTGAGCGGGACGCCCCTTCTACGGCTTGGGGTGCCAGTCGCGCAGCATCCGGAAGAACACCTCCTCGTTGCCGGCCAGGCCCGCCCGGGCCAGGGCGGTCTCCGCCTCGGCGAGCACGGAGGGCGGCACCATCGGGGGCCCGACGGGCCCCGGCGGGCCCGACCGGGTGTCGAGGGCGGCGCGCACCGTGTGCAGCAGCCGCAGATAGGCCTGGACGGCGGTGCGCTCGCGGTCGGTCAGTACGGCGGTGGACATCGCTCGGCTCTCCCCGTGTCGAGATCGGTCACATATCGCCTCCAGCTTGCCGCCCACCACTGACAGTCGGGTCCCGCCGGGTGCCGGTATCGCCCGCCCGGCCCCGGACACCCCGGCGATGCCTCGTCCCGCCCCGCGGCCCGCCCCCGCCGTACAGGCGGCGCGTCGCCCAGGGTCAGGCCCTGGGCCGCTGGACGCTCTCCAGGAGCATGTCCAGCCACTCCGCGACCTTGTCGCGGTGCTGGTCGGTGGGCAGCTGGGCGGCCCGCCAGGCGATGCCGCGCACCCCGTGGTCCTGCAGCAGCCGCTCCAGCGGGTCGTCGGCCGGAGCCGCCGCCGCCCGTTCCCGGTCCGCGAGTTTCTGCAGCAGCTCCTGCTCGGTGTGCTGGAGCGCGCCCGCGAGCGCCTCGGGGTCCTCGGCGGTGAGGAAACCGGCGTGCACCCGGAAGAACCGCTGGATGGCGTCGCAGTGCTCCATGGTCGGGCGCCGGTCGCCGTTGATCAGTGCGCCGGCCTGCTGCCGGGACATGCCCGCGCCGTCGGCGATCTCCTGCTGGGTGTACTTGCGGCCGTTCGGCTTCAGCCGGGTGCGGCGCAGCAGGTCCAGCCGCTGCACGAACCGCGCCTGCACATCGGGCTCGCCCGCGGACCGGCCGCTCAGCAGCGCCTTGACCACGGACTCGGGTACACCGGAGGCGGCGGACAGCCGGCCGACGCCGAAGACCTCGGTGTGCGCCACGCCCAGCCGGTCGGCGAGTGCGGTGACGCGGGCGACGACGGCCGGCAGCGCGGTCGTCGGCGTGGCGCCCGGACCCTCGAAGCCACCCGTCACCGAAAGATCTCCTACGTCTCTCACAGGCTTCTCACAAGTGATTGCCATGAACTTCACGGAGACTAGCCGTTGCCTGGAACCCACATCCAGGTCTCGCCACAACTGTGGCCGATTCCAGCCGTCAACCGGCATGAAATGCCACGATAGTTGACACACCTCACGTGCGGGCAGCAGGATCGGGGCGCCGCGTCAGGGCCGCACAGGCAAGAGGGGTGACCTCCCGATGGCACATCAGGCAGGAGGGCAGCGGCCGGTACCGCGGCCCGTCCCCGGGACTCCCGAGGCCCAGGCCTATCTGCAGGACTACGCCGTCCTCCTGGAGGCGGTCCCCTTCCCCTCCCTGGTGGTCGACCACCGCTGGGACGTGCTGCTCACCAACACCGCTTTCCGGTCGCTTTTCCAGGATGTCGAGCCGCACCCCACGGCCCTGCCCGCCGACAACTTCCTCCGGTTCGTCCTCTTCCACCCGGACGCGGCCACGGTGCTCGGCGACCACGAGTCGAGCTGGTGCCTGCCGATGCTGGCCCACTTCGCCGAGACCGTCGAACGGTACGGCCACGACCACGGCCTGGCGGCCATCCGCCGCGACATCGCCCAGGACCCCATCATGGAGGCCGCCTACCGGCACGGACTGCCGCACTGGCTGCGGGCCGTCGGCGAGCAGGCCGCCGAACACGACGGCGCCGTGCGGCCGTTGCTGCACCCCGACCCGCGCTGGGGTGCCACGGACTGCCGGATCGTCGCGGAGACGACCCCGACCCTCCAGGGCATGGACTGCACCCGGCTGACGCTGGTCCTGCGCGAGGCGCAGCGCACCCCGTCCGGGAAGCGCGGGTACCGCCGCGCCGCCTCCCACCTGAGAGTGGTCCGCTCCGCCGACTGAGGCGGCCCGTCGCCGACGACGTCCGCCCTCTTCCCCACGGTAGTGCTGTGTGACATATTACTGATGTGAGCGAGCCGCTGACCTGCGATGTCGTGGTGGTGGGCGCCGGGATGACGGGCGCCGCCTGCGCCCTGTACGCGGCCCGGGCGGGCCTCGCCGTGACCGTGGTGGACCGGGGCCCCGTGGCCGGCGGCACGACCGGCGCGGGCGAGGGAAACCTCCTCGTCTCCGACAAGGCGCCCGGCCCCGAACTCGAACTCGCCCTGCTGTCCAACGGGTTGTGGGCACAGGTGGCACAGGAACTGGGCAGGCCGGTCGAGTACGAGGCCAAGGGCGGACTCGTCGTCGCCGAAACCCCCGAAACGCTCGACGGACTGCGGCGGTTCGCGGACGCCCAGCGGGCCGCCGGGGTGACGGCCGACCCCGTCCCCGCCGACCGGCTCCACGACCTGGAACCGCGTCTGGCGCCCGGCCTCGCGGGCGGCGTGCGCTATCCGCAGGACGCCCAGGTGATGCCCGCCCTCGCCGCCGCCCACCTCCTGCGCGCCTCCGGGGCCCGGCTGCTCACCGGCCGTGAGGTGACCCGGGTCCTGCGCACCGCCGACGGCGCGGTGCGCGGGGTGCGCACGGACCGCGGCGACCTGCACGCACCCGCCGTCGTCAACGCGGCCGGCACCTGGGGCGGCGAACTGGCCGCCCGCGCCGGGGTGTCCCTGCCCGTCCTGCCCCGACGCGGCTTCGTTCTGGTCACCGAGCCACTACCGCCCCGTATCCGGCACAAGGTGTACGCCGCCGACTACGTCGCCGACGTCGCCAGCGACTCGGCGGCACTGCAGACCTCCCCGGTGGTGGAGGGAACGGCCGCCGGACCGGTGCTCATCGGCGCCAGCCGGGAACGGGTCGGCTTCGACCGGTCCCTGTCCCTCCCGGCGGTGCGGGCCCTGGCGGCGGGGGCGACCCGCCTGTTCCCCTTCCTGGCCGGCGTACGGGCCCTGCGCACGTACGCCGGCTTCCGGCCGTATCTGCCCGACCACCTCCCCGCGATCGGCCCCGACCCCCGGGCGCCCGGACTGTTCCACGCGTGCGGCCACGAGGGCGCGGGCATCGGACTGGCCACCGGCACCGGCCTGCTGATCGCCCGGACCCTGACCGGAGGGGCACCGGAACTGGACCTGACCCCGTTCCGGCCCGACCGCTTCCCCCGTACGACGAAGGAGGCCGAGCAGTGAATCCGCTGGAGCTCGCCGGGGCGGGGCCCGGACCCGCCTTCGAGGTCACCTTCGACGGACGGCGGATCGAGGCGCTGCCCGGCCGGACGGTCGCCGCCGTGCTGTGGGCCGCGGGGGTCACCTCGTGGCGCACCACCCGGGACGGCGGACGCCCCCGCGGGGTGTTCTGCGGGATCGGGGTGTGCTTCGACTGCCTGGTCACCGTGAACGACCGGCCCGACCAGCGGGCCTGTCTGGTCCCGGTCCGGCCGGGCGACGTGATCCGCAGCCAGGAGGGGACGGGCCGTGCGGACTGACCTCGCGGTGATCGGCGCGGGACCGGCGGGACTCGCCGCGGCCCTCGCGGCGGACCGGCGCGGTCTGCGGGTCGCCCTGGTCGACGCGGCTCCGGAACCGGGCGGGCAGTTCTACCGGCAGCCCGCCGCCGGACTCCGCGCGGAACGCCCCCAGGTCCTGCACCACCGGTGGCGCACCTGGACCCGGCTGCGGGACCGGCTCGCCACCAGCTCCGTGCGCGTGCTGAGCGAGCACCATGTGTGGTGCGTGGAACGGACACCCGACGGGCCGACCGTGCACGCGCTGCTCGGACCGGAGCAGGAGAAGCCGGCCGAGGTGCGCGCCACCGCCGTACTGCTGGCCACCGGCGGATACGAGACCGTGCTGCCCTTCCCCGGCTGGACCCTCCCCGGAGTCGTCACCGCGGGCGGTGCCCAGGCCATGCTCAAGGGCGGGCTCGTCGTGCCGGGCCGGACCGCCGTCGTGGCCGGGACCGGGCCGCTGCTGCTGCCGGTGGCGACCGGGCTCGCGGCGGCGGGCGTACGGGTCGCCGCGCTGGTGGAGTCCGCGGACCCGGGCCGCCTGCTGCGGCACACCGGAGCGCTGGCCGGCAAGCTGCCCGAGGGCGCCGGGTACGCGGCCCGGCTGCTGCGCCACCGCGTGCCGTTCCTCGCCCGCCACACCGTCGTCCGTGCCCATGGCGACAACCGGCTCACCGGTGTCACCGTCGCCGCCCTCGACGCACAGGGCCGCGTCCGGCCCGGCACCGAACGCCGACTGCCCTGCGACGCCCTCGCGGTGAGCCACGGCATGCTCCCGCACACCGACCTCGCCGAGAGCCTCGGCTGCCGCCTCGACGGACTCACCGTGGCCGTCGACGCGGAACAGCGCACCGACGTACCCGGCGTGTGGGCGGCGGGCGAGGCCACCGGTGTCGGCGGGGCCGCGCTCGCGCTCGCCGAGGGGCACATCGCCGGCCGCTCGATCGCCGCCCGGCTGCGGGGCACCGTACCCGACCCCGGTGAGTGGGCCCCGGCCGCCAGGGCGCGTGCCCGGCTGCGCGGGTACGCCGCCGCCCTCGACGCCGCCTACGCCCCGCCCGCCCACTGGACCGACCGGGTCACCGACGACACCGTGGTCTGCCGCTGCGAGGAGGTCACGGCGGGCGCCGTCCGCGAGGCCCTCGCGCTCGGGGCCGGGGACGCCCGCACGGTCAAGCTGCTCACCCGGGCCGGCATGGGCTGGTGCCAGGGCCGGATGTGCGGACCGGCGGTCGCCGGGCTCGCCGGATGCGAACCCGTCCCGTCCCGGCGGCCGTTCGCCCGACCGGTGCCACTGGGCGTACTCGCCGAACAGCACGAACAGCACGAACAGCACGAACAGCATGAACAGCACGAACAGCACGAACAGCACACCGAGAGAGGACCCTCATGACCGACCACCGTCCCTGGCGCGGCGTCCTCGTCGCCACCGCGCTCCCGCTGAACGACGACCTCTCCGTGAACCACGACCGCTACGCCGAGCACTGCGCCTGGCTCGTGGACAACGGCTGTGACGGCGTCGTACCGAACGGATCCCTCGGCGAGTACCAGGTGCTCACCCCCGAGGAGCGCGCCCGGGTCGTCGAGACGGCCGTCGCCGCGATCGGCGGGGAGCGCGTCATGCCCGGCGTCGCCGCCTACGGGTCCGCCGAGGCCCGCCGCTGGACCGAGCAGGCGGCCGAGGCCGGCTGCCGGGCCGTGATGCTGCTGCCGCCCAACGCCTACCGCGCCGACGAGCGCGCCGTCCTCGCCCACTATGCCGAGGTCGCCGCGGCCGGACTCCCGGTCGTCGCCTACAACAACCCCATCGACACCAAGGTCGACCTGGTACCGGAACTGCTCGCCCGGCTGCACGGCGAGGGGTACGTCCAGGCCGTCAAGGAGTTCTCCGGCGACGTCCGCCGCGCCTACCGGATCGCCGAACTCGCCCCCGAACTGGACTTGCTGATCGGCGCGGACGACGTCCTGCTGGAACTCGCCGTCGCCGGCGCCAAGGGCTGGGTGGCCGGCTACCCGAACGCGCTGCCCCGCTCCTGCGCGGAGCTCTACCGCGCCGCCACCGGCGGCGACCTCGACACCGCGCTGCCGCTGTACCGGCAGCTGCATCCCCTTCTGCGCTGGGACTCACGGGTGGAGTTCGTGCAGGCCATCAAGCTGTCCATGGACATCGTCGGCCGTCACGGCGGCCCCTGCCGCCCGCCCCGCGTACCGCTGGAGCCCGGTCAGGAGGCGGCCGTCCGCGCGGCCACCGAGAAGGCCGTCGCGGCCGGACTCGCGTAGGGAGGGCCGGACATGCGCAGCAAACTCGTCCTGCACGCCGTCGACTCGCACACCGAGGGCATGCCGACCCGGGTGATCACCGGCGGCATCGGCACCGTCCCCGGCGCGACGATGAACGAACGGCGCCTGTACTTCCGTGAACACCGCGACGACGTCAAGCGGTTGCTGATGAACGAGCCGCGCGGGCACTCCGCGATGAGCGGCGCGATCCTCCAGCCGCCCACCCGGCCCGACTGCGACTGGGGCGTCGTCTACATCGAGGTCTCCGGCTACCTCCCGATGTGCGGGCACGGCACGATCGGCGTCGCGACGGTGCTCGTCGAGACCGGCATGGTCGAGGTCGTCGAACCGGTCACCACCATCCGCCTGGACACCCCCGCCGGGGTCGTCGTCGCCGAGGTGGCGGTCGAGGACGGCGCCGCCACCGCCGTGACCCTGCGCAACGTGCCGTCCTTCGCCGTCGCCCTCGACCGGAAGGCCACCCTGCCCGACGGGCGCACGGTGACCTACGACCTCGCCTTCGGCGGCAACTTTTACGCCATCCTGCCGCTGGACCGGCTCGGACTGCCCTACGACCGGTCCCGCAAGGACGACATCCTCGCGGCAGGCCTGTCCCTGATGGAGGCGATCAACGCCGAGGGAGAACCGGTCCACCCCGAGGACCCGTCCATCCACGGCTGTCACCATGTCCAGGTGACCGCTCCCGACGCCACCGCCCGCCACTCCCGGCACGCCATGGTGATCCACCCCGGCTGGTTCGACCGCTCGCCCTGCGGCACCGGCACCAGCGCCCGCATGGCCCAGCTCCACGCGCGCGGCGAACTCCCGCTGCACACCGAGTTCGTGAATGAGTCCTTCATCGGCACCCGCTTCACCGGCCGGCTGCTCGGCACCACCGAGGTGGCCGGCCGCCCGGCGGTGCTGCCCAGCTTCACCGGCCGGGCCTGGATCACCGGAACCGCCCAGTACCTGCTGGACCCGCGCGACCCCTTCCCGGCGGGGTTCGTCCTGTGAACACCGCCCTCTCCGACCTGGGTGGCCGCAGGCCCAGCTACCGCGAGCGGGTGGCGGACGCGCTGCGGGCCGCGCTGATCGCCGGGGAGCTGCGCCCCGGCGAGGTGTACTCGGCCCCCGGCCTCGCCTCCCGCTTCGGGGTCTCCGCCACCCCCGTGCGCGAGGCCATGCTCGACCTCGCCAAGGAAGGGCTGGTCGACACCGTGCCCAACAAGGGCTTCCGGGTCACCGCCGTCTCCGACCGGCAGCTCGACGAGTACACCCACGTCCGGGCACTCATCGAGATCCCGACGACGGCCCACCTGGCCGCCACCGCGGACCCGGTGGCGCTCCATGCGCTGCGCCCGGTCGCCGAGGAGATCGTCACCGCCGCCGCGGCCGGCGACCTCATCGCGTACATCGAGGCCGACCAGCGCTTCCACCTGGGGCTGCTGGCGCTCGCCGGCAACGGCCACTTGGTCGAGGTGGTCCGGGACCTGCGGCGGCGCGCACGGCTGTACGGGCTGACCTCGCTGGTGGAGCAGGGGCGGCTGGAGGCGTCGGCCGAGGAACACCTGGAGCTGCTCGACGCGCTGCTCGCCCGGGACACGGAGGCCGTACGGGCCGTGATGACCCGCCACCTCGGACATGTCCGAGGGCTCTGGGCGGCGCCTTGACGACAGATTTGCGCGGAAACGCAAGCCGCTTGCGTTTCTTGCGCTACTCTTGCGTGCATGACACGACGACTTGCTGTGGTGGCGAAGAAGGTCGGGGTCAGCGAGGCCACGGTCAGCCGGGTGCTCAACGGCAAGCCCGGAGTCTCCGAGGCCACCCGGCAGGCTGTGCTCTCCGCACTGGACGTGCTCGGCTACGAGCGGCCCACCCAGCTGCGCGGTGAGCGCGCCCGGCTGGTCGGCCTGGTCCTGCCCGAGCTGCAGAACCCGATTTTCCCGGCCTTCGCGGAGGTCATCGGCGGCGCGCTGGCCCAGCTCGGTCTCACGCCGGTGCTGTGCACCCAGACGCGGGGCGGTGTCTCCGAGGCGGACTACGTGGACCTGCTGCTCCAGCAGCAGGTGTCCGGAGTGGTGTTCGCCGGCGGGCTGTACGCCCAGGCCGACGCGCCCCACGACCACTACCGCCGGCTCGCCGAACGCAACATCCCGGTCGTCCTCGTCAACGCGGCCATAGAACACCTCGGCTTCCCCGCCGTGTCGTGCGACGACGCCGTGGCCGTGGAGCAGGCCTGGCGGCATCTGGCCTCGCTCGGGCACGAGCGCATCGGGCTGGTGCTCGGCCCCGGCGACCACATGCCCTCGGCGCGCAAGCTGGCCGCCGCCCACGCGGTCGCGGGGGAGGTGCCCGAAGAGCACGTCGCCCGTGCCATGTTCTCCATCGAGGGCGGTCACGCCGCCGCCTCCCGGCTCATCGAGCGGGGCGTCACCGGCTTCATCTGCGCCAGCGACCCCCTCGCCCTCGGTGTCGTACGGGCCGCCCGCCGCAAGGGACTCGACGTGCCCGGACAGATATCCGTCGTCGGGTACGACGACTCGGCGCTGATGAACTGCACCGAGCCCCCGCTCACCACCGTCCGGCAGCCTATCGAGGCCATGGGCAAGGCGGTGGTGGAACTGCTGAACGCGCAGATCAGCGGCAGTGCGGTGGCCCCCGAGGAGCTGTTGTTCGAACCCGAGCTGGTGGTGCGGGGGTCGACCGCCCAGGCGCCCCGTTCCTGAGATCCACTCTGCTGTCGAATAATTTCAAATTCTGCGCGACATCTTGCGGACCGATGTCGTCGGTGCTTGAGTGTGCCCCGCCCACCGCTCCTGTTCCGAGGGGTTCACTCGCTCCTGTCCCTTAAGGGGTCCACCGATGAGAAGCACCGGGATCCGTCGTACCCTCGTCGCGCTAGGCGTCGGCGCGCTCGCGCTCACCGCCTGCGGCTCGGACGACGACGAAGCCGCCGGCGGCAAGACCCGCATCACCGTCAACTGCATGCCGCCCAAGAGCGCCAAGGTCGACCGGCAGTTCTTCGAAGAGGACGTCGCCGCCTTCGAGAAGAAGAACCCCGACATCGACGTCGTCCCGCACGACGCGTTCCCCTGCCAGGACCCGAAGACGTTCGACGCCAAACTCGCCGGCGGGCAGATGGAGGACGTCTTCTACACGTACTTCACCGACGCACGGCACGTCGTCGACATCAACCAGGCGGCCGATCTCACCCCGTACGTCAAGGAGTTGAAGAGCTACGACACCATCCAGCAGCAGCTGCGGGACATCTACACCGTCGACGGCAAGGTCTACGGCATCCCGCGCACCGGCTACTCCATGGGCCTGATCTACAACCGGGAACTCTTCGAGAAGGCCGGCCTCGACCCGGACCGGCCGCCCACCACCTGGGCCGAAGTCCGCGACGCCGCCGAGAAGATCGCCGCACTCGGTGACGGCACCGTCGGCTACGCCGACTACAGCGCCCAGAACCAGGGCGGCTGGCACTTCACCGCCGAGCTCTACTCCCGGGGCGGCGACGTGGTCAGCGCCGACGGCAAGAAGGCCACCGTCGACACCCCCGAGGGCCACGCCGTGCTCCAGACCCTGCACGACATGCGGTGGAAGGACGAGTCGATGGGCAGCAAGCAACTGCTCGTCATCAACGACGTCCAGCAGATGATGGGCGCCGGCAAGCTCGGCATGTACCTCGCCGCCCCCGACAACATCCCGATCCTCGTCAAGGAGAAGGGCGCCGCGTACGAGAACATCGCCCTCGCCCCCATGCCCGGCGGCGAAGGCACCCTCATCGGCGGCGACGGCTACATGTTCGACAAGAACGCCTCACCCGAGCAGATCCGCGCCGGCCTCAAGTGGCTCGACCACATGTTCCTCACCCCCGGCGACGGCTTCCTCGGCGACTACGCCCGCGCCAAGAAGAACGACGCCCCCGTCGGCCTGCCCGAACCCCGCCTGTTCACCGGCGCCGCCGACGACAGGGACCAGCAGGTCAAGAAGGCCAACGCCAACGTCCCGGTGGAGAACTACCAGGCCTTCCTCGACGGCAGCCGGCAACTGGAGATGAAGATCGAGCCGCCGCACGCCCAGCAGCTCTACTCCGTCCTCGACGGAGTCGTCTCCGCCGTCCTCACCAAGGAGGACGCGGACATCGACCGGCTCCTGAAGGACGCCTCCGGCAAGATCGACGGCATCCTGGCCCGGAGCTGACCGGTGACGAAGACGGCTGAACGTCTGGCCGCGGCCGTGCGGATCCGTCCGGTGAAGGCGCCGTCCCCGGCAAGGGACCGGAGACGGCGCCGTCTCACCGACCATCTGCGCGCCTACGGCTTCCTCCTCGGCGGACTCGTCTGCTTCGCCCTGTTCTCCTGGTACCCGGCGATCCGCGCCGTCGTGATCGCCTTCCAGAAGTACACACCGGGCTCCGACCCCGAATGGGTCGGCACCGCCAACTTCACCCGGGTCCTGAACGACCCCGAGTTCGGCGCCGCCTGGCGCAACACGCTCACCTTCACCCTGCTCGCCCTGCTGATCGGCTTCGCGATCCCCTTCGTCCTGGCCCTCGTGCTCAACGAACTCAGGCACGCCAAGGCCTTCTTCCGGGTCGTCGTCTATCTGCCGGTGATGATCCCGCCGGTGGTCAGCGCCCTGCTGTGGAAGTGGTTCTACGACCCCGGCGCCGGCCTCGCCAACGAGGCGCTGCGCTTCCTCCACCTGCCCACCTCGAACTGGTCCAACGGCGCCGACACCGCACTGGTCTCCCTGGTCGTCGTCGCCACCTGGGCCAACATGGGCGGCACCGTCCTCATCTACCTCGCCGCCCTGCAGTCCATCCCCGGCGAGCTGTACGAGGCCGCCGAACTGGACGGCGCGGGCCTGCTCCAGCGCATCCGCCATGTGACGGTCCCGCAGACCAGGTTCGTCATCCTCATGCTGATGCTGCTCCAGATCATCGCCACCATGCAGGTGTTCACCGAGCCCTTCGTGATCACCGGTGGCGGCCCCGAGAACGCGACCGTGACCGTCCTCTACCTCATCTACAAGTACGCCTTCCTCTACAACGACTTCGGCGGCGCCTGCGCGCTGAGCGTGATGCTCCTCGCCCTGCTCGGCGCGTTCTCCGCCGTCTACCTCCGTCTCACCCGCTCCGGAGAGGAGGCCGCATGAGCAGCACCACCCGCACCCTCGTCTCGCCGGCGGTGCTGGCCCGCCCGCGCGGCAGGGCCGTCTACTGGACCGTGTTCACCGGCATCGTCGTGCTGTTCGCGCTCGCCTTCCTCTTCCCCGTCTACTGGATGGCGAGCGGCGCGATGAAGTCACCGGACGAGGTGGCCCGCACCCCGCCCACCCTCGTCCCGGAGAGCTGGAGCACCAGCGGCTACACCGACGCCTGGGAACTGATGGAGCTGCCCACGCACCTGTGGAACACGGTGGTGCAGGCGGCCGGCGCCTGGCTGTTCCAACTGGTGTTCTGCACGGCCGCCGCCTACGCCCTGTCCAAGCTCCGGCCCGCCTTCGGCAAGCTGATCCTCGGCGGCATCCTCGCCACGCTGATGGTCCCGGCGCAGGCCCTGGTCGTACCGAAGTACCTGACCGTGGCCGACCTCGGCCTGCTCAACGACCCCCTCGCCATCTGGCTGCCGGCCGTCGCCAACGCCTTCAACCTCTACCTGCTCAAGCGGTTCTTCGACCAACTGCCCAGGGACGTGCTCGAAGCCGCCGAGATGGACGGCGCGGGGAAGCTGCGCACCCTGTGGTCGATCGTGCTGCCCATGTCGCGTCCGGTGCTCGGAGTGGTGTCGATCTTCGCCCTGGTCGCCGTGTGGCAGGACTTCCTGTGGCCGCTGATGGTCTTCTCCGACACCGGCAAGCAGCCGATCAGCGTGGCTCTCGTGCAGTTGTCGCAGAACATCCAGCTGACCGTGCTCATCGCCGCGATGGTGATCGCCAGCATCCCCATGGTCGCGCTGTTCCTCGTCTTCCAGCGGCACATCATCGCCGGAATCAGCGCGGGCAGCACCAAGGGCTGACACCGCACCTCATCCACAGAAGAGAAAGGCACGCACCGTGGGACAGCCCACCCCTGCCCTGAACGACGACTGGTGGCGCTCCGCCGTCATCTACCAGGTGTACGTCCGCAGCTTCGCCGACGGCGACGGCGACGGCACCGGAGACCTCGCGGGCGTCCGCGCCAGGCTGCCGTACCTCGCCGAACTCGGCGTGGAAGCCCTGTGGTTCAACCCCTGGTACCTGTCCCCGATGAAGGACGGCGGCTACGACGTCGCCGACTACCGGGCGATCGACCCGGCCTTCGGCACCCTCGCAGAGGCGGAGAAACTCATCGCCGAGGCACGGGAACTGGACATCCGCACGATCGTCGACATCGTGCCGAACCATGTCTCCGACCAGCACCCCTGGTTCCGGGCCGCGCTCGCCGGCGGCCCCGAGCGGGAGCTGTTCCACTTCCGCCCCGGCCGTGGTGAGCACGGTGAACTACCGCCGAACGACTGGCGGTCGGAGTTCGGCGGTCCCGCCTGGAGCAGGCTGGACGACGGTGACTGGTACCTCCACCTGTTCGCCCCCGAACAGCCCGACCTCAACTGGGCCCATCCCGCCGTCCGCCAGGAGCACGAGGACATCCTGCGCTTCTGGTTCGAGCGGGGCGTGGCCGGTGTGCGCATCGACTCCGCCGCGCTGCTGGTGAAGGACCCCCGGCTGCCCGACTTCGTCGAGGACCGCGACCCGCATCCCTATGTCGACCGCGACGAACTCCACGACGTCTACCGGGGCTGGCGCGCCGTCGCCGACGAGTACGGTGGCGTCTTCGTCGGCGAGGTCTGGCTCCCCGACACCGAACGCTTCGCCCGCTACCTGCGCCCCGACGAACTGCACACCGCGTTCAACTTCTCCTTCATGACCTGTCCCTGGGACGCGGCACGACTGCGCACCTCCATCGAGGACACCCTCGCCGAACACGCGCCGATCGGCGCCCCCGCCACCTGGGTGCTGTGCAACCACGACGTCACCCGCACGGTCACCCGCTACGGCCGCGCCGACACCGGCTTCGACTTCGCCACCAAGGCCTTCGGCACCCCGACCGACCTCGCCCTCGGCACCCGCCGGGCCCGCGCCGCAGCCCTGCTCTCCCTGGCCCTGCCCGGCGCGGTCTACGTCTACCAGGGCGAGGAACTGGGCCTGCCCGAGGCCGACATCCCGCTCGACCGCATCGAGGACCCCATGCACGCCCGCTCCGGGGGCACCGACCCCGGCCGCGACGGGTGCAGGGTGCCGCTGCCGTGGACGGCCGACGCACCGCACGCCGGTTTCGGCGGCGAACCGTGGCTGCCGCAGCCCGTCGGCTGGGCGTCGTACGCGGCCGACCGGCAGGCGCGGGATCCCGGCTCGATGCTCGCCCTCTACCGCGAGGCGATCCGTCTGCGCCCGGTCCTCGGCGACGGCCCGCTCACCTGGCTGTCCACCGCCGACGGCGTGCTCGCCTTCACCCGCGCGGACGGCGGCACCCTCTGCGTGGTGAACCTCGCGGACACGCCCGCCGACCTCCCCGCCCACACCGCGCTGCTCCTCGCCAGCGGCCCCCTGGACCCCGACGGACGGCTGCCGAAGGACACCGCGGTCTGGCTGCGCGCCTGAGACCGCACCCGCTCGTTCCCCTGCCCCCACCACGAAGGGACCAGCACATGAGCACCATCGGATCGGCTGTCAGGAGCATGTCGGTCATCGGTACGGCTGTCGCCGTGGCCGCCGGCATGCTCGTCGCCCTCGCTCCCGCGCCCGCCCACGCCGCCGCGGGCGCGAGCCTCCCCTTCACCTCCGTCGAGGCCGAGGCGGCCGCCGGCACCGGCACCAGGATCGGACCCGACCACACCCAGGGCACCCTCGCCTCCGAGGCTTCCGGCCGCCAGGCGGTACGCCTCGCCGCCGGACAGCGTGTCGAGTTCACCGTGCCCCGCGCGGCCAATTCGGTGAACGTCGCCTACAGCGTCCCCGACGGCCAGTCCGGCAGCCTCGCCGTCCACGTCAACGGGCAGCGGCTCGCCAAGACGCTTCCTGTGACCTCCAAGTACTCCTACGTCGACACCCCCTGGATCGCCGGCGCCAAGACCCACCACCTCTACGACAACACGCGCATGCTGCTCGGGCGGAACGTCCAGGCGGGCGACAAGGTCGCCGTGGAGGCCACCGGCGTCCAGGTCACCGTGGACGTCGCCGACTTCGAGCAGATCGCCGACCCGGCCGCGAAGCCCTCCGGCGCGGTCTCCGTCACCGACCACGGCGCCGACCCCGGCGGGCAGGGCGACTCCACGCAGGCCTTCCGGTCGGCGATCGCGGCCGCACAGGGCGGCACGGTCTGGATACCGCCGGGGGAGTACCGGCTCACCTCCTCCCTGAGCGGCGTCCAGAACGTCACCATCCGCGGCGCAGGCAGCTGGCACTCGATCGTGCGCGGCTCCCGCTTCATCGACCAGACCGGTTCCGCGGGCAACGTCCATCTCAAGGACTTCGCGGTCATCGGCGAGGTCACCGAACGCGTCGACTCCAGCCCCGACAACTTCGTCAACGGCTCGCTCGGCCCGAACTCGTCCGTCTCCGGCATGTGGCTCCAGCACCTCAAGGTGGGCCTCTGGCTGACCGGCACCAACGACAACCTCGTCGTCGAGAACAACCGCTTCCTCGACATGACCGCCGACGGCCTCAACCTCAACGGCAACGCGCGCGGGGTGAAGGTCCGCAACAACTTCCTGCGCAACCAGGGCGACGACGCGCTCGCCATGTGGTCGCTGAACGCACCCGACGTGAACAGCAGCTTCGAGAACAACACCATCTCGCAGCCGAACCTCGCCAACGGCATCGCCGTCTACGGCGGCACCGACATCACCGTACGGAACAACCTGATCTCCGACACCAACGCCCTGGGCAGCGGTATCGCGATCTCCAACCAGAAGTTCCTCGACCCCTTCCACCCGCTGTCCGGCACCATCACGGTCGACGGCAACACTCTGGTCCGCACCGGCGCCATGAACCCCAACTGGAACCACCCGATGGGCGCCCTGCGCGTCGACTCCTACGACAGCGCCATCGAGGCACAGGTGAGGATCACCGACACGACCGTCACCGACAGCCCGTACAGCGCCTTCGAGTTCGTCTCGGGCAGCGGACGCGGGTTCGCCGCGAAGAACATCACCGTCGACGGCGCCACCGTGAACAGGGCGGGCACGGTCGTCGTGCAGGCGGAGACCCAGGGGGCTGCCACCTTCCGCGACGTGACGGCGACCGGCGTCGGCTCGGCCGGCGTCTACAACTGCCCCTACCCGGCCGGCTCCGGCACCTTCACCGTCACCGACGGCGGCGGCAACTCCGGCTGGGACAGCACCTGGTCCGACTGCTCCACCTGGCCCCAGCCCGGCCAGGGCAACCCCGGCCCCGACCCGGGCCGCAACCTCGCCCAGGGCCGCCCGGCCACCGCCACCGGTTCCCAGGACGTCTACACCCCGGGCAAGGCGGTCGACGGGGACGCGAACAGCTACTGGGAGTCGGCCAACCACGCCTTCCCGCAGTCCCTCACGGTCGACCTCGGCTCCCGGCAGTCCGTACGCCGGCTGGTGCTGAAACTGCCCCCGCAGGCAGTCTGGGGAGCCCGCACCCAGACCCTGTCCGTGCAGGGCAGCGGCGACGGCTCGGCGTACTCGACGGTGGTCGCCTCGAAGGACTACCGCTTCGACCCGGCGACCGGCAACACGGTGACCATCCCGGTCAGCGGCGACCTGCGCTACGTACGGCTGCACGTCACCGGCAACACCGGCTGGCCGGCCGCCCAGTTCAGTGAGGTGGAGGCGTATCTGTCCTGACCGTGGCGACTCCGCGCTTCGCCGCCTGGATCTGCTCGTACACATGGGTCCGCAGTTCGGCGAAGCGCGGTGCCACGCGGGTGCTCAACTGGTCCCGTTCGGCGGGCAGGTCGACCTTCAGCTGCTCCCGTACGACGGTGGGGGAGGCGGACAGCACGACCACCCGCTCGCCGAGGTACACCGCCTCGTCGATGTCATGGGTGACGAACAGGACCGTGATCCCGCGCTCCCGCCACAACCGCCGTACCAGGTCCTCCAGATCGGCGCGGGTCTGCGCGTCCACCGCCGCGAACGGCTCGTCCATCAGCAGCACCTCGGGCTCGTACGCCAGCGCCCGCGCGATCGCCACCCGCTGCTGCATACCGCCGGAGAGCTGCCACGGGTACGCCCCGGCCGCGTCCGCGAGGCCCACCGAGGCGAGGGCGTCCGCGACCAGCTCGCGGCGCCGCGTCTTGCCCAGGTCCTTCTGTTTCAGCGGGAGTCCGACGTTCTGCCCGACCCGCATCCACGGGAACAGGCTGCGCCCGTACTCCTGGAACACGAACGCCATCCCGGGCGGCGGGCCGTCCACCTTCCGCCCGGCCAGGAACACCTCACCGGCCGTCGGTTCGAGCAGCCCGCCCACACACTTCAGCAGCGTCGTCTTGCCGCAGCCGGACGGGCCGACCAGACAGACCAGTTCACCGGCCTCCACCGTGAAGGTCAGGTCGCGCACCGCCTCGACGTGCCGCCCCGATCCCTCGTAGACCTTCCGCAGACCGCGTACGTCGAGCATCGACCGCCCTTTCGCGAGATTCACCGGGACCGCCGGGCGGCGGCGCGCAGACCGTGGTACCAGCCGAGCGCCCGCCGCTCGACCAGCTGGAAGAGGACCGAGAGGACGAAGCCGAGCAGACCGAGCAGCAGGATGCCGGTCCACATGTCGGGGATCGCGAAGGAGCGCTGGAACTGCACGACGGTGAAGCCGAGACCGTTGCTGGCGGCGAACATCTCGCTGATCACCATCAGGATGATGCCGATCGACAGCGCCTGCCGCAGACCCGCGAAGATCTGCGGGCTCGCCGAGGGCAGCACCACGTCCTTCAGACGGGCGACGCCCGTGACGCCGTACGAGCGGGCCGTCTCGCTCATCACCGAATCGACCGCCCGCACACCTTCGACGGTGTTGAGCAGCACCGGCCACACGCAGCCGCTCGCGATGACGACGACCTTCATCGTGTCGCCGATGCCCGCGAACAGCATGATCACCGGCACCAGCACCGGCGGCGGCACGGCCCGCAGGAACTCCAGCACCGGCTCGCACACCGCGCGCACCCTGCGGTACGAGCCGATCAGCGTGCCGAGCGCGACACCGGCGACGGCCGCCAGGGCATAGCCGGCCGCAAGCCGCAGCACGCTGGGCAGCACGTCACCGCGCCACCGCTCACCGGTCCACACGTCCGGGAACGTCTCCAGGATCGTGCGCAGCGGCGGCCAGTACACGTCCTCGCTGCCGGCCGAGGACACCCACCACACCGTCACCAGCACCACGGGCAGCGCGAGCACGAACACCGGACGCAGCAGCCACCGCCTCACACCGCCACCTCCCCGCGCACCGACTGGTGCCAGGCCAGCGCCCGCCGCTCCACCGACCGGGCCCCGACATTGATCAGCAGCCCCAGCACACCGGAGACGACGATCAGCGCGTACATCTCGGGCACCGCCTGCGAGGTCTGCGCCACCGCGATGCGCGCGCCCAACCCGGGTGCGCCGATGACGAGTTCGGCGGTGATGGCGAGGATCAGCGCGACCGCCGCCGCCAGCCGCACCCCGGTCATCACATACGGCAGCGCGGTCGGCCACAACACATGCCGGACGCGGGCCCAGGTGCCCAGACCGTACGACCGTGCCGTCTCCTCGGCGACCGGGTCGACGTCCTGGACGCCGTACAGGACCTGGATCAGCACCTGCCAGAAGGAGGCGTACACGACCAGGAGCAGCACCGACCCCAGTTCGGTGCCGTACAGCAGCACCGCCAGCGGGATCAGCGCGACCGACGGGATGGGGCGCAGGAACTCGATCGTGGACGCCGTCGCCTCGCGCAGATACGGCACCACGGACAGCACCACCCCGATGACGATCCCCGCGGCGGCCGCGATCGCCAGGCCCGCCGCCCAGCCGGTGAGGGTGTCGCCGAGGGCGGTCCAGAACGCGCCGTCCGCGAGTTCCGTGCCGAGGGCGTCGGCGATCCGGGTGGCCGGCGGGAAGTACTCCTCCTCGACCAGGCCGAGCCGCGGCACCGCCTCCGCGAGCAGGAGGAAGGCCGTGAGCCCGGCCGCACCGAGAGCGGCGTTCCCGCCCCTCACGGCAGCAGCTCGTCCAGGTCCGGTGCCTGCTTGAACAGACCGTCCTGCGCGCCCAGTTCCGCCAGCCGCTCGATGGCGGCGCGGTCGGGTTCGGCCGGCCACTTCGGCAGGGTCACCTTCGCCAGCACGTCTGCGGGGATCTTCGTGTACGTGGTGACGATCTCGCGCACCTCGTCCGGGTGGGAGTCGGCGTAGGCCAGGGACTCGGCGGTGGCCTCCTGGAACTTCTTCACCGTCTCCGGGTTCTCCTGCGCGTACTTGACGGAGGTGAAATACATGGCGACGGTGAGCTTCGGCGCGACGTCGATCATGGGGGAGGCGATCTCCCGGCCGCCCTGGCTCTTGACGGTGGCCAGCGCCGGTTCCACCACCATCGCCGCGTCGATCCGCCCGCCGTCGAGTGCTGCCGGCATCTGGTCGAAGGCCAGCTCGACCAGCTCCACCTTGTCGGGGTCGCCGCCCGCCTTGCGCACCGAGGCACGCACCGCGGTCTCGTTGATGTTCTTCAGGGTGTTGATGGCGACCTTCTTGCCCTCCAGCTCCTTCGCCGACTTGATGGGGCTGTCGCCCTTGACGGTGAGCGCCTCGAAGTCCTTGCCCACCTCACCGGTCGAGGCGATGCCGTTCGCCACCGCCTTCACCGGCACGTTGTTGGACTGGGCGATCATCAGCGAGGTCATGTTGGAGAACCCGAACTCGAACTGGCCGCTGGCCACGCCGGGCACGATGGCGGCGCCGCCCTGCGCGCTGGAGAACTCGAGCTTCAGCCCGCGCTCGCTGAAGAACCCCTTCTTCTGGCCCAGATACAGAGGGGCCACATCGACGATGGGGACCAGCCCCACCGTCACGCTGGTGGTGCCGCCGGACGAGCCGGCCCCGTCCGACCCGTCGGAGCCGGAGGAGCCGCAGGCCGTCGCGGCGGTCAGTACGGACAGGGCCGTGAGGGCGATGAGCAGACGACGACGCATGACTGTGACTCCCGCGGTGGGACCGGACCGGATGCTCCGACAGGCTGTGCGCAGAGAGAACGAACGTGCCGATCGGGAACGTAGGGCCCGCGCCGAGACACGGTCAATCCCCGTACACCGTCCAATCGTCGACGACCGCATCGTGGACAACCGCTCAGGTGCGGACGCATCGTTGACAGTCGGATCGCGCACTCATAGCGTGCGCGACGCGTACGTTCGTACGTCTTCCCGGAGGCCACGATGACCGTTGACGTCCGCGGACCGCACTTCGTCCGGTCCTTCGAGAGGGGCCTCGCCGTCATCCGGGCCTTCGACGCCGAGCACCCGGCGCTGACCCTGAGCGAGGTCGCCCGCGCCTGCGAACTGACCCGCGCGGCGGCCCGCCGCTTCCTGCTCACCCTGGCCGATCTCGGCTACGTCCACACCGACGGCCGGCTCTTCCGGCTCACCCCGCGCGTGCTGGAGCTCGGCTACTCCTACCTCGCCGGGTTCACGCTGCCGCAGATCGCCGAGCCGCATCTGGAGCAACTCGTCGCGCAGGTGCGGGAGTCGTCCTCGCTGTGCGTGCTGGACGGCGACGACGTGGTGTACGTCGCCCGCGTCCCCACCAGCCGCATCATGACCGCGTCGATCACGGTCGGCACCCGCTTCCCCGCCCACCTGACCTCCGTGGGCCGGGTGATCCTCGCCGGTCTGCCGGACGCCGAGATCGACAACCGGCTCGCCCGCGCCGACCTGCGCCCGCACACCTCCCGCACCCTCGTCTCGGCGGACGCCCTGCGCGCCGAACTGCGCCGGGTGCGCCGCCAGGGTCACGCGCTCGTCGACCAGGAGCTGGAGGACGGGCTCAGGTCGGTCGCCGCGCCGGTGCGGGACCGGGACGGCGAGGTGGTGGCCGGCGTGAACATCGCGGTGCACGCCGGCCGCAACTCCGTGGAGTCCGTACGCCGGGACCTGCTGCCCCACCTGCTGGCGACGGTCGCCCGGATCGACGCCGACCTGCGGATCACAGGTCCAGCACGAGCCGCCGCCCACGGCACCGGGACACACAGATGAGCATGGTCTCCCCGGCCGTCCGCTCCTCCTCGGTGAGCACCGAGTCACGGTGGTCGGGGTCACCCTCCAGCACCTCGGTCTCGCAGGTACCGCAGGTGCCCTCGGTGCAGGAATGGAGCACCTCGACACCGGCCCCGCGCACCGTGTCCAGGACGGAGACGCCCGGAGCGACGGTGAGCGTCCGGCCGCTGCGGGCCAGTACGACCTCGAACCCGTGCTCCGTCCCGCCGTGTCGTGTCGCGGGACGGAACCGCTCCACGCGCAGTGCTCCGGCCGGGCACCGCTCCTCGACCGCGTCGAGCAGCGGACCGGGACCGCAGCAGTAGACGAGGGTGCCGTCCGGAAGGCCGTCCAGCACCGGGGCGAGGTCCGGCAGCCCGGCCTCTTCCTCGGGGACGAGCGTGACCCGCTTCCCGTACCGGGCCAACTCCCCGGTGAACGCCATGGAGGCACGGGTGCGCCCGCCGTACAGCAGCGTCCAGTCGGCGCCCGCCGCCCCGGCAGCGGCCAGCATCGGCAGAATGGGGGTGATGCCGATGCCGCCCGCGACGAAGCGGTAACTTCCGGCGGGCTCCAGCCGGAAGTGGTTGCGGGGGCCGCGCGCCCGTACCCTGTCGCCCGGCCGCACCCGCTCGTGCACATGGGCGGAGCCACCGCGCCCGTCCCGTTCGCGCAGGACGGCGATCCGCCAGCGGTCCCGGTCGGCCGGGTCCCCGCACAGCGAGTACTGCCGCTCCAGATCCGGTCCGAGCACCAGGTCGATGTGCGCGCCCGGCTCCCAGACGGGCAGCTCCGCGCCCAGCGGATGCCGCAGGGTGAGGACGAGAACGCCGTCGGCCGCCGGCTCCCGCCGTTCCACCACGAGTCCGATGCCGTCGTACGAGGTCATGCACCGGCTCCTCGTGGTTCGTGCCCCCGCGGATGGGAGAGCATCCACTCCCACATCCCGACCGGATCCTGAGCGGTGTGCTCGCGCCCGCAGTGGCAGGTGCCGTGCAGCAGATCGGTGCCCGGCAGCCAGTCGACGCGGTAGATCTCACCGGTGGACTCGCTCATCGGACCCTCTCCACGGGCTTGTCGCCCTCCTCCACCAGCCGGGCGAGGATACGGCGGGCGGCCAGACCGCCGGTGTCGATGTTGATGCTCAGCTCCTGGTAGCCGGCGCGTTCGGTGCCGAGGGAGCGCTGGAGCAGGTTGAGCGCGTCGACGTCCTGCATGACGACCGTGTGGTTGTTGCTCCGCAGGAACTCGCTCACCTCGCCGTCGTCGACGGCCCAGTCCCGCGAGACCGCCCAGAAGTCGTACACCTTGCCGTCGGCGGACGGCGTGATGGCGTACGTGATCTCGGTGCGGAAGCCGCCCGGGTCGCCGCCGTCCGGCTCGGGCACCACACCCACCGGGGCGATCCTGCTGTGCAGCAGGTACAGGCACGGCGCGTGGTACTCGATGTCCTGCCGGCGGGTGATCCGCCCCTCGATCCCGGTGGACCGGGCGTAGAACGGCGGGCACGCGGCGTCGTCCATGCGCCGGCTCACCCGTACGATCCCGGCGCCCTCGTCGACCTCGGTGGTGATCGGTGTCTCGGCGACCTCGGGGGTACCGATGTAGCCGCCGTGCAGATAGGTCTCGTGGGAGAGGTCGAGGAGGTTGTCGACGAGCAGCCCGTGGTCGCAGTCGATGGGCTCCATGCCCCGCACGGTCACCCAGCCGGGGGAGTCCAGGTGCCGGGCCCGCGGAATGCTCCCCGCGTCGGCGAGCGCCGGATCACCGATCCACACCCAGACCAGCGAGTCCTGCTCGACCACGGGGTAGGAGGCGACGCGCGCGGTGCGCGGCACCCGTTTCTGCCCCGGCACGTACACGCACGTGCCCGTCGTGTCATAGGTGAACCCGTGGTACCCGCACACGATCCGGTCGCCGTCGAGTCGCGTCGGCGCCTCGGAGAGCGGGTAACGGCGGTGCACACACCGGTCGTTGAGCACGACCGGCGTTCCGTCGCCCTCGGTCCGGTAGAGCACGAGCGGTTCCCCGAGCACCGTGCGTCCGAGCAGTTCCCGGCCCACCTCGTGGCTGTAGGCGGCGACGTACCACTGGTTCCTGGCGAAGGCGGTGATGTGCGGCATGGCTGCGGCTCCCGTCTCTGGTGGGTGGCGGCATCGTCGAGGAGGGCGTCGTAGGGCCGCAACGGCCCTTCCGCCTCGCGGAAGGTTTTGAGCGAAGCACCTGGCCGAGGCCCCAACACGGGGGCAGGGAAACGCCGTTCCTCGACTCAAGCAGGGTGTTCAACGCCGCGACGGGCAAGGACTTCTTCGATCCGTTCGGATCCCACGGGGCAGTGGAAGCCCCGACCGCACGGAATCCGCCGATCCAGGAAACGGAACCTCGGCTGTGCCCCGCCGGAGGACTCCGGCGGGGCACAGCCGTTCAGTACGGGGCCATCTCCAGGTCGCCGATCACCGTCAGACCGACCTGAGCCGCGAGCCACGGCGCGCGTTCGGCCTCGGCCTGCTTGACGTGGACGAAGACGGTGTGGTCGGTCGCGGGATCCTCCAGTTCGAGGTCACGGACGTGCGTGCACAGCGTGATGAACGCACCCCTCGCGCCGCCGGCACCGAGGCCCACCTCCGGGGCCTCGGGCCAGCCCGCGAAGTCCCACCGCACCGTGGCGGGACCGTCACCCACCGCGTCGAGGAACGGCCCCACCGTCTCCGGCGGCCGGGCCACGGACCTCAGCCGGACGGGGAAGTGCGCCGACGGATCGTCCCCCTTCAGCGACGAGCCGCCCGTGTCCCCTTCGGCGAACCACTGGGCGTGCGGAAGCAGTTCCAGCAGCGGTGTGAGAACGTCCGCCGAGTGGATCAGAGCCTCGAAGTCGACTTCGAGGTCCGTGAGATCGGCGATGGAGAGCAGCCGCTCGACGATGCGCAAACCCTCGGAGAGGTCCGCCGTTCTCAGAACGGGCCGCGCGTATGAGTTGGACATGGCGGAGATCCTGCCACCGGCGATCCACGGCCGCTGTCCTTCGTCCGCCGAGCGGGAGCGACGGTCGGGAGCGGGAAGGGCTGAAGCACCGTGTGCCGGACGGCGGAATCCTGACGATCAGGTGGTCGCCGCAGCCCGGCCGGGTGTGCGGGAGCCGCGCGAGCACGGCGTCGTCGGAGTCGAACAGCCCGGCCCGCCCGGCCGGGTCCGCCTCCGGCACCTGCGAGGTCCCCGCGGCAGCGGGTGTTCCCACCCGGCCGGAGCCCACCATGACGACGCTGCCTTCGCCCCGTCGAGGGGACTCCCGCCGTGCGCCGAAGCCCGGCCGCCGCCGGGCGGGACGGGCCCGGACCCACCCGTCGCGCCGCGAAGTTACCCGTGCGTTCCGCACACCGGAGTGATGACAGCGGTGACTGTGCGGGACGGTACGCCCCGTGACAGCGTCATGCCCGTCAGCAATCGGTGGGAGGGAGACGGCGTGAACAAGGGCTATGCCGTGTACTGCGACGCGGACCCGTACTTCTACGACGCTCCGCACCGCACCGTCTCCCCGGCCGGCACCGGACGCTCCCGGTACGCCGCGGCCTCGTGGCCCGTCCCGCCGGGATGGCAGCGCAACGAGAGCGGGGACTGGCTCGCCCTGCGTCCGGTCGACGCCGGACTGCCCGACCAGGGCTGGAAGATCCACGTCTCCGCCTGTCTCGACAACGCCGAGTCCGTGCTCGAACGCGTGTGGCGGCACTGTGTCGCCGGCGGCACGGCCTTCAAGTTCGTCCCCAGCCGCTATCTGCTGCACCAGCGCAACGCCAAGTACGCGGACCGGGCGGGCAGCGGCAAGTTCATCACCGTGTACCCGGCGGACGAGGCGCGGTTCGAACAGCTCGCGGACGAGCTGTCGGAGCTGCTGGCGGGCGAACCCGGACCGTACATCCTGAGCGACCTGCGGCTCGGCGAAGGACCCGTGCACGTCCGGTACGGCGGCTTCACCCGGCGCAACTGCTACGACGCGCAAGGGGAGCTGCGGCCGGCCGTGACCGGCCCCGACGGGGTGCTGGTGCCCGACCTGCGCGGCCCCGTCTTCCGCGTGCCGGACTGGGTGGAGCCGCCCGCCTTCCTGCGCCCGCACCTGGCGGCCCGGGACGCGCTGACCGTGGGCGGCCTGCCCTACACGGTCGAGTCGGCGCTGCACTTCTCCAACGGCGGCGGTGTCTACCTCGCCCGCGACTCCCGCACCGGGGAACGGGTCGTCCTCAAGGAGGCCCGGCCGCACGCCGGTCTGGCGGCCGACGGCGCGGACGCGGTGACCCGGCTGCACCGAGAACGCCGGGCGCTGGAGCGGCTGTCCGGTCTCGGCTGCACACCCGAGGTGCTCGATCACCTGACGGTCGGGGAGCACCACTTCCTGGTGCTGGAGCACATCGACGGCAAGCCGCTCAACACGTTCTTCGCCCGCCGTCACCCGCTCATCGAGGCCGACCCCGGTGCGGAGCGGCTGGCCGAGTACACGGCCTGGGCCCTCGACGTCCACGCGCGGGTGGAACGCGCCGTCGAGGACGTCCACGCCCGGGGCGTGGTCTTCAACGACCTGCACCTGTTCAACATCATGATCCGTGAGGACGACAGCGTCGCCCTGCTGGACTTCGAGGCGGCCCACCGGGTCGACGAAGCCGGCCGGCAGACCGTCGCCAACCCGGGGTTCGTGGCGCCGTCCGACCGGCGGGGTGTCGCGGTGGACCGGTACGCGCTGGCCTGTCTGCGGCTCGCGCTGTTCCTCCCGCTCACCAGCCTGCTGGCGCTGGACCGGCGCAAGGCGGCCCATCTCGCCGATGTGGTGGCGGAGCAGTTCCCGGTGGACCGGGCCTTCCTGGACGCGGCGGTCGACGAGATCACGGGCGGTGCCACCGCCCCCGCCCCCGTCGGCGCCCCGGCGGCGCGACGGGCGGACGGACCGGTGGTGCCGGTCCGGCCGGACGACTGGCCCCGCAGCCGGGACTCGATGGCCGCTGCCATCCGCGCGTCGGCGACACCGTCCCGTACCGACCGTCTCTTCCCCGGCGACATCGCGCAGTTCGCCACGGCCGGCGGCGGACTGGCCTTCGGCCACGGCGCGGCGGGGGTGCTGTACGCCCTGGCCGAGAGCGGGGCGGGAAGGGACGAGGACGGGGAGCAGTGGCTGCTGGAGCGGACCAAGCAACCGCCGTCGGGCATGCCGCTCGGTTTCCACGACGGGCTCGCCGGCCTCGCCTGGACGCTGGAGTACCTCGGCCACCGCGATCGCGCCCTCGACCTCGCCGAACTGCTCCTCGACCAGCCCTTCGACCACCTGGCCCCGGACCTGCACAGCGGCACCGCCGGACTGGGCCTGGCCCTGGACTCGCTGGCCGCGGCCACCGGGGAGACCGCCCTGCGCGCGGCGGCCCGGCGCTGCGCCGAGCTGACCGCCCGGGGCGGGCCGGCCGGGAACGGGAGCACCGGGGACGGGAGCACCGGCCGGGCGCGCGCGGGGCTGCTGTACGGTGCGGCGGGACGCGCCCTGCTCTTCCTGCGGCTGTACGAACGCGACCGGGACCCCGCCCTGCTCGACCTCGCGCGGGACGCGCTGCGCCAGGACCTCGCCCGCTGCGTCCGCGGCGCGGGCGGCGCCCTGCAGGTCGACGAGGGCTGGCGGACCATGCCCTACCTGGGCGCGGGCAGCGTGGGCATCGGCATGGTGCTCGACGACTACCTGGCGCACCGGGAGGACGAGGAGTTCGAGCGGGCGAGAGGCGAGATCGTGGCCGCGGCGCAGGCCATGTTCTACGCCCAGCCGGGTCTGTACCGGGGCGTGTCCGGGATGGTGCTGTACCTCGCCCGCACGACGGCCGGGGTACCCGGCACCGGTCCGGAGGCCGTCCGGCGTCAGCTCGACGCGCTGTCCTGGCACGCCATGGCCTACCGCGACCGGCTCGCCTTCCCCGGTGAGCAGATGATGCGCCTGTCCATGGACCTCTCCACGGGCACGGCCGGATGCCTGCTGGCCGTCGCCTCCGCCCACGGCGCCCCGTCCGCCGGGCTGCCGTTCCTTCCGCCGCCGCACACGCGGGGCGGCCACATGACTCGGCCCCTTCCAGGGGTCGTGATGAAAGAAGACAACCCGTTGTCCTACGAAGGGAAGATGTCATGAACCTGTTCGACCTGCAGTCGATGGAGACCCCCAAGGAAGAGGCCATGGGGGACGTCGAGACCGGCAGCCGCGCGAGCCTGCTGCTCTGCGGCGACAGCAGCCTGAGCGTCACCACCTGTAACTGACGCCGGTGTCGACCGCCGCGGTGACGCGGTGAGTCATGTCGTTCGGCTCCGGCGCCCCGGGCTTCCGCCCGGGGCGCCGTCGCCTGTTTCGGTGGACGGACGGAAGGAGATCGGCCGGTGCTGACGACCGGGTTCCGGGCGCGGGACGGAGCCGGCGGCGCGGGGCCGGGGCGCACGCCCGAAGTACTGGTGCTGCTGTGCTCGGTCGGAGCGGCCGCGGCGACGGTGGCCCAGCCCTTCGCCCTCGGCCGCACACTGGATCTGCTCCTGCGCGACGGCGCCGACGGAGCCGCCGGCGCCGCGGGACGCTGGCTGGCGCTGAGCGCCGTACTGCTCCTCGGTGAACTGCTGCTCGACAGCCTCACCTCCCTGTTCACCGGCCGCTGCAACGCCGGCTGGACGGCCTCCGTCCGCTTCCGCGCCTTCGACGGTCTGCTGCGCGCCGTACCGGAGCGCGCGGGGCCCTTCACGCCGGGGGACGTCGGGACCCGCCTGACCCTCAACGCCGCCGACGCGGGCGGCGCCCCGGCGGCCCGGGCGGCGCTGGCGGCCTCGACGGTCACGCCGGTGGGCGCGCTCGTGGCGCTGGCCGTCGTCGACGTGTGGGTGGCGGCCTGCGTGCTGGCCGGGCTGCCCGCCCTGGCGCTGGTGCTGCGGACCTTCGCCCGCGACACCGGTGCCTCGGTGGCCGCCTACCAGAACACGCAGTCACAGATCGCGTCCCGGCTGCTGGAGGCCCTGGAGGGCGCGGCGACGATCGCCGCCGCGGGGACCGTCGCCCGCGAACGCGCCCGCATACTGGCGCCGTTGGAGGAGCTCGCCGCCCTGGGGCGGCGCATGTGGGCGCTGCACGGACGGGCCCTGGGCCGAAGCGGTGTCCTGGTCCCCCTGCTCACCCTGGCCGCCACGGCCGTCGGCGGCCTGCGGCTGGCGTCGGGCGCCCTGAGCGTGGGCGAGCTGCTCGCCGTGTGCCGGTACGCGCAGCTGACGGCCGGTGTCGGCGGCGCCGCGTCCCTGCTGGGCGCGGTGGTACGGGGCCGCGAGGCACGGAACCGGGCCCTGGCACTGGCGGGCATGCCCACGCTGGACTACGGGACGCGGTGTCTCCCCCCGGCCGGACCGGGCGATCTCGAACTGCGCGGCGTGCGGGTGGTGCGCGACGGCAGGCAGGTCCTGCGCGTCGACGGTGTGCGGGTGGAGGGCGGCACCACCGTCGCGGTGGTCGGCCGCAGCGGAGCGGGGAAGTCCGTCCTGGCCGCCGTGGCGGGGCGGCTGATCGACCCCGACGAGGGACATGTGCTGCTGGACGGTGTCCGCCTCGACCGGTTGACCCGGGAGGCCCTGCGCACCGAGGTCGCCTACGCCTTCGAGCGCCCGGTCCTGGACGACGGCACGGTCGCCGAAGCGGTCGCCGCCGGCCCCCGGCGGGTGTCGCCCGAACAGGTCCGGGAAGCCTGCCGTGCCGCGGGCGCCGACGGCTTCGTCCGCCGGCTGCCCGGCGGTTACGCCACCCCGCTGCCCACGGCGCCGCTCTCGGGCGGTGAGCACCAGCGCCTCGGGCTCGCCCGGGCGTTCGCGCACGCCGGACGGCTGCTGATCATGGACGACGCGACGTCCAGTCTGGACACCGCCACGGAGCACGAGGTGGACCGGGCGCTGCGCCACTCGGTACGGCCCGGAACCAGGCTGGTCGTCGCGCACCGCCCGTCGGTGGCGGCCCGGGCGGACCTGGTGATCTGGCTGGAGGACGGGGGAGTGCGGGCCGTCGCACCCCATCGCGAACTGTGGCACACGGCCGACTACCGGTCGGTCTTCGGTGCCGCGGCACCGCGTGCGGGCACCGCACACCGGCCCGAACCCGAGGAGGCGCGGCGGTGAAGCGCGGCG
>NZ_JBHWHX010000015.1:38349-169769 GCF_042732315.1 Streptomyces sp. NPDC059787
CGCCGGAGCGGGTGCGCGGGGTACGGGCGGTGGGTTTGGGGCGTTGCGCCGTATTGCGCCGTCCGCCCGCCGTTTCCCCGCTTTGGGCACTGAGGCCGCGGTACCGCGTGCGGGCACCGCACACCGGTCCGAGCCCGAGGAGGCGCGGCGGTGACGCGCGGCGCCGGAGCGGGTGCGCGGGGTACGGGCGGTGGGTTTGGGGCGTTGCGCCGTATTGCGCCGTCCGCCCGCCGTTTCCCCGCTTTGGGCACTGAGGCTGTGGCACCGGGTGCGAGCACCGTGTGTCGGTCCCGGCCCGAGGGGGCGCGGCGGTGACGCGCGGCACGGGGGCGCGGGGTACGGGTGACGGGTCCGGGGCGTTGCGTCGTACCGCGCCGCCCGCCCGTCGTTTCCTCGCA
Organism: Streptomyces sp. NPDC059787; assembly: GCF_042732315.1. Taxonomy (NCBI): domain Bacteria; kingdom Bacillati; phylum Actinomycetota; class Actinomycetes; order Kitasatosporales; family Streptomycetaceae; genus Streptomyces; species Streptomyces sp. NPDC059787. The sequence goes on from NZ_JBHWHX010000015.1 coordinate 38,748, forward strand.
CGTCGCATGGGCGTGTCGGCGCGGCTCGCGCTCTGGTCGTTCGTCGAGACCGGGCAGGCGTTCCTCGTGGGCTACGGCGTCGCCCACGCCGTCGACCAAGGGTTCCTCGCCGGTGATGTGCGCCGGGGGCTGTCGTGGCTCGCGGTCGCGCTGGTCGCCGTACTGTTCGGTGCCCCGGTGATCCGGGGCGTGTTCACCCAGCTCGCCGGGCTGACGGAGCCGCTGCGCGACGGCCTGGTGCGGCGCGCGGTCGACCGGTCCCTGGCCCGGGCCGTCCTGGGCGGGGCCGGTGGGACGGACCGGGCGGCCGTCTCCCGGCTGACGAACCAGGTCGAGATCGCCCGGGACAGCTTCGCCGGTCTCGTCCTGACCCTGCGGTCCTTCGTCTTCACCGCCGCCGGGGCGCTGCTGGGACTGTTGTTGCTGCACCCCGCCCTCCTCGTGGTGGTGCTGCCACCGCTGACGGGCGGCCTGGTGCTGTTCCTGGTGACGCTGCGGCCCATGGCGGCGGCTCAGCGACGCGCCCTGGCGGCCGACGAGGCGCTGGGTGACCACGCGGCCCGGTCACGGGCGGCGTTGCGGGACCTGACGGCCTGCGGAACCGGGCCCGAGGCGGCGCGGCGCGGCGCGGAGCTGGTCGACGGGGCCGCTGCGGCGGCCCGTGTCCTGGCAGGCTGGGCGGCGGTGCGCACGGCGGCGCTCGGCGTCTCGGGCCAGCTGCCCGTCCTCGCGCTGCTGCTGGCGGTGCCGTGGCTGCGCGGGCGAGGAGTGACGGCGGGCGCGCTGCTGGGTGCCTTCACCTATCTCGTCCAGTCGCTGCTGCCCGCCCTGCACACGCTGATGACCGCGCTCGGTGCGGCGGGGGCCCGGCTGCTGGTCGTCCTCGACCGGATCATCGGCCCGGAGCCGGAGCCGGAGCCGGAGCCGGAGCCGGAGCCGGCAGGAGTGAAGGCGTCGGCGGCCGGGCGCCACGCGCGGCCGGAGCCCGCGCACCCGGCCGCGCACGGCGGACCGGCCGCGGCGGTGGAGCTGCGGTCCGTGACCCTGTCCTACGGCGCCCGCGCCGAACCGGTCCTCGACTCGCTCGACCTGTGCGTCGCCCCGGGAGAGCACCTCGCCGTCGTCGGACCGAGCGGCATCGGCAAGTCGACGCTCACCCGCCTGGTCGCGGGGACGCTCGCGCCGAGCGGCGGCGAGGTACGGGTGGCCGGCCGGGAGGTGACCGGGCGCGCCCCCGCCGAACTCGCCGCGCTGCGCGTGCTGGTGCCCCAGGAGGCGTACGTCTTCTCCGGGACCGTGGGTGACAACCTCGCGTACCTGCGTCCGGACGCGGACCGCGCGGACCTCGACGCCGCCGTCGGGGCCCTCGGTCTGCGGCCGCTGGTCGAGCGCCTGGGCGGGCTCGACGCACCGGTGCGGCCCGCCGGACTGTCCCCGGGCGAACGGCAGCTCGTCGCGCTCGCACGCGCCTACCTGGCCCCCGCGCCCCTGCTGCTGCTCGACGAGGCCACCTGCCACCTCGATCCGGCGTCCGAGGCGCGCGCGGAGGAGGCCCTCGCACGGCGCCCGGGAACGCTGCTGGTGGTGGCGCACCGCTTGTCGTCGGCCGTCCGCGCCGACCGGGTACTGGTGCTGGACGGGACGGAGGCGGTGTGCGGCACGCACGAGGAGGTGCTGGAACGCTCGCCGCTCTACCGTGACCTGACGGGCCACTGGAACGCCGACCCGGCCCGGGAGCCCTGACCGGGGCCGGCCCAGGTCAGGGCGGGGTCACCGCACGGCCCGTCACGTCCATCCGGCGTTCTGGACGATGCGTATCGCGTCGACCCGGTTGCGGGCGCCCACCTTCCGGATCGCCGTGGCCATGTAGTTGCGGACGGTGCCCCGGGACAGGTGCAGACGGGCCGCGATCTCGGCCATCGGCGCCCCCTGGGAGGCGAGGGACAGCACGCTCAGCTCGCGGGTGGTCAGCGGCATCTCCGCGCCCTCCAGCAGGGCGACCGTGAGCGTCTGGTCGAGGAAACGTTCCCCCTTGGCGACCGTGTGCACCGCCGTGATCAGCCGGTGCGCCGGGGCGTTCTTGTCGACCAGCCCGAGAGCACCGCCGTCGAACGCCCGGCGGAGGATCCCCGGCCGCTTGGCGGTCGTCAGCACGACGAGCCGGTCCCCGCGCCGGGCGGGGAAAGGCGCGTCGTGCGCCTGCCCCGCCCCCCACAGGCAGTCGCCGTCCACGACCCACACGTCCGTCGGCGACACGTCGCGATCCGGCGGTCCGGCGCCGGGTGACATGGACGAGACCTCCAGCGCGGCATCGGACCTGAGCAGTTGCACCAACGCCGACCGCAGTAATTCCTCGTCGTGCACCACGACAGTACGAACCATCTCCCCCACCTCTTGTCAGCGGCTGCGCCCGCGGCAGCCGACCACGCCCCTCCCGCGCCACGTGCCGTGTGCCCTGATCCACCCCGGAACAACACGACACGTACGCACGTGCGAACCACACCGGACGTAATCCGCCGTTCCCAGTGCCCCTCGGGGAGTCGGACGGTCGTGCCCGCCCGGCCGAAAACGACGGAGCCACACGCCCTCCGGCGGGCGGTGTCCGCCCCCGCGGAACCCGGCGATCGGCCGTCACGCCCACGCCGGCGGTCCCGTTGCCCTGGTTACGACGGCACACCACCGGCCGGAGCGGCCGTACCACGCCGGGCGGGAGGGACCGGGCAGCGGGTTAGCCCCGTCCGGGGTTCGGCTGGAAACAGTCATCGTCCAATCTGGCGCGAATCCCACCGCCCGTCCGGACGGACCGCGCTGCCCGAGGCCTCCCCGCCGACTCGGCCCGGAGCGGGCGCCGGTGGACTGTCGGTGGGTGCCTCTAGTCTTTCGACCGTCGTCACAGCGAGGCACGCCGATCAGGCCGTCGCCGGGCGAGCTGTGCCGAATTCCGAGTGGTGGGAGGGGCGAGTAACCCATGGGCTGGCTGGCAGCGGGTGACACGTACGAAGTCGCTCTGGTGGAGGGCAGGGTGGTGGCGCGGTCCATATCGGGACCGTCCCCGGCGAAGCAGGTGAGAACTCTGCCGGAAGAGATACGGGACCGCCCCGAAGTACAGGAACTCCAGCGGTTCGCCGAGTGGCTGGAGCGGCACGCGGCCGAGTGCGCCGCACAGGTCGACACCTGGATGGTCTCCTCGCTGCCGGTGCCGGCCGCTCTGCTGGCCCGGCTCTGGCCCGACGAGGCATGGCGGTCAGCGCTGCGCGACATCGTCGTCGTCGGTGACGGCCCCGACGAGACCGGCTTCCTGCGCGACGCGGACGACTCGGGTGAGCTGCGGGTGGTCGACCTCGACGGAGAGACCGTCCGCATGGCCCCCCGCACGGTGACCATGCCCCACCCCGTCCTCCTCCCGGACCTGGAGGAACTCCGCACGTTCGCCGCCGAATTGGGTGTGACACAGGGCGTCGAGCAGATCCACCGCGCCACCTGGCACAAGCCCGCCGGCATCGACGGGTCCGCCGACTCGGTCCGCGAGTTCGCCGGCGCCGAGTACCGCTCGTGGTTCCACCTCTCCTCCCGTATCACGTCCCTCGGCTACAAGGTCTCCGGCAGCAGCGCCGTCGACCGGATCCTGGACGGCGGGCGCGTCGTCACCGCCTCGGTCGGCATGAGCGATCCCTACACCGAGGAGAAGGCCTGGACCGGCGGCCTCAGCTGGAGCGACGAGGACGGCTACCGCAGCCTGCCGCTGACCGAAGTCGGCCCCGTCGCCTGGTCCGAGGGCATGCGCATGGCCGCGGCCCTGCACGCCGGCCGCACCGTGACCGAGGACGGCGCCGCGTGAACGGCACCACGGCAGCGCACACCCAGGAAAGGCACGCACTCATGAACGACCCGACGACACGCGACGGCGCGCCGGCGGACCCGGAGGAACTGCTGCGCGCCGGTGCGGTGCTGCCGCCGGGCACCAGCGGGGCGGGCGACCGGGCCGTGCCCATGTACACCCAGGCCTACCGCCATCCGGGCCTGGAGGGCAGGATCGTCGTACGCCTCACCACCGAGGAGCGGACCGAGGGCCCGCGCACCGGTTTCCTCGGCCTCGAGCCAGAGGGCGAGCCGGTGGAGGTCGGTCTCGGCCGGCCCCGGGCCCTGGGCTTCCCCGACTGGGTGCTGGTCCACCACCCCTCGGACGGTCACCTCGCCATGTCCCTGGTCGAGGAGATGAACAAGGTGGCGCGGAAGGCGAGATCGAGCCCGAAGCGGGCCCGCGCCACCTACGAGTCGATCGGCGAACGGCTCGCGGGGTCCGTACCGCACTTCCTGCCGACCTTCTACGAGCAGGCCGGCCGGGTCTTCCTGGCCGCCGACGAGAAGGCGTACGCGTCCCAGATGTTCGTCAACGCGCGCAAGGCCGAGACGGCCCACGCGCTGCCGTTCGACGAGGCGCGCATGGACGCCGTGTTCCTGGAGTTCGCCCTCGCCGACGCCATGCCGACGAAGGTCCTCTCCAGCTACGCCAAGGGACTGATCTCCCGGGTCCCGGCCGCGACGGCGTTCCGGCACCTGCGCGGACTGTTCGTCCGGCTGGCGGCGCACGGGCTGCCTCCGTCGAGTCCGGGTGCGGCCGAACTGCGCAAACTGGCGAAGGCGGTCGCGGGCAGGAACGCGCAGGCGGAGGAGATGGCCCATCTGCGCGAGATGCTGACGCTGCCCGGCACCCTCAAGGCGCCGCCCGCCTGGTGGAAGGCGCACCGGCAGGCCCTGCTGGAACTGACCCGGCGGGAGCCCGCCGTCCGCGGCACCCTGTTGGGCCTCATGCCCGCGGAGTGGGAGGGCGAGGACCTGTCCCAGTGGCTGGACCTGCTGGAGAAGTCCGGCGCCACCGCCGGGCTCTGCGATGCCGCGCTGCCCGCCGAGGTACGGTCCCCCGACGGCACGGCCGGGTGGACCCGCAGGTTCTTCTCCCTGTGCCGGGTCGACCACCGGCGTCTCGCCCCGCCGGAGCTCGCTCCGCTCGTCGACCGCATGGCCGACGCGCTGCGTGCCGAACTGCACGCCACCGGGGGCACGTTGCCGCCCCCGGTCAGCGACGTGAACCTCCTCGACCAGCTCCTGTCGTTGCGCGTACCGGTGGCGGAACCACAGGACGGGCAGCAGCTCGGCCTGACCGACTGGGCCGCCTGCGACAACCGGCGCGACCTCGTCGCGCTGGAGGCCGACACCCGCTTCCGCCCCGCGTTCCGGGGCGGCTGCCCCGAGGACGACCGGGGGAACCACAAGGAGACCGTCCTCACCCTGGCCGAGTCCCCCGGCGGTCGGCCCATGCTCGCCGAATGGGTGGGCGAGGTCAGCCGGAGGTACCTCACCGCCGAACTGCCCGCGTTCTCCGGCTACTCCGGTGTGCTGCGCACACTGGACTGGCTGCCGGGAGAGGTGCTGGCGGTCGCCGAGGAGGCGGTACGGGACGCGCTGAGCACCGGGACCGCCCCCGCGCTCGCCCGCACGCTGCGCACCGGCGTCCTCGACGAACTGGGCTGGCCCGCCTGGGAGGAGGCGCTCCCGCCCTGTGAACCGGAGCAGCGAGCCCCGAAGGTCCGGGTCGTCGACGCCTGGCCGTACCTCGTCGTCATGGTCGGCACCCGGATCCGGGTGATCGGCCCGGAGGGCACGGTGCTCACCCACGAGATGCGGCTCCCGCCGGACATGACGGACCGGTTGTGGCGCGTCAGCTGTGAGTACGTGGACGGCGAACTGCTCGTCTGGTGGGACTCGTACGCCACCGGCACCGAGGGCTACTGGAGCCACAGCCCGGACCCGTCGCCGATACCCGTCGGAGGGTACCTCCACAGCGACAGTGAGGCGGGCGGACGCGACGCGGACCGGCTCCTCGTCTCCCTCCCGCTGCCCGGGGGCGGACGGACCACCGGCCACGGCGTGCTGCGCCGCGGGGGCACGGTGGTCTGGGCGAGGCGGCAGGTGATCGGCGACGGGACGTCGTACTGGGTATGGGCCTCCCAGGGGGCCGAGGACAGGCAGTGCACCTGGCGCGCGTACGACCCGGCCGACGACACCGTGGGCGAGCCCGGGACACCGGAGTGGTTCGGCGGGGGGCCGGGCACCGGCTCCGAGGACCACCTCCTGCAGAACTCCTGGCTGCGGCCGGCCCCCACCGCCGTACCGGGCCCGGTGTGCGCCCCCGTGGACGGGCTCCTCGGCTGGCGTCTGACGAAGCTGCCGGACGGCCGGCTGCGGGGCGAGGACCTCGCCGGACGCTCGGTCGTCGTACCGGACGACGGCAAGGACACGTTCCCCCGGCACGCGCTGCGATTCCCCGGCACCGAACGGACGTTGGCCGTGATCGGGCACTGGAACGGTGTCCGGCTGCTCGACCCGGACGGCACGGTGCTCGCCGAGGTCCCGGAGAACCGGACGCACGGGCACTTCAGCGCGGGCACCGCGCTGCTGCCGCCCCTGCCCCACTGGCACCAGCTCCGGCCCCGCGACCCGCAGGGCTCCGCGGCGCTCCGCCGGCTCGACGAGGACACCGCGCGGGCACTGCTGACCGGGGCCGTGGCGGAGCGGCCGCGGAACGCCGGGAAGCCGGACGAGCCGATCGGGGACGACCAGGACCTGGTGCCCGGGCTGGTCCGGAAGCTGCTGCCGGAGGTCGGCCACGAGGCGCTGCGGGCGGGCATCACCGGCATCGTGCGGTACGCCGCCGAGCAGCAGCGCGTCCTGGAGGCGGCGCTCACCCGGCTCGACTCCGCGATCGCCGGGGAGGTCCCGCGGGAGCCACGGCCCAAGGTGGGCGACGAAGTGCTCGGGACGGCGCTGAACGGCGTCGGACTCACCATCGGCTGGCGCCGCCGGTTCTACGACTTCCACCACCACCTCTACGACCTGCCGGACCTGCTGGGCCGCTCCCTGCGGGGCCAGGCCGAACCGGCTCCCACGGGCCGGACCCACCTCGACATGGACAGCCGGAGATCCCTGGAGTGCCTGCACATCCCGGCGCTGCCCGTACTGCCCGCGGTCCTGGCCCTGAGGGCCGGTTCGGAGGCCGTCGTGGAGGAGCACCGGAAGGCGCTGGACGCGTACCTGGAGGAGCTCGACGCACAGGGGCTCACGGACCTGGATCCCGGGCACTGGCGGGGGGTCCGGCTGCGGCTGGACCAGAGCCTGTTCGAGGGACCCGACGCCATCCAGGGGTACGGGGACGCGACCGTGCTCGACCTCGGCGACGGCGCGTTCCTGGTCTTCCCCGAGCACGCGTTCCGCTTCCTCCAGGACCGGGACCCCGGCGGCGAGTCCACCGGCCGGCACTACGGAGCGCTCTTCCACGACCCGTCCGGCCGGTTCGAGACACCCGCGCCGTACACCCTGATCGACGCAGGACCGCTCGTGCCGGAGCCGACGCGGCCGCCCGGCTGGGCCGCGGCGTTCCGCGCCGAGCTCGCCGGGCGCGGACCGGCGCCCTGGTTCCCGGCGGCGGCCGAGGAGTTCGCGCGGCTCACCGGCGTCACCCCGACCATGGCCCGGCTGGTGGTCGCCGGCCTGCCCATGATCGACGACGAGCGTGTGGCGGTGCCCTCGGCGACGCTGAGGACGATCGGTGTGAAGTCGGCCGACGCGCGCGTGGCCAAGGACGAGCTGAGGTCCCTCGACGCGGACGCCCGGCAGGCCGTCGTCGCGGCGCTGCTGCCCGCCGACCCGTCCCGGCTGTGGACGGACGGCCCCGACGCCGTCCGCGCGGCCGAGGTGTGGAACGAGCGGCTCGGCCGGCGCACACCCCTCCCCGAGGAACTGCTCCACGACGCGGTCCGCGACGTGGTCTCCCCGGGCTGGGCGCCGGCCGCGGCACTGCGCGGCTTCCTCGACGTGACCGCCGAGCCCCGGCTGTCCCAGGACCTCACCTGGAGGATCGGCCCCTACCGCCCGGAGAGCACCGAGCGGATGCCCGGTTTCGACGGCGCGGTCCTGAAGGGCTCGGTGGCCCTGGCCGCATGGCTCGCCCACCGTCTCCCGGCCGGCGACCCGATCCGCGCCACCCTGCCCGGCGTACTCACCGCGCTGCGCGACCGGCTGGCCCATCCCGGCCTGCTGATCGAGGTCGACCGGCGGATCGACTGGGAGGCGTTCCGGCGGGCCGCCGGAGAACCCACCGAGACCGGCGACGACTTCGTACGCCACGGCGCGGTCGTGCTGGGCACCGGGAGGTCCGAACCCGTCCCCGCCATCCGTCCCGCGCTGCTGGACGCGACCGGCAACGACCCCCATCTGACCGCCCTGTTCACCGGCGAGCGGCCCAACGCCCAGGAAACGGCGCTGCGTCTGGTCCACGACCGGCGGTTCGCCGAGCTGCTCGCCGATCCCGGCAACCCGGTGGCGGGCGAACGCGACGCGGACGGGACGTGGTGGCCGCAGGACCCCGCCCGGTCCGTACCCGACCTCGTCACGGAGGTCGCCGAACGGTACGGCATCGGCGAGGACGCCGCCGTCCTCCACCTGATGCTGCTCGCCCTGCCGGACCCCACCGACCGCAACACCGCGCGCTGGACCGGCTGGGGCAAGCAGCGCGGCGGAACGGCCAGACTCCGGGCCGCCCGGGCCGAACTCGCCGCCACCGACCTCGTCATCGAGGGCAACCGCTCCAAGGCCGGACGCTCCCTGTTCCTGCCCGGCGGCTGGACCCAGCTCACCAACCCGCACCTCCCGCTGGAGCGGTGGAAGCTGCCGATGTACGACCTGCTCGACGGTGAGAGCCCCGTCCTGGGCGTCGCCGTGCCCACCCTGCCCGTCGCCGCGCTCTACCGCGAGGCCTGGCGGCGGGTCCAGGACGGGGACGAGCCCCAGCTGGAGGAACTGGAGGTGCCGCGACCGCGGAAGAGCCGTCGCTGAGTTCCGTCCCGAAGGGGGACGGCCGTCCCGTACGGCCGTCCCCGCCGAACCGCCCACCTGGACCCATGACCGCGAGAGCAGAGGTGGCCGCCCTGGCGGCCCGTACGGAGCCGTACCTGATCGGCGTACGGCACCACAGTCCCGCACTGGCCGTCGCCGTGCCCCGGCTGCTGGACGCCGCGGGCGCCGAGGCCGTCTGCGTCGAACTGCCGGCCGACTTCCGGCCCTGGCTGCCGTACCTCTCCGATCCGCGCACCACGGCGCCGGTGGCCCTGGCCGGCGCGTACGAGGACGGACGGCTGAGCCTGTACCCCCTCGCCGACTTCTCCCCGGAACTGGCGGCGATCCGCTGGGCGCGGGACCGGGGCGCGGAGGTGATCTGCTGCGACCTGCCCCTCACGGCACCGGAGTGGACGGCCGCCCCGGCGGCGGCCGCCCCGGCGGCGGCCGGGCCGGAAGCGGCCGGGCCGGAAGCGGCCGGGCCGGAAGCGGCCGGAGTGGACGCGGACGACCTGTGGGACCGCACCGTGGAAGTGCTCGCACCCGGCAGCGCTCCCGACGCCGTGCGCCGCGCCGCCCTCGGCTTCGGCCTGGCCGTGCGCCGGGACCGGGCGGCCCACGGCGGCATCGCGGCCGTCGACCTCGCCCGGGAGGCACACATGCGCCGGGCCGTCGCCGCGGCCGGGGCCGGCGAACGCCGGGTCGCGGCGGTGACCGGTGCCTTCCACGCGCCCGCACTGACCGACGAGGGCGGGGACACGGCCGTGGGGGAGGCGGCCGGCGCGGGCTCCCCGGTCGTCACCTCCCTCGTGCCGTACGCCTTCGCCCTGCTGGACCCCCGCTCCGGATACCCGGCCGGCATCCGCGACCCGCGCTGGCAGCAGGCGGTGCTCGACGCCGGTGGCGACCCCGGCCGGATACGCGACGCGGCCGCCCGCGTCGTCACCGAACTGTGCCGGGAGATCCGTGCGGCCGGCCACACCGCGGGCACCGGCGAGGCGATCGAGACCCTACGACTGGCCTGCGACCTCGGCAGCCTGCGCGGCCTGGCGGCACCCGGCCGGGGCGAACTGCTGGAGGCGGTGACGTCCGTACTGGGCCAGGGGGGACCACCACCCGGCCGGGTCCTGGAGACGGTGCTGGTCGGCACGGGCCGCGGCCGGCTCGCCCCCGGCACACCCCGGTCCGGTCTCGGCCCCTGGGTGGAGGCGGAACTCGCCTCGCTCCGGCTGCCGGGGCCGGGCGGTACCGGCCACCGGGAGGTCCGGCTCTCGCCGTCGCGCTCCGCCCTCGACGCCCGCCGCGAGATCCTGCTCCAGCGGCTCAAGGAGTGCGGGGTGGGCTACGCGGAGCCGGTCGAGGTGTCCGCCGTGGGGGAGGGGAGCGCCCTCACCACACGGTGGCGGGCGGCCTGGACCCCGTCGGTCGCGGCCCGGCTCGACCTGGTGGGCGTCAGAGGGGTCACCGCCGCCCAGGCGGCCGAGGGCACCCTGCGCGAGAACCACCGCAGGGCGACGGAGTCCGGCGGAGTCACCCCGGCGCGGGTCGTCGACCTGCTGGGGGCAGCGGCCCGGTGCGCCCTGCCGGACCTGGTCGGCGACTGTCTCACGCAGGCCGCGCGGGTCCTGCCCGCGGCGGCCACGCTTCCCGAACTGCTGCGGTGCATGGACCTGTTGGAGTCGATACGCCGGGAACACCTGCCCGGCACCACCGGGCGGACACGCCTCCGGGCGGCGGCGCTCCGCGACCTCCTGCTGGAAGCCGCCGTCCGTGCCCTGCCCGGGCTGGCCGGCAGCGACGGGACGGAGGACGCCGTCGCCCTCGTGACCCTGGCCGTCCGCGGCGGTGAGGAACGGCTCGGGCTGCGCCTGGACGGCGAGTTGTACGCGCTCGCGCGCACCGGTTCCCCACTTGTCCAGGGAGCGGCCCTGGCCGCCCGGGTACTGCTCGACCTCGACGGCTCGGAGCTGCTGGGCAGGAGACTCGCCGACTGGATCGACTCGGCGACGGCACCGGAGACCCGGCACCGGCTGGAGCGTCGGCTCGCCGGTCTGCTCGTCGCCGCCGGACCGCTGATCGCGTCCCTGCCCACCTCCCTCGATCCGCTGCTGGAGCGCGTCGAGTCCCTGGACGACCGGGGTTTCCTCGACCGGCTTCCCGCGCTGCGCGGCGGTTTCCGGGCGCTCACCCCGGACGGACGCGGGCGACTGCTGACGGCCGTGACCGACCGGCTCTGCGCCCGGCCCGACCTCCGGCTCACCACGCCCGCCGAGACGGCCGGCCGGTGGGCCGAGGCCGACCACGAAGGGCTGGCCCTGCTGAGGGAACTGGGCCTGGCGGACCTGGTGACCCCTTTGCCCACGGACGGCCCGGCCTTGGAAGGTCCGGTCCTGGACGGTTCGACCCTGGACGGTCCGGCCCTGGAAGGTTCCGCCCCGGACGCTCCGGCCCCGGATGGCCCCGCCCCGGACGCCCCCGTCCCGGACGGGCAGACGTCCGCGGCGAGAGGTCGGTGGCCCGCCCGGGGCGCGGAGCCCGGTACCTCACGCCTCGGCCCCGCCGACCGCTGGCGGCTGCTGCTCGGCCGCGACACGGCGAAACTCCCCCCGGAGCTGGTGCCGTACGCCCGTGCTCTGGACGAACTGTTCGGAGCGGAGGGGCCGACCGGGGACGAGGGCACGGACGGCGGCGCGGAGGAGGCGGGGCAGGCGGTCCCGGACCACGGCGGTGACACGGACGAGCTCACCGCGGGCCAGGGCCCGGGTTACCCCAGTGTCCGGCACTGGGCCGAGGACCTCGAAGCGCTCTTCGGCGCGGACATCCGGGAGGAAGTCCTGGGACGCGCCGCGGCCAAGGGCCGTACGGATGTGATCGACCACCTCGACCCGGACTCGGTACGCCCTTCCGTGGAACTGCTGTCCGCCGTACTGTCGCTCGCCAGGGGAATGCCCGAACAGCGGATCGCCCGCCTCCGGCCGCTGGTCAAACGGCTGGTCGAGGAACTCGCCCGGGAACTCGCCACCAGGCTGCGCCCCACGCTGACCGGCCTCACCACCCCGCGCCCCTCCCGGCGCCCCGGCGGCCGGCTCGACCTGCCCCGTACCCTGCGGGCCAACCTCGTCCACAGCCGCCGCCTGGAGGACGGCACCGTCCGGATCGTCCCCGAGCGGCCGGTCTTCAGGACCCGCGCCGCCAAGCGGAGCGACTGGCGGCTGATCCTCGTCGTCGACGTGTCCGCGTCCATGGAGTCCTCGGTCGTCTGGTCGGCGCTGACCGCCGCCGTACTCGGCGGTGCGCCCATGCTCTGCGCCCACTTCCTCACCTTCAGCACGCGGGTCGTCGACCTCACCGACCGGATCGACGACCCGCTCTCCCTGCTGCTCGAGGTGAAGGTCGGCGGCGGTACCCGCATCGCGGCCGGTCTCGCGCACGCCCGCACACTGGTGACGGTGCCGAACCGCACCCTGATGGTGGTCGTCAGCGACTTCGAGGAGGGCGGCGCGGTCGACGGTCTGCTGACCGAGGTCAGGTCCCTGGTCTCCTCCGGTGTCCACCTGCTGGGCTGCGCCGCCCTGAACGGCGACGGAACCCCCCGCTACTCGGTACCGGTCGCGCGGCAACTCGTCGCGGCCGGAATGCCGGTGGCCGCCCTCAGTCCCCTCTCGCTCGCCCGCTGGGTGGGCGAGCGCCTCCGCGGAGCGACCCGATGAGCCGTTCCTCACTTCCGCCCGTCGCGCCGGAGGTGTTCGCCTCCGCGGTGGAGAGCCTCACCACGAGGCTCCGCGGCAGACTGGACGCGGCCCTCGAGGCCCTGGCCGTCGCACCGGTCACCACCGAGGACGGCACCGTCCGCGTCCGCTGCGGCGAGGACGCCCGGGTGACCCTGACCCCCGGCCCGTCCGGCACCGTCACCGCCCCCGGCCAGGCCCACTGCACCTGCTTCCTGGCCCCACGCTGCCTGCACCTGGCGGCGGTACTGGGCGCCTGCCCGGTCGCCGACGCGACACCCACGGCCGACGCGGACGGCCCGGCGGACCGGGCCCGGCCCGCGGATGCGGGCCGGACACCGGCTTCGGACCCGGCCGCCGATACGACGCCCGCGGCCGACGCGGACGGCCCGGCGCGGTCCACCGGGCGGGCCCGGCTCGCAGGTTCGGCACAGGGCCCCGCTGAGACCGACGGCTCGCACGGAGCGCCGGGGCAGGGCCGGGGCGCCGATGCCGGCCCTCGTACCGGCGCGGATCACCGGCCCGCCTCCGGTCGTCCCGCTGACGACGGTCGCCGGCCCGCCCCCGGTCGTCCCGGCGACGTGGACTCTCCGCCGGTTCCGGTCCGGTCCACCGGGAGGGGCCGGGGCGCGGGCCCGGGGCAGGACCGGGCCGCCGACGCCGGCCGTCGTACCGGCGCGGACAGCACGGCCGCCCCCGGCCGTCCCGGTGCCGGGACGGAGCCGCTCGCCGGTTCGGGGCGTGTCCCCTCCGCCGACCGGATACGGGCGGCCTCCGGGCTCTGGACGGCGGCGGCGGCCGTGCTGTCCGCCGGGACCGCCGGGGCCGGAGCGGTCCTTCAGGCGGAGTTGCTGCGTGCCGCCCACACCGCCCGTCTCGCGGGTCTCCACCGTGCGGAGGCCGCCGCCCTGGACGTCGTACGCCACCTGCGTGACGAGCGTGACCCGCACGGTCCCCGCGCTCTCGCCGCGCTGGTCGACGCCCTGCGCGAACTCCTCCTCGTCACCCACCGGTTGAGGTCCGCCGACCCCGACCCGGCGCTCATCGGCGCCGTCCGCCGCCACCACCGCCCCGACGGACCGCTGCGGCTGTACGGCGTCTGCCGCGAACCGGTGATCGGGCCGGGCGGCCTCGGCGGGGTGGTCACCCACCTCGTCGACGACGACGGTCACGCGTACACGCTCCCCGACGTCAAGCCCGGCGGCCCCGCCCGCGCCCGCCGGGCCGGTACCGCCCACGTCGCCCTCCGGTCCTTCCTGAGCGACCACTTCCGGGTGTCCCGCGGCGGCCTGATCGTCACCGGAGCGGTCGTCGCCCCGGACGGCCGCCTGCTGCCGGAACCGGGCGTCCGCGCCACCTTCGCCGCCGGACGGCCCTGGCCCCCGTCGGACCCGGACCCCGACGGAGCCGGGCCCACCGGGTCACTGATCCTCCGCGACGTGGAGATCGCCGCCACCGACGGCGAGGACCTGCTGGTCCGCGTACTGCCGGGGCGGGCGGACGGACCGGTCCGGCTGGCCCCCGCACTCCGTCATCCCTCTCTCGCCCACACCGCGAACCTGCGGCGCCTGGGCGAGTACCCCGGGCTGCGGATCCGGGTCGTCGGACGCCCCGACCCCGACCGGGTGACCACCCTCCGCCCGCTCGCCGTCGCCCCGGTACCCGGCACGGAGGCGACCCTGCGCCTGCCGGACGGCTGGCAGGGCCGTGCCGATCTCGGCTACGACCGCCTCCGGGACGACCACTTCCCGGCGGACCCTCCCGCTCCGCCCGAACCGGTCCCCGCCGGTCCCGTGGACGACTCGCCGCTCCGGCGCGTCCGCCGGCTGGTCGAACTGGCCGTCGCCGGGGGACGCCGGGCCGTCGCCGAACCCGCGCGCGGCGACGACCTGCGCGGCCACGCCGCCGCGCTGCGCCGCGACGGATTCGTCACCGGTGCGGCCCTGGCCGCCGCGCTCGGCGCGGTGGCCGCCGACCGTGCCCGTGACGCGTTCGGCCGCCTCGACGGGGGCGGTCCCGACCGGTACACGGCCCAGTGGCTCGCCACGGCCGTGTACCTCACCGGCACCGAGGCGGCGCTGCGCCGGGACAACCGGCTCGGCCACTCACCGGGGCCATCCGGGTCCGTACGGTGATCCGGGGCGGTTCACGACGCGTCGCCGCACCTCACGTACCGACGACCTTCACGTCCGCGCCACGGCGTCCTTCCCCGACGTCCGCTGCTCCTGGAACACTCCTTTCGCGCGCACCCCCTCAGCATCCGGCACCGTACGAGAGGCCCTCATCCATGCCCGAAGTCAACCGGCGCCGATTCCTCCAACTCACGGGCGCCACCACGGCGTTCAGCGCGCTGTCCGCCAGCATCGAGCGGGCCGCCGCGCTCCCGGCCCACCACCGCTCGGGGTCGATCGAGGACGTCGAGCACATCGTCGTCCTCATGCAGGAGAACCGCTCCTTCGATCACTACTTCGGCAGTCTGCGCGGCGTCCGCGGCTTCGGCGACCCGCACCCGGTGAGCCTGGACGACGGCAGGCCGGTGTGGCACCAGACCAAGAGCGACGGCACGGAGGTCCTGCCCTTCCGCCCGGAGGCCGACGACCTCGGCATGCGGTTCCTGGAAGGGCTGCCGCACGGCTGGTCCGACGGCCAGGACGCCTACCACAACGGCAAGTACGACCGCTGGCTGCCCGCCAAGGGCACCACCACCATGGCGTACCTGACCCGCGAGGACATCCCCTTCCACTACGCGCTCGCCGACACCTTCACCGTCTGCGACGCCTACCACTGCTCCTTCATCGGCTCCACCGACCCCAACCGCTACTACCTGTGGTCGGGCCACACCGGCAACGACGGCCGGGGCGGCGGCCCGGTCCTCGGCAACGACGAACTCGGCTACGACTGGACGACGTACCCCGAGCGGCTGGAGGAGGCCGGGATCTCCTGGAAGATCTACCAGGACATCGGCGACGGCCTGGACGCGGCCGGTCACTGGGGCTGGATCCCCGACGCCTACCGCGGCAACTACGGCGACAACTCCCTGCTGTACTTCAACAAGTACCGTAACGCCGAGCCGGGCGACCCCTTGTACGACAAGGCCCGCACCGGCACCGACGCGAAGAACGGCGAGGGTTACTTCGACCGGCTCCGCGCCGACGTCAGGGCCGGACGGCTGCCGCAGATCTCCTGGATCGCCGCCCCCGAGGCCTTCTCCGAGCACTCCAACTGGCCGTCGAACTACGGCGCCTGGTACATCTCCCAGGTCCTGGACGCGCTCACCTCCAACCCGGCCGTCTGGGCGAGGACCGCCCTGTTCATCACGTACGACGAGAACGACGGCTTCTTCGACCACGTGGTGCCGCCGCTGCCGCCGAAGTCGGCCGCGCAGGGCCGGTCCACCGTCGACGTCTCCCTGGACGTCTTCGAGGGCAGCGGCACCCACCGCGAGGGCTTCTACGGGCTCGGCCCGCGCGTGCCGATGCTGGTGGTCTCACCGTGGAGCAAGGGCGGGTACGTCTGCTCGGAGACGTTCGACCACACCTCGGTCATCCGGTTCATGGAGCGCCGCTTCGGTGTGCGCGAGCCGGGTATCTCGCCGTGGCGGCGCGCGATCTGCGGCGACCTGACCAGTGCCTTCGACTTCTCCCGCAGGGACAGCCGGCCGGCCCGGCTGCCGGACACCGACGCCTACGAACCGCCGGACCGCGACCGTCATCCCGACTACCGGCCCACGCCGCCGGCCGATGCCGGCATGCCCCGTCAGGAGCGTGGGTCGCGCCCGGCCCGTCCGCTGAAGTACGCCCCGGTGGTGGACGGTTCCGTCGACCCGGCGGCCGGAAGGTTCACGCTGACCTTCGCCTCCGGTGCCCGGGCGGGTGCCGCCTTCCTGGTCACGTCCGGCAACCGGGCCGACGGTCCCTGGACCTACACGACCGAGGCCGGCAAGGAGATGTCGGACAGCTGGAACTCGGCGTACTCCGGGGGGTCGTACGACCTGACCGTGCACGGTCCGAACGGGTTCCTCCGCGTCTTCCGGGGGTCGAACGGGGGTGTGGGGTGTGAGGTCACCGCTCGCCACACCGGCGATGACGTTCGGCTGACGTTCGTCAACGGGGGTCCGGGTGCCGTCCGGCTGCGGCTGGCCGACGGCTACGGCGGCCGCCCCACGACCGTCACCGTCCGGCCCGGTGCCACCGTGCACCGTACCGTCGACCTGCGTGCGAGCCACCGCTGGTACGACCTGACGGTCACGTCCGCGGCCGAGCCGGCGTTCCTGCGCCGCTTCGCGGGACACGTCGAGAACGGCCGGCCGGGCGTCAGCGACCCGGCGATCGCCACGGACTGACCGGTGTTCGGAGAGGCGGGGGGTGTTACGCAGCCCGGCGTTCGCGGGGTGCCGCCGCGCCCACCCGTGCCGCCCCAGCGGCACGACTGCCCGCAGTGACGACCGGGGGGTCCTCCACGGAGCTCCGCTGCCGCACCGCGGGAGCGTTCACATGGGCCGGGGCGGCCGGCGCCGGTGGGGCCACGGGCGCTCCCGCCGGGTGGGGCGTCGCCCGGCTCAGCAGCAGCACGCCCCGGGCGGCGAGCGCCGCGCCGGTCAGGGCGAGCAGGATGCCCGCCGGGCCGGCGCGGAGGCGTTCGCCGAGGAGGGAGAGGCCGATCACCGCGGCCGCCAGCGGGTTCGTCAGGGTGACCACCGCGAGCGGGGCGCCCAGACCGCCCCGGTAGGCGGTCTGCGACAGCAGCAGTCCGCCGGCCGCGAAGGCGGCCACCAGCAGCGCCACCACGACCACCTGCGCGCTCAGCAGAGGGCCGGACCGGTCCGTCACCGCGACCGTCACGGTCTGGGTGAGCGCCGAGGCCACCCCGGAGGCGATGCCCGACGCGGTCGCGTGCCGCAGACCGGGCCGGGACCCCGGCCGTGACAGCAGGCCGATCAGCGACGCCGTACCGCCCGCGACGACCAGCGCCTCGGGCACGCTCAGCGCGTCGTCGGGAGCCGGCCCGGACGCCGTCACCAGCACCGCCGCCAGACCGGCGAGAGTGAACGCCGTACCCCGCCACTCGGCCGCGCTCACCGGCCGCCCCGCGATCCGGGCCCCCATGGGCACCGCCGCGACCAGGGTGAGGGCGCCGAGCGGCTGGACCACGGTGAGCGGGCCGTACTTGAGCGCGGCCACATGGAGCAGCGCGGCCGAGGCGTTCAGCGAAACCGCCCACCACCAGGCGCCGTCGGCCAGCAGCCGCAGCGTGCCGGAGGACCGGGAGGCCAGCCGTTCCTGGGCCACCGCGGCGGCGGCGTAGGCGACGGCGGAGACGAGGGACAGCAGGACGGCCACGACGACGGCGCTCATCGGCCCGCCCCCGCGAGCGCCCGGTCCCGCGCCGGCACGTGGCGGGCCCGTATCCGTCCCGTCCCCGTCGCCGTGTGCCGCGGCGGGCGCAGCACCGCGAGCGCGAGGCCCAGCAGCGCCGCCGCCACGAGCGCGTCCAGCCAGAAGTGGTTCGCCGTCCCCACGACGACCAGCAGCGTCACCAGCGGGTGCAGCAGCCACAGCCACCGCCACCACGCGCGCGTGGCGACGACCAGGCCGACCGCCACCATCAGCGCCCACCCGAAGTGCAGCGAGGGCATCGCCGCGAACTGGTTCGACAGCCGGTCGGTCCCCGGCGGGCCGTACACCGACGGCCCGTACACCCGCGCGGTGTCCACCAGCCCTGTGGCGGTGAGCATCCGCGGCGGGGCGAGCGGGAACGTCAGATGCAGCACCAGCGCGGCGGCGGTGACCGCCGCCAGGATCCGGCGCGCCCAGACGTAGTGGGCCGGGCGGCGCAGATAGAGCCAGACCAGGAAGGCCGCGGTGGCCGGGAAGTGGACGGCCGCGTAGTAGGTGTTCGCGAGGTGCGCCGGCCCGTCGCCGTGCAGCAGCAGGGACTGCACCGCGCCCTCGCCGGGCAGGTGGAGCGCGCGCTCCAGGTCCCACACCTCGTGGCCGTTGCGGTACGCCTCGCCGGTGTGGCCGGTCGCCAGTCGCCGCCCGAGCTTGTAGACGAGGAAGAGTCCCGCCACCAGCAGGAGTTCACGGACGAGCGGCGGACGCGCCGGCGCGTCGGACCCCGCGGGTCCAGGCTCCTTGCGGCCATTCATCCCCCGGCCCTTTCTGTCGTGGTGCAGACGGTGCGCGCGGGTACCGACTCTCATCGATACGGGTTCGTACCGATACGCCAGTGTACCGATACGGTCGCGTACCGGTACACTGGCGTATCGATGATGTACGCCTCACTCGAAGGACAAGGAGCCGAGCCGATGACGCCGCAGGACGCGGACCGACCCGGGCCGGCCGGAACCTCGCGCCGCTCCAAGATCACCCCGGAGCGTGAGCGGGAGTTCTTCGACGCCGTGCTGGACCGGATCCGGGAGTGCGGCTACGACGCCGTGAGCATGGAGGGCATCGCCGCCAGCACGCGGTGCAGCAAGTCCACGCTGTACCGGCAGTGGCGGACCAAGCCGCAGTTCGTCGCCGCCGCCCTGCGCTCCAACCGGCAGACGCGGTTCGCCCGCATCGACACCGGCACCCTCGCCGGGGACCTGCGCGAGGCGGCGCGGTGCGCGGGGGAGTGGTCGCCGAAGGACACCACGCTGCTCCAGGCGCTCGGGCACGCGGTCATCCAGGACCGGGAACTGGCGCAGGCGCTGCGCGAGGCACTGGTCGACCCGGAGATCGGCGCGCTGGAGGAGATCCTGCGGCGCGGCGTCGAGCGCGGGGAGGTCGCCGCCGGGAACCCGGCGCTGGAGTACGTCCCGGCGCAGCTCTTCGGTGTGCTGCGGGTCCGGCCCATCCTGGAGGGCCGCAACGCGGACGCGGAGTATCTGCTCCGGTTCGTCGAGGCCGCCGTACTGCCGGCCCTCGGCCTCGAATGAGACGCAGGCCGCCGTCGACGGGATGACCGTACGGCGGCCTGACCGCGCCGCACCGTGGGGACGGGGGCGGCGCTCACCCCGGCCGGGTGGGACACCTCTTGAGCGGAGGGGTGCCCCACCCGGCCGTCAGGTGCGGGGGGTCAGACGTCCTGCCCGTCGCCGCCGCCCGAGGACACCTCGATGCCCTCGGTGATCTCGTCGAGGACGGACTGCTTCTGGTCGGTGTCCACCCCGAAACGGACCACGACGAGCTGCTGCGGCTGCGCGGGGGACGGGAAGGCCAGCGACTGGACGTACCCGTCGGAGCCCTCGCTGGTGACCGCCTTCCAGCGCACCAGATAGCCCTTCTGCCCGGCCACGGTCACGGCCTTGGACGCGAGGACGTCGTGCGAGGTGATCTTCCCGTAGGCCTCACCGCCGTAGCTCTCCTCGGCGTTGGCGGAGATGTCGGCCTTGGCGACCTCCTCGGCGGTGGAGCCCTTGGTGCCGAACGCCAGGGCCGGCGCCGAGTACACCCCGCCCTTGGTGCAGGTCTTGGAGGTGTCGCCGGGACAGTCGTACGAGTTCTCCGACGTCACCGCGGCACCCACCTCCGACTCCTGGCCGTACCAGCCGTCCGGGATGGGCAGACTGATGCCGCTCAGCGCGTCGGTCACCGACCCGCTCTCGATCCTCGGCGCCTCGGACCCGTCCGGCGCCGGCTCCTCACCACCGGAGCCACCGGAGCCACCGGAACCGCCCGAACCCCCGGAACCACCGGAGTCCCCGTCCTGCCCGCCGGAGTCACCGAACGGCCCGCCGTCCCGTCCGCCCGGTCCCTGCGAGGTCGTGGTGGAGCCGCCCCCGCCGTCGTCCGTGAGCGCGTACACGCCCACACCGATGCTCGCCAGGACGGCGACGGCCGCCGCCACGGCTATCCCGTTCCGCACCCGCCGCCCCCGCCCGGGCGGCGCCGGAGCGGGATACGCCGGGTAGGCCGGATACGCCGGCCCGCCCGCGCCGCCCGGCGCCGGGGGACCCCAGGCGGCGGCCGGCCCCACCGGACGGACCTGCTCCGTCCAGGCCCTGCCGTCCCACCAGCGCTCGGTGGCCGGCCCCTCATTCGTCTGCCCGGGGTCGGGGTACCACCCGGGAGGAGTCACCTGCGTCATGCCCATACCGTATGAGGCCTCGGTGAAAGCCGGATGAGAGAGCCCCGTCACACCCCCGCCGCGCCCGCCCCGGAGATTGTCATCTCCCCGCCCCTTGACAGGAGTTGACCATCAGGACGCCTGGTGAGGGGCGGAACGCGTCGACCCGGCGGGGCCGTGTCACCCGTCACGGCAACACGTGGCGCGAGCGGGCACCGCTGCGGCGGCGGGGGGACTACGCTCAAGGTCTGTACGTCATTCGGGCGACTCGGGGAGGTAGCGGGATGACGGAGGTACGGCCCCCGGCCGCCGCCTCGGCCGGCCTGTGGGAGCGCGACGAGGAGGTCGCCGCCATCACACGGGCCGTCGACACCCTGTGCGCGGACCGCTCCTCACCGGGCGGCCTGCTGGTGCTCCGGGGCGAGGCCGGACTCGGCAAGACCGCGCTGCTCGCCGAGACCCGCCGCATCGCCGAACGGCGCGGCTGCACCGTGTGGTCGGCCCGCGGCGGCGAGACCCTGCGCACCGTCCCCTTCAACGTCGTACGCCAGCTCCTCCAGCCCGCGCTGGTGTCGATGCTGCCGGAGGAGGCCCGCGAGTACCTCGGCGACTGGTACGACATCGCCGGCCCCGCCCTCGGCATAGCCGACCCCGGCGAGGGACACGCCGACCCGCAGGGCGTGTGCGAGGGACTGGTCGCCGCCGTGAGCCGGCTGGCCCGCCGGGACTGGCCGCTGGTCCTGCTGATCGACGACGCGCACTGGGCCGACCAGGAGACCCTGCGCTGGCTCGCCTCCTTCGCCGAACGCCTGGCGGACCTGTCCGTCCTCGTCGTGGTCGCCCGCCGGTCCGGCGAGATCTCCGGAGCCGGCGCCCGGTACCTGGACGCCGTCGCCGCCGCGGCCGACCATCCCGTCACCACCCTCAGCCTCCTCACCCCGGAGGCCGCGGCCGGACTCACCCGCGCCACCCTGGGGGATCACGCCGACGCCGCGTTCTGCCGCGAGGTCTGGGCCGTCACCGGCGGCAACCCCTACGAGACCGTCGAACTCCTCGCCAAGGTCCAGGACAGCGAACTCGAACCCGTCGAGGCCCACGCCGGCGAACTGCGCGACCTGAACCGCTCCGCCCGCGGCGGCGGACTCGTCGCCCGCCTGGAACAACTCGGCATAGACGCCACCCGGTTCGCCTGGGCCGCCGCCATCCTCGGCAACGACATCACCGTCGGCCTGGTGGCCCGGCTCGCCACCCTGGACGTCGACGACGCCGCCCGCTGCGCCGAACTCCTGCGCAGCGCCCGCATCCTCACCGCCCCCGACCCGTCCGCCACGGGCCGCACCACCCCCGCCGACCTCGAGTTCGTCCACCCCCTGATCGCCACCGCCGTCTACAACTCCATCCCCGACGCGCTGCGCCGCGCCATGCACGGCATCGCCGCCCGGATCGTCACCGACTCCGGACGCGGTGCCGCCGCGGCCGCCCGCCACCTCCTCGAAGTGCACCCGGACGACGACGGGGAACTCGTCTGGCAACTGCGCGAGGCCGCCCGCGAACACCTCGCCGTCGGCGCCCCGGACGCCGCCCGCCGCTGCCTGGAACGCGCCCTGGAGGAACCGCCCCGCCCCGAGGTCCACGCACAGGTCCTCTACGAACTGGGCTGCGCCACCTTCCTCACCGCACCCGCCCGCACCATCGGCCATCTGCGTGCCGCCCTCGGCATGTCCGGCCTGGACGGCGACCGCCGGGTGGACGCCGTGGTCCGCCTCTCCCAGGCGCTGCTCCACAACGACCAGTTGGAGGAGGCCGTCCGCACGGTCGAGGCGGAAACAGCCCGGCTCGAACCCGGCCCCGCACAACTGCGGCTGCGGACCGTGCAGTTCATGTGGGAGGGCATCCACGCCGGCGAGGCCGCCTCCCCCGGCCGCTCCGAGCGGCTGGCCGAACTCGCCGCCACCTGCACAGGCCGGGACAACTCCGAACGCGCGCTGCTCATCGTGCGCGGCTTCGACGCCATGATGCGCGGCGAGAACGCCGAGGAGATCGTGGAGATCTGCGACCGCGCCCTCGTCAACGGCCGCCTCGCCCCCGGCCTCGGCTGGACCGACCCCGAGTGGGGCATCGAGCTGCTGCTGATGCTGGCCGACGCCTATGCCTACACCGACCGCCTGGACCGTGCCGAGAGCCTCTACCACGAGGGTCTGAACGCCTACGAGACGGCGGGCTGGAGCGGGGGTCACCTGGTCCTGGCGCACGCCTACGTGGGCCTCGGGCACCGCAGGCGGGGCCGGCTGCCGGAGGCCGAGGCGTCCCTGCGCGAGTCCCTGCGCCTCGCCGAACGCGTCGGCCGCGGACTGCCCCTGTACTGGACGGCCACCTGCAACCTCGTCGAGACCCTGCTCGCCCGCGGCCGGGCCGACGAGGCCTGGGAGGTGGCCGAACGGCACGGCTTCGCACCGCCCTACCCGTCCACCATCGTGCTGCCCGACCCGCGTTCCGTACGCGGCCGGCTGCTGCTGGCCGTCGGCCGCACCAAGGACGGCATCAACGAGCTCGAGGCGGCCGAGAAGGCGGCCGTCGCCCGCGGTCACCACAACCCCGTGCACGTCTTCGCGACCGCCGACCTCGCCCGCGCCCTCGCCGGCGAGGACCCGGCCCGCGCCGCCCGGCTGGCCGTCGACGTCCGCCGGCGGGCCGAACGCCTCGGCACGGACACCGCCATAGGGGAGGCCCTGCGCGTCGCCGCCGCCCTGGAGACCGGCCAGCGCGCGGTCCGCCTCGCCGCCCGGGCGGTCACCTACCTGGAGTCCTCCCCCTGCCAGTACGAACACGCCGCGGCCCGCGTCGAGTACGGCATCCTCGCCCGTTCCGTCCCCGACCTCGAACGCGGCCTCGCCCTGGCCCGCTCCTGCGGCGCGGACGGCCTGGTGGAGCGGGCCGGACAGGAACTCGGGACGGGCGTGGGACCGCGCCAGGGGGTGTCGTTCGGGTCAGGCCCACTCCAGTGAGCGGTGCCGGGGCCCGCGACCCCGGCAGGATCCGGACGACACCCCCCGAGGGATGTCCCCGGTCACTCCTCCTCCGCCAGCACCCGCTGGGCCGTCGCGAACGCCGAGTTCGCCGCCGGGACCCCGCAGTACACGGCCGTCTGGAGCAGCACCGCCCCGATCTCCTCGGGGGTGAGCCCGTTGCGGCGCGCCGCGCGGACATGCATGGCGAGCTCGTCGTAGTGGCCGTGCGCGACCAGCGCCGTGAGCGTGATCATGCTGCGTTCGCGGCGGGTGAGGGTCGGGTCGGTCCAGATCTCGCCCCAGGCGTAGCGCGAGATGAAGTCCTGGAAGCGTGCCGTGAACGGCGTCTGCCGGGCCTGCGCCCGGTCCACGTGCGCGTCGCCCAGCACCTCCCGGCGCACCTCCATACCGCGCCGGGCGACCCCGCCGAAGTGCGCCCGCAACGCGGTCAGCACCGTCTCCGGGCGCTGTGCCGGCGCCAGGTGCGAGGCACCGGGAAGCTCCACCAGCGTGGCGTCCGGCACCGCGTCCGCGATCTCCCGCAGATGCTCGGGCGGCGTCGCCGGGTCTTCCCGGCCGGCCACCAGCAGCGTCGGCACGGACACCTCCGCCAGCCGGTCCCGCAGATCGAACGCGGCCAGCGCGTCACAGCAGGCGGCGTACGCCTCCGGGTCGGCCTCCCGGTGGTCCCGGACCAGCCGCGGCACGGTGAACCCGGACGTGAACCAGCGGGCGTCCGCGCCCTCCGCGAGTTCGGCGAGCCCCCCGCTCCGCACCCGCGCCGCCCGCTCCTCCCACGGCTTGGCGCCGTTGAAGTGCGCCGAGGAACAGATCACGGCCAGCGACGACAGCCGGTCCGGACGGTGCACGGCCAGGTGCAGCCCCACCGCGCCGCCCAGCGAGACGCCCGCGTACGCGAACCGCTCGATGCCGAGCGCGTCGGCGAGCGCGAGCACCAGATCGGCGAGATCGCCGACCGTCGCTCCGGGACCGATCAGCTCCGCCGCCGAGCCGCCGTGCCCCGGCAGGTCCCAGCGGACCACCCGGTGCGCGGCCGACAGTTCGGGCGCCACCTTGTCCCACAGGGCGTACGACGTGCCGAGTGAGGGGCCGAGCAGCAGTGGGGGAGCGGAAGCGGGGCCCTCTTCCGAGTGGTTGAGAAGTCGGTCGGTCAACGTCGCTCCAGGGCACGGTCGGTGAGGGCTCCGGCGGAGCCGGTGTAACGGGCGGGGTCGGTCGCCGCGGTGAGGTCGATCCCCTTCAATTCGGGCTCTGAGGCAAGCAGTTCGCCGAGGTCACGGCCCTCCTCGTACGCCCGCCGGGCCAGTTCCGTCAGCAGCTCCTTCGCGCGGGCGCGGCCGAGGACCGGCGCCAGCTCGGCGGAGAGCCGCTCGGAGACGATCAACCCGTGGGTGAGGCCGAGGTGTTCGCGCATCGTGTCCGGGCGCACCCGCAGGCCTTCGGTCAGTTCGGCCGCGTCGCGGGCGGCACCGCCCACCAGGCGGAGCAGGTCCCTGAGCGGTTCCCACTCGGCGTGCCAGGCCCCGGCCGGCCGTTCGTCCTCGGCGACCAGTGAGCCGTACAGCGTGGCCGCGAGCTGCGGCGCCCGCCGGGCCGCCGCCGCGATCAGCGTCGAGCGGACCGGGTTCGCCTTGTGCGGCATGGCGGACGAGCCGCCACCGCTGTCCTCGCCGACCTCCGCGATCTCGGTACGGGAGAGGGCGAGGACGTCCGCCGCGAGCTTGCCCAGGGCACCGGCGGCGAAGGCGAGAGCGCCGGCGAGGTCGGCGACCGGTGTGCGGAGTGTGTGCCAGGGCAACGGCGGTTCCGCGAGGCCCAGTTCACGGGCGTACGCACCCGGCAGCGCGGTCGGGTCCTCGGCGCCGTACGCGGAGAAGGCCGCCAGTGTCCCGGCCGCACCGCCGAGCTGCGCGGGCAGCGAGCCGCGTACCGCCGTCGCCCGGTCCCGGGCGTCCAGCACCAGCGACCGCCATCCGGCCGCCTTCAGCCCGAACGTCGTCGGTACGGCGTGCTGGGTGAGGGTGCGGCCCGGCATCGGCGTGTCGCGGTGCTCGGCGGCCAGGCGGGCCAGGGCCCGTCCGGTGCGGTCGAGGTCGGCGAGGACCGGGCCCAGGGCGCGGTGGGCGACCAGCATCATGGCCGTGTCCATGATGTCCTGGCTGGTCGCCCCCCGGTGCACGTACGGGCCGTACTCCCCGCCCACCGTCCGGGTCAGCTCCGCGACCAGCGGGATCACCGGGTTCCCGCCGCTCCGCGCCCGCCCGGCGAGGGAGGCGGCGTCGAACCGGCCGGGCTCGGCCGCCTCCGTCACCGCCGTCGCCGCCTGGGCCGGGGCGAGCCCCAGCGTGGCCTGGGCGCGGGTCAGCGCGGCCTCCGCGTCGAGCAGCGCCCGCAGGAACGCCGCGTCCGCCGTCTCGGCGGCGGCCGGGGCACCGGCCCACCCGGGGGCGAGCAGACCGGTGTCGGAATCGGCTGATGTCACTGGAACTCCAGGAAGACCGTCTCGCCCTCGCCCTGAAGGCGGATGTCGAAACGGTACGTGCCGGCGCCCTCCTCGCCCGCGACCAGCGTGTCGCGGCGCGCGGTGTCGAGCCGGGACAGCAGCGGGTCCGCGGACAGTGCCGCCTCGTCGCCCGGCAGGTAGATCCGGGTGAACAGGTGCACAAGCAGCCCGCGCGCGAAGACACACACGCTGAGGTAAGGGGCGCTGTGCCCGCGCGCGCCGGGCCGCAGGGTGCGCGCGGACCAGTGGCCGTTGGCGTCCGTCTGGATCCGGCCCCAGCCGGTGAACTCCACGCCGTTGCGGCCGAGGAAGCCGCCGCTCGCGGGGTCGCGCCGCATCGAGCCGTCGACCTGTGGCAGGCGGCCGTCGGGGTCCGGTCCCCACAGCTCCAGGAAGGCGTCCGGCAGCGGGTTGCCCTCGCCGTCGTACACGTACCCCTGGAGGGTGATGGTGTCCGGGTGGCCGACGGGCGCGATGTCGCCGCCGCCGGGGAAGGGCAGGGCGTGGCCGTAGAAGGGGCCGACCGTGTGGGACGGGGTGGGCAGCACGGTCTCCGGACGCGTGGTGTCGATCTTCGTCATGGTGGGTCAGCGCCCCTCTTCCATCCAGGTGGCGTTCGGGCCGTCGAGCACGATGTCCCAGTGGTAGCCCATCGAGAACTCCGGCACCGACAGGTCGTGGTCGTACGTCGCGATCAGCCGCTGCCGGGCGGCGTCGTCGGTCACCGACTGGATGATCGGGTCGTACGGGAAGAGCGGATCGCTGGGGAAGTACATCTGCGTCACCAGCCGCTGGGTGAACGCCGAGCCGAAGAGCGAGAAGTGGATGTGGGCGGGCCGCCAGGCGTTGAGGTGCTGGCGCCAGGGGTAGGGGCCCGGCTGGATGGTGGTGAAGTGGTAGCGGCCCTCGTCGTCGCTGAGGGTGCGGCCCACGCCGGTGAAGTTCGGGTCCAGCGGGGCGTCGTGCTGCTCGCGCTGATGGGCGTACCGGCCGGCCGAGTTGGCCTGCCAGATCTCCACGAGCTGGCCGCGGATCGGGCGCCCGTCGCGGTCCAGCAGCCGGCCGGAGACGGTGATGCGCTCGCCGACGGGCTCGCCGGTGTGCTGCCGGGTGAGGTCGTTGTCGATCTCGGTGATGTCCCGCTCCCCGAACGCGGGGGAGGACAGCTCCACCAGCTCGGGGTCCTTGGTGACGTCGATGGCGACCGGGGGCTGCTTGGGGTGGCGCAGCACCGAGGAGCGGTACGGCGCGTAGTCGCGGCGCGGCTGGTGCTCGACGGGCGCGCCGTCGGCGACCCGCTTCTCGTACGCGGCGTGCTCGGCCGCGATCTCCCGGTCGATGTCGGCTTGAGTGAGTACGTCGGTCACGACAGGCCCTCCCCGAGGGTGAGTTCGGCTCCGGTCTTGGCGGTGATCTCCTCGACGGATACGCCGGGAGCGGTTTCGACGAGGACGAGTCCGTCGTCGGTGACGTCGAGGACGCCGAGGTCGGTGATGATCCGGTCCACGCACTCCTTGCCGGTCAGCGGCAGCGCGCACTCCGTCACGATCTTCGGCGAGCCGTCCTTCGCGGTGTGGGTCATCACCACGATCACCGTGCGGGCGCCGTGGACCAGGTCCATCGCGCCGCCGATACCGGTGACGAGCTTGCCGGGCACCGCCCAGTTGGCCAGGTCACCGCGCCCGGACACCTGCATCGCGCCGAGGACGGCGACGTCGATGTGCCCGCCGCGGATCATCGAGAACGACAGCGCCGAGTCGAAGAAGGAGGCGCCCGGAAGGACCGTGACGGTCTCCTTCCCGGCGTTGATCAGGTCGGGATCGACGGCGTCCTCGGCGGGGTAGGGGCCGGTGCCCAGGATGCCGTTCTCGCTCTCCAGCACCACCTCGACACCCGGCGGGAGGTGATTGGGGATGAGCGTGGGCAGGCCGATGCCGAGATTGACGTACTGGCCGTCGCTCAGCTCCCGGGCCGCCCGCGCGGCCATCTCTTCCCGTGTCCAGGCCATCAGCCGCTCACCGTCCGCCGCTCGATCTTCTTGTCCGCCGCCTGCTCGGGCGTGAGGGCGACCACCCGCTGCACGAAGACGCCCGGCAGGTGCACCGCGTCCGGGTCGAGGACGCCGGGCTCGACCAGCTCCTCCACCTCCGCGACCGTCACCCGGCCGGCCATCGCGGCCAGGGGGTTGAAGTTGCGGGCCGACTTGTTGAACACGAGGTTCCCGTGCCGGTCGCCCTTCGCCGCCCGCACCAGTGCGAAGTCGGTGCGTATGCCGCGCTCCAGCACGTACTGGGTGCCGTCGAACTCCCGGACCTCCTTCGCGGGCGAGGCGAGAGCCACCCCGCCGGAGCCGTCGTAGCGCCAGGGCAGCCCGCCCTCGGCGACCTGCGTGCCCACCCCGGCCGGGGTGTAGAACGCCGGGATGCCGGCGCCTCCGGCGCGCAGCCGCTCCGCGAGCGTGCCCTGCGGGATCAGCTCCACCTCCAGCTCACCGGCCAGGTACTGCCGGGCGAACTCCTTGTTCGCGCCGATGTAGGAACCGGTCACCCGGGCGATCCGGCCCGCCGCCAGCAGCACCGCGAGCCCGGACTCCATCGCCCCGCAGTTGTTCGAGACGACCGACAGGCCGTCGACGCCCCGCTCGTACAGCGCCTGGACCAGCACGTTCGGCACACCGCTGAGGCCGAAGCCGCCCACCGCCAGTGACGCGCCGTCCGGCACGTCAGCCACCGCCTCCGCAGCCGAGGCGACCACCTTGTCCATCCGAGGAACCTCATCCCTTCCAGGCGACCTGAGACCATTTAGTCAGCGCACTGAGTATTTACGCGAGGTGGCTTCTCTGTCCAGTACTCTTCTGATGCCCACTGAAAATCAGTGCACCGATGAAACGACCGGGGGAGCGCACATGGCCGCCGTGGACCTCACCACCCATCCCGGGCACCTCGCCCGGCGGCTCCAGCAGGCGCACCACCTGCTGTGGAACGCGATGGTCTCCGAGGAGGTCACCTCGCCGCAGTTCGCGGTCCTCAACGCGCTCGTCGCCGAGCCGGGCCTGGACCAGCGCACCGTGGGGGAGCGGGTCGGTCTCGACCGGTCCACCATCGCCGAGGTGATCGGCCGGCTCATCCGGCGCGGGCTGCTGGACAAGGTCCGCGATCCGCAGGACGGCCGCCGCTTCCTGCTGCGCCTCACCGACGACGGCGTGCGCACCCACCGCAGGCTGACGGTGCGCACCGCGCGGATGAACCAGGTCTTCCTGGCCCCGCTCGACGCCGACGAGCAGGCGCTCTTCATCGACCTGATCCGGCGGGTGGCCGACGCGGCCGAGGGGCTGCGCGACCCGGCCCCCACCCTGACCGCACCGCGCTGAGGCTCAGGGCGTCTTCGCGTACGCCACCCACACCTGGCCGCGCGCGAAGTTCATCGCTTCGCCGGAGCCGGTGCCGAACGAGGTGCCGTCCTCGGCGGCGGGCCGCTCCCGGTTCGCCTCGTAGGCGCGTCCGCCGCGCAGCACGGTGGCCTCCCCGGAGCCCACCGTCTCGGTGTACGGGGTGTTGTTGCCGAGGAAGTCCCGGAACCCGGAGCGGCTCGGGCCGTGCCGGTGACTCGCTCGGCGAACCCCGCCCGTCGTCGCGCGGTCCGTCCGACGTCGTACAGCCCGCCGCCAGCCCGGCCGTCAGCAACGCGGCGACCAGCACCCTCACTCCCGTGCCGCGCCGTCGGCCCGCCCCTCGCTCCGTGCCCACCGTCGCCACCGCGCCCGCCCCATGTCATCCGCTGTCTCGATTGTGCGCTTTTCCTGTCGTTGCTGGCCACAGCCGGTCAGAGGTGGTCCCGCGCGGTGGCCTCCACCGATCGGCTCGGCGACCGGCGGTTCGGCACACGGCCGCTCGGGTACCCGGACGCCCACCGCACGAGCGACACACCGGCCACCACGGAGGGAGCGGGCGGCGATGAAGGCACTGACCTGGCAGGGAAAGCGGGACGTGAGGGTGGAGAACGTGCCCGATCCCCGGATCGAGGAGCCGACGGACGCGGTCATCCGCATCACTTCCACCGGACTGTGCGGATCGGATCTGCATCTGTACGAGGTCCTCACCCCGTTCATGACCCCGGGCGACATCCTCGGCCACGAGCCGATGGGCATCGTCGAGGAGGTCGGCGCGGCGGTGCCCGACCTCCAGGTCGGCGACCGGGTCGTGGTGCCGTTCCAGATCGCCTGCGGCAACTGCTGGATGTGCCTCACCGGACTGCCCACCCAGTGCGAGACCACCCAGGTCAGTGCCGAGGGGATGGGCGCGGCCCTCTTCGGCTACACCCGGCTGTACGGCGCGGTACCGGGCGCCCAGGCCGAGTACCTGCGGGTCCCGCAGGCCCAGTACGGCCCGATCAAGGTCCCCGAGGGGCCGTCCGACGACCGGTTCGTCTACCTCTCCGACGTCCTGCCCACCGCCTGGCAGGCGGTCGAGTACGCCGGTGTCCCGCAGGGCGGCAGCGTCGCCGTGCTCGGACTCGGCCCCATCGGCGACATGGCCTGCCGGGTCGCCCAGGTCAAGGGCGCCGGGCGGGTGTTCGGCGTGGACCTGGTCCCGGAGCGGCTGAACCGGGCGAAGGAGCGGGGCGTGGAGACCTTCGACCTGCGCTCCTTCGACGACGAGAAGGAACTCGTCACCGCGATCCGCGACCGGACCGACGGCCGTGGCCCCGACGCCGTGATCGACGCCGTCGGCACCGAGGCGCACGGCAGCGCGGCGGCCCGCATGGTGCAGAACGCCTCGGCGCTGCTGCCCCGCAAACTCAGCGGCCCGATGGCGGAACGCTTCAGCGTCGACCGGCTCGCCGCCCTGCACACCGCGATCGAACTGGTGCGGCGCGGCGGCACCATCTCGGTCGTCGGCGTCTACGGCGGCATGGCCGACCCGATGCCCATGCTCACCCTGTTCGACAAGCAGATCCAGATGCGCATGGGCCAGGCGAACGTACGCCGCTGGAGCGACGAGATCATCCCCTACCTCACCGACGAGGACCCGCTCGGCGTCGACGACTTCGCCACCCACCGCGTGCCGCTCGCCGAGGGCCCGGACGCCTACGCGATGTTCCAGGACAAGCGCGACGGCGCGGTCAAGGTACTGATGCAGCCCTGACCCACGGCATGCCGTGACGGGACAGGAGGCCCGGAACCCCGGCCTCCTGTCCCGCCCGCCGTGACTACAGCTCCTTGATCCGGACGTCCCGGTAGGAGACGACGTCCGTCGTGCCGTGCACCTGCAGTCCGATGTAACCGGAGGCGAACCGCCGCCCGTCCGTGCCCGGGTCGTCCGAGCGCGGCGGGGCGAACTCCTGGCCGCCGGTGTTGTCGAACTCGTTGATCAGCACACCGTTGCGGTAGACCGAGTAGTGCTGGTCCACCACCCGGATCTCGTAGTCGTTCCAGGCGCCCTTCTGCGTCACGCCCGCGCCGGCCAGGCCGACCCGGTCGAAGCCGTAGACCGAGCCCGTCTTGTACATGTCGCCGGTGGGCGAGTCGAACACCTGCACCTCGTGCCCGTACTTGATGGCGACCCACTCCGGCCGCGTCTCCTCCGGGTGGTCGTGGACCTGCGGGAACCGCACGAACACACCGGAGTTGGCGTTGCCGGTGCCCGGAGCATCGTCACGCCACTGGAGCTTCAGCGAGAAGTCGCCGTACTTGCGCTCGGGGAACCACAGCATGCCGAGGCCGCCCCGGGTGGTGCCCGAGGTGATCGAGCCGTCCGGGTTCGGCGCGAACGAACCGCCGCCCACCTGCTCCCACCGGTCGAACGACTCCTCGCTGCCGTCCAGGATCTTGCGGTAGCCCTCGGTCTGGCCGGGCTTGCCGATGCCGGACTGCCGGGCCGCCTTGTTGATCGCCCGGTACTCCCGCTGGTCGATGACCCCTTCCTTCTCGAGCTTGTCCAGCACGCTCTTCACGTGCTTCAGGAACAGAGCCTGCGAGGTCCACTCCTTCTCGTCCTCGACCAGCTCGCCGATCCGGCACCGGTTGTTGGTGACCCGGTTCGGCACACCCGAGTCGACCGTGCCGACGATCACCGTCAACCGCTCGTCGTACTCGGGGCAGTTGGGCGCGGGCACCCCGCCGTCCGCCACGACCGTGAAGCTCACCGTGAGCGGCTCGGAGGTGTTGCCGGCGTTGTCGCTCGCCCGGTACGCGACCGTGTGCCGGCCCGCCCGGTCGACGACCACGGGCTCGGTGTACGCCAGGTAGGGCCCGCCGTCGAGCGAGTACTCGATGCCGGCGACGCCGGAACCGCCGTGCCCGTCGTCGGCGCTGACGGTCACGGTGGCGTCGCCGACGTAGGCGCCGTCGGAGTTCTTGGTGCCCGCCACGGTCACACCGGTCGCCGGCGGGGTGGTGTCCTGCGGGGGAGCGGCGACGACCGTGAACTCCACGCTCTTGACCGCCGCCGCGTTGCCCGCCCTGTCGGTGGCGCGGTAGCGCACGGTGTGGGTGCCCACCTCGTGCACCATCACCGGACCGGTGTACGCCTGCCAGGCGCCGTCGGCGCCGATCGCGTACTCGATGGTGTTGACGCCGGTTCCGGTGTCCGACGCGGTGACGGTGACCGTCGCCATGTCGATGTAGTCACCGCCGTCGTTCTTCTCACCGGCCACCGTCGCCGAGGTCTCCGGCGGGGTGGTGTCGTCCGACTGCGGGGCGACGACGGTGAACTCGACGCTCTGCTCCGCCGACACGTTGCCCGCCTTGTCCAGGGCCCGGTAGCGCACGGTGTGCGTACCGACCTGGTCGACCACGACCGGGGCGGTGTACGGCTGCCAGGCGCCGTCGGCCCCGACCGCGTACTCGATCCGCTCCACGCCGGAGTCCGCGTCGGTGGCCTCGACCGTCACGCTCGCCGAACCGACGTACTCGCCGTCGGCGTTCTGCGAGCCGGTCACCTTCGCCGTGGCCTCGGGCGCCGTGGTGTCCTCACCGCCGCCGCCCTCGGTCACCGTCAGGATGCCCTGCATCTCGCCGTGGCCGGGGATGGTGCAGTGGTAGAAGTAGCGGCCCGGGGTGAGCGTGACCTCCGCGGTGTACTTGCCGCCCTGGGCGTCGTTCGGATTGGCCATGATGTTCAGCTGGACGTCGCTGTTGAACTCCGGGTCGGAGGTCACGAACGTCAGCGTGTGCGGCATCCCGGTGGTGTTGCCGGTCGCCGCGCTGTTCTCGAACACGATGGTCGCCGGACCGGCCACCGCGGTCGTCGGCGCGGACGTGTACGCGGTGATGCTGTCACCGGCGGTCCAGGTGAGCACCTGCTCCGCCGCTTCGGCGTCGGTGGACCCGGTCCCGCCGGCCGCGGACGTCGTCTGCAGGCCGAGCACCATGAGCAGGGCGGCCAGCAGGCCGGCCCACATTCTCCGTTGCCGTATCACTGGTTTCACTCGGTTCCCCTCGCCAGCTGACCGGCGGCCGGGGTCGGCCCGCCGCCCGTGTAGGTGACCCGCCACAGCGCGGACTTGGAGTCGGAGGTGAAGAAGCCGCGCCCGTAGTCGAGGACGTACAGCGAGCCGTCCGGGCCGAACTTCCAGCCCATCAGGTTCTTGATGCCGTCGTTGCCGACCGGCACGATCTTCTTCAGGGACTCCGAATGCACCGGAAGGCCGCCGTCTCCTTGCGTCTTCGGGTCCATCAGCACCGCGTTGCGCGGCTGGTCGGCGTCGTAGAAGTCACCGACGAACCACTTGCCGTCCCAGTACGCCGGCCACTTGACCTCACTGGCGCTGTCGGCGTCGTAGCGGTAGACCGGGCCGTTCATCGCGGCCTGCCCGCCGCCCTTCAGCCAGGGCAGCCTGTACGTGGCCTCGTCCTGCTCGTACGACGGGATGCCGTTCTCGTCGCGCGGATAGTCCGGGCCGCCGCCCTGCGGCGAGTACCAGATGTTGTTGCCGGTCACCGGCGGCAGGTTGACCAGGCCGTCGTTGTTCGGCGACTCGTTCTTCGGGGCGTCGCAGTCGTACCAGCCCAGCGGCTTCGACGGATCGGGCAGGTTGCGGTCCCGGTAGGGCTGCTTGTTGCCCATGCAGTACGGCCAGCCCCGGTTGGACGCCTCGGTGATCACGGCGAACGTGTCGTACTTCGCCGGACCCCAGGTCGGCGACGGGGAACCGGCGTCCGGGCCGACCCAGCCCGCGTACAGGGTGTCGGTCTTCTTGTCCACGGAGATGCGCGCCGGGTTGCGCACGCCCATCACGTAGATCTCGCCGCGCGTCTTGCCACCGCCCTCGGCGGTCTCCTTCCCGGTGAACAGGTTGCCCTCGGGCAGCGTGTACGTGCCGTCCGGCTCCGGGTGGATGCGCAGGATCTTGCCGTTGAGGTTGTTGGTGTTGCCGGCGGTGCGGCGCGCGTCCGCGAAGGACACGCCCTTGAAGTTGGGCTGCGGGTTGTTGCCCGAGTAACCGTCGCTGAAGCCGCTGGAGTTGTTGTCACCGGTGGCGATGTACAGGTTCCCCTTGGAGTCCCAGGCCATCCCGCCGCCCGCGTGGCAGCAGCTGTGGATCTGCACCGGCCACTCCAGCAGCACCTTCTCGCTCGCCAGGTCCAGCTTGTCGGTCGCCGGGTCGAGCGTGAAGCGGGAGACCCGCCGCTCGGCCATGTGCGTGTCCCGGTTGATCCCGGAGTGCGGGGTGTAGTGCAGATACACCCACCCGTTCTGCTCGAACCGCGGGTCCAGCTCGATGCCGAGCAGTCCCTCCTCGACCTTCCGGAGCTCGTCGCCGCCGCCCTTGTTGCCGAAGACGGTGAGCGCCCCCGCGAGGGTGACCTTCTTGGTCTCCGGGTCGTAGACGTGGATCTCGCCCCTGCCCTTGCCGATGTCGGGGTCGTTCCAGTCGGTGACGACGGGCTGGGAGGAGTCGGCACCTCCGCGCCCGATGTAGAGGACACGGCCGTCGGGGGCGGCGACCAGGCCGTGCGGCTCACCGATCTGGTCGTTCTGACCCGGCTGGTTGGGCCGGGTCAGCCGCTCCGCCTTGTAGTTGCCGGTGATCGTCGCCTTGCAGTCGGCCTGTACCAGGCGGGTGGTCCACAGCAGGGCGCCGCGCAGATGGTCACGGAAGTCGGTCTCGTCGTACGACGACACCGTGCCGCCCATACCGGTGTAGAAGGACCGGCCGCCGTCGTAGTCACGGCACCAACTGACCGGGTGGTCCCAGCCGTTGGCGCTCGCACCGGGCGCGTACGTCGACTCGCGCACCCTGGCGACCGTGTGCACGTCGCCGGACGGGTTCTCCACCCAGTTCAGCCACTTGTCGGGCCGTTTCCACTGCGTCGGCAGGCTCTTGGCCGCCGGATGCGTCCGGTCGCCGACCTCGACGGTCGCCCGCTGCACCTTGTCCGGGCTGGAGGCGGCCGGGCGGGCGCCGATCAGACCGGTGAACCAGTCCGAGTAAGGCTCCGCGCGGGCCGCGTCGTGCAGGCCGACGAAACCGCCGCCGGCCTCCATGTACGCCTCCAGGCCCGCCTCCTGGTCCGGGTCGAGGACGTCCCCGCCGCCGGTCAGGAACACGACGGTGTTGAACCGCCCCAGCTTCGTGGCGTTGGTGAAGACCGAGGCGTCGTCCGTGGCCGTCACCTTGAACCGCTGGTCCGCCGGGCCGGAGAGCCCGATCTTCTCGATCGCCGCGATCCCGGCGTTCACGAGCGGCGACTCGTCACCGGCGGCCGCGGAGCCGTGGAACAGCAGCACGCGTACGTTCGCGCCGCCCGGGGGCGACTTGATGGACATCGTTGTCAGGGACGGATCCGGGGCCGGGCGCGCGCTGGCGGCGGGACCCGACAGCAGCCCGGCGGTGACGACCCCGGCGGTCACGGTGGCCGCCCAGATTCGTCGTCCGGTTCTCGTCCTTCGTGTGCTCGTGGCGCTCGACGTGCTCAACCCTCTTGAGCGCATGGGTTCTTGATGCGATGTGGACCGCACGTGGCCACCCACCCCTCCTCGGTCGCAGCAACAGCGTCAAGGAAGCTAGACCTCTTTGCGTCAGACGCCAATACCTATCGCAGAGATGGAACGAACTTTGTCCTGAGTGTGGATAAACCCCGGGGTGGCCGCTACGGTTTCACAGGTTCATGACAGCCACGTGGGGAGTTCGGCATGGACAGACGCGGATTCAACCGACGGGTACTGCTGGGCGGCGCCGCCGTCGCGACATCGTTGTCCGTCGCACCCGAGGCCGTGAGCGCGACCACACCGGCGAAGACCGCGCCCGCCGGGGGCGAGGTGCGGCGCGTCAAGCTGTACGCCGAGCGGCTGGACGGCGGACGGATGGGCTACGGCTTCGAGAAGGGCAAGGCGTCCGTCCCCGGCCCGCTGATCGAGCTCAACGAGGGCGACACGCTGCACGTCGAGTTCGAGAACACCATGGACGTGCCCGTGAGCCTGCACGTCCACGGCCTGGACTACGAGATCTCCAGCGACGGCACCAAGCAGAACAAGAGCGACGTCGAACCCGGCGGCACCCGCACCTACACCTGGCGCACCCACAAGCCCGGCCGGCGCTCCGACGGCACCTGGCGGGCGGGCAGCGCGGGCTACTGGCACTACCACGACCACGTCGTCGGCACCGTGCACGGCACCGGCGGCATCCGCAACGGGCTGTACGGGCCGGTGATCGTGCGCCGCAAGGGCGACGTGCTGCCGGACGCGACCCACACCATCGTCTTCAACGACATGTCGATCAACAACAAGCCGGCGCACAGCGGGCCCAACTTCGAGGCCACGGTGGGCGACCGTGTCGAGATCGTCATGATCACGCACGGCGAGTACTACCACACCTTCCACATGCACGGTCACCGCTGGGCCGACAACCGCACCGGCATGCTCACCGGCCCCGACGACCCGAGCCAGGTCATCGACAACAAGATCTGCGGTCCGGCCGACTCCTTCGGTTTCCAGATCATCGCGGGGGAGGGCGTCGGAGCGGGCGCCTGGATGTACCACTGCCACGTCCAGAGCCACTCCGACATGGGCATGGTCGGCCTGTTCCTGGTGAAGAAACCGGACGGCACCATCCCGGGATACGACCCGGACGCGCACGAGCACGTTCACGCGCCCGCCGCAGAGGAGGAGCAGACGCACGAGCACTGACGGCGCCGGACGTGATCCGAGAGCGCTCTCGCCCGTGACCGGGCCGGGGCTATCCTTTCCCGCAGCCGCAGGTGAGGAGCCCCGAAGTGACCGACACAGCGCCACGCCCCACGCTGGAGGCCGTGGCCGCGCGGGCCGGGGTCTCCCGGGCCACGGTCTCCCGCGTGGTCAACGGCTCCCACGGGGTGCGGGAGCGCCTGGCCGAGCGGGTGAGACGGGCGGTGGAGGAACTCGGGTACGTGCCGAACCAGGCCGCCCGCAGCCTGGTGACGAAGCGGCACGACGCCATCGCCGTCATCGTGGCCGAACCGGAGACCCGGGTCTTCGCCGACCCCTTCTTCGCCCGGCAGCTGCGCGGCATCAGCAAGGAGCTGACGGCCCACGACAACCAGCTCGTCCTGCTGCTCACCGAGGACCGCGACGACCATGTCCGCGTCGGCCGCTATGTGGCCGGCGGCCATGTGGACGGCGCCCTCGTCTTCTCCCTCCATATCGACGACCCACTGCCCGAACTGATCCGGCAGGCCGGTCTGCCGACCGTGTACGGCGGCCGGCCCGACTTCAGCGGCGGTCAGGGCGGTGTCGTCTACGTCGACAGCGACAACCGGGGCGGCGCCCGCGACGCCGTACGGCATCTGCTCGGCCTCGGCCGCGGCCGTATCGCCCACATCACCGGCGCCCTGGACCAGACCGCGGCGGTGGACCGGCTCGACGGCTTCCGGGACGTCATGGCCGACGCCGATCCCCGGCTGGTCGTGGAGGGCGACTTCACCCCCGCGAGCGGCGAGCGGGCGATGCGGGAACTCCTCGACCGCTGCCCGGGTCTGGACGCGGTGTTCGCCGGCAACGACCTCATGGCGGCGGGCGCCCTGCGCGTGCTGCGCGAGCACGGGCGGCGGGTGCCGGACGACGTGGCGGTCGTCGGCTTCGACGACATGCTGCCGATCGCGGAACAGACGGACCCCCCTTTGACGACGGTCCGCCAGGACATAGAGGAAATGGGCCGCATGATGGCCCGCCTCCTCCTGCGCGGCCTGGCCGGCGCCGGCTCCGACGGCCTGATCCTCCCGACGACGTTGATCCAACGCGACTCCGCGTG
The DNA here is from genome assembly GCF_042732315.1 of Streptomyces sp. NPDC059787. Lineage (NCBI taxonomy): Bacteria > Bacillati > Actinomycetota > Actinomycetes > Kitasatosporales > Streptomycetaceae > Streptomyces > Streptomyces sp. NPDC059787. The sequence continues at coordinate 77,180 of NZ_JBHWHX010000015.1, forward strand.
ACCCGCCGGGAAATCGCCCCCGCCGCCCCTTCCCGTCCCGACCCCGGGGGCTGTGCCCCCAGACCCCCTTTCGGCCCTTCGGGCCTCGTCCTCAAACGCCGGACGGGCTGTTCTCAGCCCCGTCCGGCAAAAGTCAGCCCCTCCGGCGTCTGAGGAGCGGGGTCTGGGGCGGAGCCCCGGGTTCGGGACGGGAAGGGGCGGCGGGGGGCGAGCAGAACCCACGTCCGTCCGGGTGCTCCGGCGGTGATGGCGGGTGGGCGGTGGAAGACTCGCCAGAGCAGGCGACGGGACCTCTCGGAGGAGGCACCATGCTCACCACCCGCTTCGTCGACGGAGCCCCCACCTGGATCGACGTCGGCACGTCCGACATAAAGGGCGCCGCCCGCTTCTACGGCGGCCTCTTCGGCTGGGAGTTCGCCTCCGCCGGCCCCGACGCCGGAGGCTACGGGTTCTTCCGGCTCGCCGGCCGCATCGTCGCCGGCGGCATGCGGACCACACCCGAGCAGGGCCCGCCCGCCTGGACCGTCTACTTCCAGAGCCCCGACGCGGACGCCACGGCGAAGACCGGCCGGCAGGCCAGGGGCAGCGTGCCCGTACCGCCGACGGACGTGATGCGACAGGGCCGCACGGCGATCCTCGCCGACCAGGCCGGCGTCCCCTTCGGCATCCGGGAACCGGCGCTGCGCAAGGGCATCGAGGCGGCCGGCGAGGTCGGCACCCTGTGCTGGGTCGAGCTGTACACCCCGGACATCGCCCGCGCCGCCGCGTTCTACCATTCCGTCCTCGGCTGGGAGACCTCGGCGGTGACCTTCCCCGACGGCGTCTACACCTCCGTCAGTCCCGCGGGGGCGGGCGAGGACGGCATGTTCGGCGGACTGGTCCCGCCGGCCGACGACCTCGCCGGGGCGGAGCCCGGCCGGCCCCACTGGCTGCCCTACTTCGGGGTGGACGACCCGGACGCCGTCGTCGCCATGGCCGTCGAGCTGGGCGGCAGGGTACGGCTGCCCGCCACCTCCCTCGCCGGCGTCGGCCGGCTGGCCCGCCTGGAGGACCCGTACGGCGCACGGTTCGCCGTCCTCAAGGGTGATCCGCGCGAGACCTGACACACCCGGCGCGCCGCCGTGTGCGCCGGGTGCCCCGGCGTCATCATCATGCGGTCGGCGGAGGACCCGAAAGGCCCTCCGTTGATCCCGCGTTGATCGAACGTTTTTCGCCGCACGGCACGCTTCCGGTCATGCACACCGAAACGATCCCGTCGCCCGACATCACCTGGCAGGAGGAGGCGCTGTGCGCGCAGACCGGGGGAGACTTCTTCTTCCCCGAGCCGGGCAGTTCGGTCCGCGAGGCCAAGCGGATCTGCGGCCTCTGCCCGATCCGCGCGACGTGCCTCGAGTACGCCCTGTCCCACGACATGCGCTTCGGCGTCTGGGGCGGCATGTCCGAGAAGGAACGCCTGGAACTGCGCCGTACGGGCCGGTAGGCCTCCGCCTCCGCCCCCGTCGTCAGGCGCGTTCCGCGCGGGCCGCCATACGGGCCTTGCGGGCCGCCAGCTTCTCGTCGAACTTCGCGGCCTCCCCGTCCAGGCCGCCCATGAACAGGCCCAGTTCCTCCTGCGCCTTGAGGCCCTCGGGGCCCAGCCCGTCGACCTCCATGATCTTCAGGAAGCGCAGCACCGGCTGGAGCACGTCGTCGTGGTGGATGCGCAGGTTGTAGACCTCGCCGATCGCCATCTGCGCCGCGGCCCGCTCGAAGCCGGGGATGCCGTGGCCGGGCATCCGGAAGTTCACGACGACGTCGCGGACCGCCTGCATGGTCAGGTCGGGCGCGAGCTCGAAGGCCGCCTTGAGCAGGTTGCGGTAGAACACCATGTGCAGGTTCTCGTCGGTCGCGATGCGCGCCAGCATGCGGTCGCAGACCGGGTCACCGGACTGGTGGCCGGTGTTGCGGTGCGAGACGCGGGTGGCCAGTTCCTGGAACGCGACATAGGCGACCGAGTGGAGCATCGAGTGCCGGTTGTCCGACTCGAAGCCCTCGCTCATGTGGGCCATGCGGAACTGCTCCAGCTTGTCCGGGTCCACCGCCCGCGAGGCGAGCAGGTAGTCCCGCATCACGATGCCGTGCCGGCCCTCCTCGGCGGTCCAGCGGTGCACCCAGGTGCCCCAGGCGCCGTCCCGGCCGAACAACGTGGCGATCTCGTGGTGGTAGCTGGGAAGGTTGTCCTCGGTCAGCAGGTTCACCACCAGCGCGATCCGGCCGACCTCGGTGACCTTCGACTGCTCCTTGTCCCAGGCCTCGCCGTCCTCGAAGAAGCCGGGGAAGTTGCGGCCGTCGCTCCACGGAACGTACTCGTGCGGCATCCAGTCCTTGGTGACCTTCAGGTGCCGGTTGAGCTCCTTCTCGACCACTTCCTCCAGTGCGTGCAACAGCCGGGCGTCGGTCCAGACCGAAGGGCTGCCGAGGTGGGGAGAAGTGAGCGACACGGGTGACTCCAGGGGACGGTGACATACGGTGGTGCCGGCGAGCGGTGCCGGGAACCTACGGAATCGTAGGCTACGAAGCCGTAGGTTACGTAGCCGTAGGTTAAGGGCACCGTAAAGAGCCCTGATCAGCGGGGTTCCCATGGAGTGCCGTCCCGGCGTGGAGCCGCAGGTCGCTGCGCCGTACGGGTGACGGCGCAGCGGGTCAGGAGTACAGCTCCCGCAGCCGTACCGAGAGGCAGGTCACACAGCCCTCGAGCTTCTCGAACTCGCCGATGTCCACCGGGACCGGCTCGTAGCCGAGGTCCGCGAACAGCTCGGCGGTCTTCGGCGCGCTCGCCGCCATCAGCAGCCTGTCCCCGCCGAGCAGCACCACATGTGCCCCGGCCGCCTCCGGCACCGGCAGGAAGCGCGGGAACAGCGACGGCGCGTCCATGTTCGGGACGTGCCCGACGACCGTCCCGTCCGGCAGCGCCGTGACCGCCGACTTCAGGTGCAGCACCTTGGCGACCGGTACGGTGACCACCCGTGCCCCCAGCGGCTCGAACGCGGCCCGCACCTGCCGCACCCCGGCCGCGTTGGTACGCCCGCCACGGCCCACGTACACCGTGTCGCCGACCTTCAGCACATCGCCGCCGTCCAGCGTGCCCGGCTCCCAGACCCAGTTCACCGAGCAGCCGAGCGACGCCACGGCCTCCTCGACGCCGAGGGTCTCCGCGCGGCGGGACTCGGCACCGGAGCGGGCGATCAGCGCCACGTTCCGGTACATCACCACCGTGTCCTCCACGAACACGGAGTCCGGGCAGTCGTCGGCCGGGTCGACCTCGACCGTCTCCCAGCCGTGGGTACGCAGCGTCTCCGTATACGCCTCCCACTGCTCCACCGCGCGGCCGACGTCGACGCCTTCCCGCTCGATGTGCGTCACCAGCCCCTCGGCCAGACGGGGAGCGGGACGGCGGACGAGGGCCTTCTTGCTGGGCACGAGGGGACTCCGAATCGGACGGGGCAGGGCTCGGCCGTGCCGGGGGAGTCCGTCGAGCGGGCCGGTTCCCCGGGCGTCGGCCCAGCCATCATGCAGGGCCGGTCCGGCCCGGGCCACCCCCCGGCGGCGATGAGGTGAACCACCGGTAACCGGCCGCGGGCCCGGACCGCCGCGGACGCTACGCGGAACGCTCGACGGTTTCCGGCGACACCTCCTTCAGCTCCCCTTCCTCCATCAGCAGCCACCGGGTGATGCCGATCGACTCCAGGAACGGCAGATCGTGACTGGCCACGATCAGGGCTCCCTCGTACGACTCCAGCGCCGTGGTGAGCTGCCGGACGCTCGCCATGTCGAGATTGTTGGTCGGCTCGTCCAGCATCAGCAGCTGCGGCGCGGGCTCCGCCAGCATCAGCGCCGCCAGCGCCGCCCGGAAGCGCTCGCCGCCGGAGAGCGTCGCCGCCTTCTGGTCGGCGCGGGCGCCCCGGAACAGGAAGCGGGCGAGCCGGGCCCGCACCCGGTTGTTGGTGGCGCCCGGCGCGAACCGGGCCACGTTCTCGGCGACGGTCAGCTCCGCGTCGAGGACGTCGAGCCGCTGCGGCAGGAACCGCAGGGGCACATGGGCCCGCGCCTCCCCGGAGACCGGCTCCAGCTCCCCGGCGACCGTGCGCAGCAGCGTCGTCTTGCCCGCGCCGTTGCGCCCGATCAGCGCGACCCGCTCCGGGCCCCGCAGATCGAAGCCGCCGTTCACCCGGGCGCCGTACGCCAGTTCCAGGTCCATGAGGGTGAGGACGTCACGGCCCGGCGGTACGGCCGTGTACGGCAGGTCGACGCGGATCTCGTCGTCGTCCCGTACGGCCTCCACCGCGTCGTCGAGGCGTTCCCTGGCCTCGGAGAGCTTCTCCTCGTGCATGATGCGGTGCTTGCCCGCGGACACCTGCGCCGCGCGCTTGCGCGCTCCCATGACGATCTTCGGCTCGCGCTTCTGCTCGAACATCTTCTGCCCGTACCGCTTGCGGCGGGCCAGCTTGACCTGAGCGTCGACCAGTTCGCGCTTCTGCTTGCGGAAGTCCGCCTCGGCGACGCGCACCATCCGTTCGGCGGCCTCCTGTTCGACGGCCAGGGCCTCCTCGTACGCCGAGAAGTTGCCGCCGTACCAGGTGACTTCGCCCACCCGTCGCCCACCACCACCCTCAGCCGAGGCGCTGCGCGCCGCTGTACCGACTCGGCGCAGGTCCGCGATCTGGTCGACCAGTTCCAGCAGTTCACGGTCGTGGCTGACCACGACCATGACGCCCGGCCAGTCCGCGACGGCCGCGTACAGCCGCCTGCGGGCGTACAGGTCGAGGTTGTTGGTGGGTTCGTCGAGCAGCAGCACGTCCGGGCGGCCCAGCAGCAGCGCGGCCAGCCGCAGCAGCACCGACTCGCCGCCGGACACCTCGCCGACGGTGCGGTCGAGGCCGATGTGCCCGAGGCCGAGCTCGCCGAGCGTGGCCAGGGCGCGCTCCTCGACGTCCCAGTCGTCGCCGACGGTCTCGAAGTGCTTCTCGGCCACGTCGCCCGCCTCGATGGCGTGCAGCGCGGTCCGCAGCCCGGCGATGCCGAGGACCTCGTCGACCCGCAGCGCGGTGTCGAGCGTCACGTTCTGCGGCAGGTACCCCACCTCGCCGGCGGCCCGGACGGTGCCGTCGGCCGGTGCGAGCTCACCGGCGATCAGCTTCAACAGGGTCGACTTCCCCGACCCGTTGACACCGACGAGGCCGGTGCGGCCGGGGCCGAAGACGACGTCGAGGCCCTCGAAGACGGTGGTGCCGTCGGGCCAGGTGAAGGCGAGGGACGTACAGGTGATGGATGGTGTCATGCGGGCCTCCGCGGTTGCTCGGGGCGATCAGGGGCAAACGCGTATCGAGACACCGCGGGACGAGGACCGGCAGCCGGGAGGGAAGGCCTGGGCATGAGAAAAGCCCTGTTCCGCAAGGACGGCTCGAACGCCGAGGTCGCACGCGACGTACACACACGTGTGGTGTGACGCGGTGTCTCAGAACCTCAGACGAGCAACGTCCTTCTCCATTCGACGGCAACAGAACCGCTGTACACCGTAGGAGTGCCCGAAACGGCTGTCAACGGCTTTTCGGAGCACGACGTCACCGCCCCCGAGGAGGCCCCGTGACCGACGGCCCGCTCTCACTGCCGGCCCGCCTCTGCCTGCTGGCCTGGGACACCGACCCGGCCCGGCTGCCCCCTCTGGTGCGGGCGGGAGCCCTCGCCGAGCTGGCCCGGCGCGGTCTGCTGGTCGACGACGACGGCATCGCCACACCGCTCGACCTGGACTCCCGGACCGGGGACGCGGTCCTCGACGGTCTGCTGGAGCTGGTCAGCGAGTCCTGCCCGCACCGCTGGCGCACCTGGGTGACGCTGCGCGCCCGGTACACCCTGGACGCGGTCCGGGAGCAACTGGTGGCCGAGGGGGTGCTGCGCGCCGAGAAGCACCGGGTCCTCGGGGTGTTCCCGTCGGTGGAGCACGTCCTGGCCGACGCGGGCCGGGTACGGGCCCTGCGGCGGCGGGCGCGGCAGATCCTGGACGGACCGACACCGCCCGAGGACGTCCCCGAGCCGGACGCGACGGCCGTCGCCCTGGGCGCTGCGGCGGGCCTGACCACCCTCCTCCCGGCCGGCGGTCACGCCGACCGGGAACACCGCGTCGAGCAGCTCTCCGCCCGCGCGGCGACCCCCGCGCAGGCCATGGTCGTCCGGGAACTCCGGAACACCCTGAGCGCCACCGCGAAGGCATCGCCCCTCCCCGCCGGCGGCTAAAGCCCCCGGCCGTACGTTCACCTGGGATTCCCGCAGGCCGGGACGGCCGGGCCGCTGGTCGAGCGGCCGGTACGACGGACTCCACCACCCTTCCGCACGACCGTGCCCTCGCCCCGGCCCGTGGGGCGGCCGCCGCGGCAGGCGTGCCGTCGTTCGTCGAGGCACGCGCCGACACCTTCCCGCGCGGCGCCGGGGGAGTGGACGACACCCTGGAGCGGGCCGCCGCCCACCTCGCCGCGGGCGCCGACGGGATCTTCGTCCCCGGGGCCGTCGACCCGGGGACCGTGAAGGAGCTCGCCGACGGGATCGACGCGCCGCTGAACGTGGTGGCCGGTCCCGGTGCCCCGCCGGCGAGCCGGCCGCCGCCCGCGTGAGCGCCGGCGTCGCCCGGGCCGCGCACGCCCCGGTCCGCCGCGCGGGAGCTGCTCGTCACGGGGACATACGGCACACAGGCCGACGGGCCGGCGTACGGCACGCTCGACGCCCTGATGAGCGGCGGGTGCCGGCCGAGCACGTCACGCGTCGCGCATCAGCTCCGCGAGATCGTGGTCCAGGTCGAGCCGGAGGTGCTCCAGACCCGTCGGCACCAGCTCGTCGGTGGCCTCCAGGAACCGGCGCAGTTCGCCCGAGCGGACGTGCACGACGGCGGTGCCCTCGGGGGCGTGGAACTCCAGCACGGTGCGGTCGTAGCCGTACGGCCGGACCCGGACGTCGCCGTCGCCCTCGGGCTCCTCCATCCCCGCGGCGAGCAGGTCGCGGGCGAAGGTCCAGCAGACCTCGACGCCCTCCAGGGTGGCGGGCGCGGGGAAGGTCATGCGGACGGCGAACGGGTCGTCGCGGTTGTAGTGCAGGGTGGCGGGAATGCTCGGCATCCGCGGCGCGGCGGCGACGAGACGGGCCTCGACGGTCTGCTCGATGACGGTGGACAACGCCTTGCTCCCTCGTGACGGCTGGACAGGCTTCCGGGGCGGATCGGGTCGGCTACTGGATGAGACGACGGAATCGGCCAATCCGTGCACACGAGAAGCGAGTGACCTCTGTCACCGCCTTCATGCACACGAGTGACACGGCTCTCCCCGGGCGCCCCCTGGGACACCCGTGCCGCCCGCCGTGAGGCGCTCGGGGAGCACACGACCGACGGCCCGGACGAGACGAACGCGCCGCCGGGCGGCCGGGACAGCGGTGCGCGCGGCGGTCCCGGCCGCCCCGACGGCGGTACCGGTCCGGAGCACGGACCGGCCCGTGGGACGTCGCCGCACCGGGCGCTCGAGGACACCGACACCCCGGACGCGCGGTTCCGCGGACTGTCCGCCGTCGGCACCGGCTCGTACGACACGGTCGGCCTCACGCCCGGTCACGGCTGCCGGGCGGCGGGGGAGAAGGGACGGGACGGCCGCCCGAAGCACGTGGTGTGCCCTGATCGCCGTCGACGTGGGTACCCGTTCGCTGTACGCGAGAGGAAGTGAGCGGACATGCCAAGCGGTTCCAGCCCCAAACGGGAGCGCCAGTACGAGCACATCAAGGAGAGCGCCGAGGACCGGGGCGAGAGCACCGGACGCGCCAAGGAGATCGCCTCCCGGACGGTGAACAAGGAGCGCGCCCGGTCCGGTGAGTCGAAGACGGCCAGCCGCACCTCGACGCAGGACATGTCGTCCGGGAAGCGCGGCGGCCAGCGGTCCGGCAAGGGCTCCCAGGGCCCCACGCGCGACCAGCTGTACGAGGAGGCCAAGAAGCGCGGCGTCGAGGGCCGTTCGAACATGAACAAGGGTCAGCTCCAGCGGGCGCTCGGCAAGTGAGCCGCCTCCGCGCGGAGGGGGGAGCGCCCTCCGCGCGGAGTACGCGCGCCACGTAGGCTCGGGGCACCATGACGACCGTACGCACACCGGCCGGCTGGCCCGTGACCGAGGAAGAGGCCCGCGCGGTCCAGGACGCACTCCGCGCGCGGGTGGTGCTCGACGAACCGGGCCCGCCGCCCGGAACGGGCCGTGTCACCGGAGTCGACGTGGCGTACGACGACGAGCGGGACGTCGTCGCCGCCGCGGCCGTCGTCCTCGACGCGGCGACCCTCGACGTGGTCGCCGAGTCCACGGCCGTCGGCCGGATCTCCTTCCCGTACGTCCCCGGACTGCTCGCCTTCCGCGAGATCCCCACCGTGCTGGCCGCCCTCGACGCCCTGCCGTGCCCGCCCGGACTGGTGGTCTGCGACGGCTACGGCCTCGCCCACCCCCGCCGCTTCGGCCTCGCCAGCCACCTCGGCGTCCTCACCGGCCTGCCGACGATCGGCGTCGCCAAGAACCCCTTCACCTTCACCCACGACGAACCGGACACCCCGCGCGGGAGCACGTCCCCGCTGCTGGCCGGCAGCGAGGAGGTGGGCCGCGCCCTGCGCACGAGGGACGCCGTCAAGCCGGTCTTCGTCTCGGTGGGCCACCGGGTGAGCCTGGACAACGCCTGCGCCCACACCCTCGCCCTGGCCCCCGCCTACCGCCTCCCGGAGACCACCCGCAGGGCGGACGCCCTGTGCCGCCGGGCACTCGGCGAGGCCGCCCCGTAGAGGGCTCCCGGGTGACCACGCGGTCTGAGTACCGGTCCTGAGTACCCGTACGGATGCCGGCCCCCGCCCGCCCCGCCAGGCTGGCGTGCATGACAACACACCGCGCACCCGAGCCTGTTGCCGCCGACGGACGGCCCGCCGAGCGGGCCGTGACCGTGGGGCTCGCCCTTGCCGTACTGGCCGGGCTGGGCTGGATCGTCGGGATGGTCTACACGTTGGCCGAGTGGCCGCTCTGACGCCCTCACCCGCCCGAGGGCGGGCGACCGGTCCGTACCGCTCCGCGGTACCACCACGGGTTCCTGTGTCACGGGCCTCCGCCGACCGGTGAGGGCCGGTCCGACGTGACCCCCGCCGGCCTGACGTCCCGCCCGTCCGGCGGCGGACCGGACGGCTCCGTCGCCCGGCTCCTCAGCGTGTGGCGGCGACGCGGAAGCGGATGCCCGCCGCGCGGAGGCGGTCGATCAGCGCGTCGCCCATCGCCGCCGCCGTCGTGACCTGGCCGGCCGTCGGCGGGAGGTCGTCGAAGGCCAGGCAGAGCGCCCCCTCGGCCAGCATCTTCGCCGTCTCGCCGTAACCGGGGTCGCCGCCCGCGACCTCCGTGTACACCCGGCGCCCGCCGCCCTCACCGACGAAGCGGACGGTGAACCAGCTCCGGGCACGCTTCTCCGGGCCCGGCCCGTCGCCGGGTCCGAGCCGGTCGGAGAGCCGGCGCCGCAGCGGCGGGAACTGGGCCGCCGTCACCAGTGCGCCCACGGCCGCCACCCCGCCCACCGCCACCGGAAGCCGCCGCACGGCCGCGTAGTGCCGGTAGCGGAAGTCGGGACCGTACCGGTCGAGCGCCCTGGCCGAACGGCGCACGATCTGCGCGTCGATGGTCGGCAGGGGCAGGGCCCAGGCGCCGACCTCCGGCGCGTAGCGCGGCGCGCCCGTCGGGGCCGACGCCCGGCGGCCCACCAGCCTCGGTTCATGGCGCCGGCGGTCCAGGGCCGCCGCGCGGAGCCCGCGGTGCCGGGCGAACTGGTTCAGCGCCGAGGCGAAGGTCCCGCCCGAGAAGGCCGCGTCGACGGTCACGAAGCCGTCCACGGTCAGCGGCACCCCCTCCGGGAGCCGCCGCACGGTGAAGTACGCGCCCAGGTCGTGCGGCACCGAGTCGAAGCCGCAGGCGTGCACCAGCCGCGCCCCGGTCTCCCGCGCGCGTGCGTCGTGCCGGACGTACATCAGGTCCACGAACTCCGGCTCACCCGTGAGGTCGACGTAGTCCGCCCCGGTGTCCGCGCAGGCGGCGACGAGTTCCTCGCCGTACTCCACATAGGGGCCGACGGTCGTGGCGACCACCCGCGCGTGCTCGGCGAGGGCGCGCAGCGAGGCAGGGTCGGACACGTCCGCCCGCAGCAGCCCGACCTCCGCGCCGCCGGGCAGCCGGTCCCGCAGTCGCTCCAGCTTCTCCGGGCTGCGCCCGGCGATCGCCCAGCGCAGCCCGGCGGGGGCACGACCGGCGAGATACTCCGCGGTCAGGGTTCCGACGAAGCCGGTCGCTCCGAAGAGCACGATGTCGTACGGACGGTCCGTCCTTTTCAGCCTGCTCATGACACCCCTTGGTCGTGCAGCCGCGCCGCTGTCGGTGGCCGAGGCTAGCGTGAGGGGTGCGGAGCCCGACGACGAGCCCGGAGGAAACCGATGACCGCGCCCCGAACGCCCTGAAGAAGAGGGAAAAGGCGCGACAGCGCGTGGACCGGCGCGGGAGACGGGCGCCGCGCCGTACAGTGGCCAAGCGCTTGCTCGCCCGGTCTTGTGCCGGGTGGAACACGTTCCTAACATCATGGGTGTTACACCAGTAGTGTCACAGCCGATGGGGGCTCGATGACGGAGGCGAAGACGCCGGGACACGGTCCGCTCGGCGGCGTGCGCGTGGTCGAGCTGGCCGGGATCGGGCCCGGCCCGTTCGCCGCCATGCTCCTCGCCGACCTGGGCGCCGACGTCGTACGCGTGGACCGCCCCGGCGGCCCCGGACTGGGGATCGACCCCGCCCTCGACGTGACCAACCGCAACAAGCGCTCAGTGATCGTCGACCTGAAGGCCCCCGACGGCCCCGCCCGCGTCCTCGACCTCGTCGAACGCGCCGACGTGCTCATCGAGGGCTACCGCCCCGGAGTCGCCGAGCGGCTCGGCGTCGGCCCCGGGGACTGCCGCACCCGCAACCCGCGCCTGGTCTACGGCCGGATGACCGGCTGGGGCCAGCAGGGCCCCCTCGCCGACCGCGCGGGCCACGACATCGCCTACATCGCCCTCACCGGCACCCTCGGCATGATCGGCGACCCGGACAGGCCCCCGGCCGTCCCGGCCAACCTGCTCGGCGACTACGCGGGCGGTTCCCTCTACCTCGTCGTCGGCGTCCTCGCCGCGCTGCACCACGCACGCGCGACCGGCACCGGACAGGTCGTCGACGCCGCCGTCGTGGACGGCACCGCCCACCTCTCCGCGATGATCCACGGCATGCTCGCCGCCGGCGCCTGGCAGGACCGGCGCGGCGCCAACCTCCTCGACGGCGGCTGCCCCTACTACGGCACCTACGGGACCGCCGACGGCAAGCACATGGCGGTGGGCGCGCTGGAGCCGCGGTTCTACGCCGAGTTCCTGCGCCTGCTCGGCATCGACGACCGGAGCGAGGCGCACACCGACGTCACCCGCTGGCCGGAGCTGCGCGCGCAGGTCGCCGCCCGCTTCAGGACCCGCACCCGCGACGAGTGGACGGCCCGCTTCGACGGATCCGACGCGTGCGTGGCACCCGTGCTGTCCCTGCGCGAGGCCCCGCACCACCCGCACCTCGCCGCCCGGGGCACCTTCACCGACCACGCCGGCATCACCCAGCCCGCACCGGCCCCGCGGTTCTCCGCGACCCCCGCCGGCGTCCGCACCGGGCCCGCCCGGCCGGGCGCCGACACCGACGACGTGGCCCGCGACTGGGACGTACCACGCCTGCTGTCCCCGGCCCCGAAGCCCCCGAACCCCCAGTGAAAGGCCCTCCCGTGAGCACCGAAGCGTACGTGTACGACGCGATCCGCACCCCGCGCGGGCGCGGCAAGGCCAACGGAGCCCTGCACGGCACCAAGCCCGTCGACCTGGTCGTCGGCCTCATCCACGAGGTCCGCGACCGCTTCCCCGGCCTCGACCCGGCAGCCGTCGACGACATCGTGCTCGGCGTCGTCGGCCCGGTCGGCGACCAGGGCTCCGACATCGCCCGCATCGCCGCCATCGCCGCCGGACTGCCCGACACGGTGGCGGGCGTGCAGGAGAACCGCTTCTGTGCCTCGGGCCTGGAGGCCGTCAACCTGGCCGCCGCCAAGGTCCGCTCCGGCTGGGAGGACCTGGTCCTCGCGGGCGGCGTCGAGTCGATGTCCCGGGTGCCGATGGCCTCGGACGGGGGCGCCTGGTTCAACGATCCGATGACCAACCTCGCCACCGACTTCGTCCCGCAGGGCATCGGCGCCGACCTGATCGCCACCGTCGAGGGCTTCTCCCGGCGGGACGTCGACGAGTACGCCGCCCTGTCGCAGGAGCGCGCGGCCACCGCCTGGAAGGAGAACCGCTTCGAGCGGTCCGTCGTCCCGGTGCGGGACCGCAGCGGCCTCACCGTCCTCGACCACGACGAGCACCTGCGCCCCGGCACCACCGCCGACTCGCTGGCCGGGCTGAAGCCGTCCTTCGCGGACATCGGCGAACTGGGCGGCTTCGACGCCGTGGCCCTGCAGAAGTACCACTGGGTCGAGAAGATCGACCACGTCCACCACGCGGGCAACTCCTCCGGCATCGTCGACGGCGCCGCGCTCGTCGCCATCGGCTCCAAGGAGGTCGGCGACCGCTACGGACTCACCCCGCGCGCCAGGATCGTCTCCGCCGCCGTGTCCGGGTCCGAGCCCACCATCATGCTCACCGGCCCCGCCCCCGCCACCCGCAAGGCCCTCGCCAAGGCCGGCCTGACCATCGACGACATCGACCTCGTCGAGATCAACGAGGCGTTCGCCGCGGTCGTCCTGCGCTTCGCGCGGGACATGGGCCTGTCCCTGGACAAGGTCAACGTCAACGGCGGCGCCATCGCGCTGGGCCACCCGCTCGGCGCCACCGGCGCGATGATCCTCGGCACCCTCGTCGACGAACTCGAGCGCCAGGACAAGCGCTACGGCCTCGCCACGCTGTGCGTGGGCGGCGGCATGGGCATCGCCACCGTCGTCGAACGCCTCTGAATCCCGGCGACCCGCCACCTCACTCACGGAGACCCCCTCATGACCGAGAGCACCACCATCCGCTGGGAACAGGACCGCACCGGCGTCGTCACCCTCGTCCTCGACGACCCCCACCAGTCCGCGAACACCATGAACCAGGCGTTCCGCGACTCCCTCGCCGTGATCACCGACCGCCTGGAGGCGGAGAAGGACTCCATCCGCGGCGTCATCGTCACCTCCGCCAAGAAGACCTTCTTCGCCGGCGGCGACCTGCGCGACCTCATCCGGGTCACCCCCGAGACGGCACAGGACCTCTTCGACGGCGGCATGGCCATCAAACGGCACCTGCGCCGCATCGAGACCCTCGGCAAGCCCGTCGTCGCCGCGATCAACGGCGCGGCCCTCGGCGGCGGCTACGAACTCGCCCTCGCCTGCCACCACCGGATCGCCCTCGACGCCCCCGGCTCCAAGATCGGCTGCCCCGAGGTCACCCTCGGCCTGCTCCCCGGAGGCGGCGGCGTCGTCCGCACCGTCCGCATGCTCGGCATCACCGACGCGCTGCTGAAGGTGCTCCTCCAGGGCACCCAGTACAACCCGCGCCGCGCCCAGCAGAACGGCCTGGTCGACGAGATCGCCGACACGCGCGAGGACATGCTCGCCAGGGCCCGCGCCTTCATCGACGCCAACCCCGAGTCCGCCCAGCCCTGGGACAAGCCCGGCTACCGCATCCCCGGCGGCACCCCCGCCCACCCGAAGTTCGCCGCCAACCTCCCCGCCTTCCCGGCCAACCTGCGCAAGCAGACGGGCGGCGCGCCCTACCCGGCCCCACGCAACATCATGGCCGCCGCCGTCGAGGGCTCCCAGGTCGACTTCGAGACCGCCCAGGTCATCGAGGCCCGCTACTTCGTCGAGCTGGCCGCCGGACAGACCTCGAAGAACATGATCCAGGCGTTCTTCTTCGACCTCCAGGCCGTCAACTCCGGCGCCAACCGCCCGAAGGGCATCGAGCCCCGCAAGGTGACCAGGGTGGCCGTCCTCGGCGCCGGGATGATGGGCGCGGGCATCGCCTACTCGTGCGCCCGCGCGGGCATCGACGTCGTCCTGAAGGACGTCTCCCTGGAAGCCGCCGTCAAGGGCAAGGGCTACTCCGAGAAGCTGTGCGCCAAGGCCGTCGCCAAGGGCCGCACCAGCCAGGAGAAGGCCGACGCGCTGCTCGCCCGGATCACGCCCACCGCCGAGGCCGCCGACCTCGCCGGCTGTGACGCGGTCATCGAGGCCGTGTTCGAGGACACCTCCCTCAAGCACAAGGTGTTCCAGGAGATCCAGGACGTCGTCGCCCCCGACGCGCTGCTGTGCTCCAACACCTCCACCCTGCCCATCACCGCCCTCGCCGAGGGCGTCGAGCGCCAGGCCGACTTCATCGGGCTGCACTTCTTCTCACCCGTCGACCGGATGCCGCTGGTCGAGATCATCAAGGGCGGGCGCACCGGGGACGAGGCGCTGGCCCGCGCCTTCGACCTGGTCCGGCAGATCAACAAGACCCCGATCGTCGTCAACGACTCGCGCGGCTTCTTCACCTCGCGCGTCATCGGGCACTTCATCAACGAGGGCGTCGCCATGGTCGGCGAGGGCATCGAGCCCGCCTCGGTCGAGCAGGCCGCCGCGCAGGCGGGCTACCCGGCCAAGGTGCTCTCCCTGATGGACGAGCTGACGCTCACCCTCCCGCGCAAGATCCGTAACGAGACGAGGCGGGCCGTCGAGGAGGCCGGCGGCACCTGGACCGCACACCCCGCCGAGGCGGTCATCGACCGCATGGTCGACGAGTTTGAGCGCCCCGGCCGCAGCGGAGGCGCCGGCTTCTACGAGTACGGCGAGGACGGCAGGCGCGGCAGTCTGTGGCCCGGACTGCGCGAGCACTTCGCCAAGGCCGGACACCGGATCCCGTTCCGCGACATGCAGGAGCGCATGCTGTTCGCCGAGGCGCTGGACACCGTCCGGCTCCTGGAGGAGGGCGTGCTCACCTCCGTCGCCGACGCCAACATCGGCTCCGTCCTCGGCATCGGCTTCCCCGGCTGGACCGGCGGAGTCCTCCAGTACATCAACGGCTACGAGGGCGGCCTGCCCGGATTCACGGCCCGCGCGCGTGAACTCGCCGAGCGCTACGGCGAGCGCTTCACCCCGCCGGCGCTGCTGGTGGCGAAGGCGGAGAAGGGGGAGGTCTTCACGGACGCCCGCTGACCCGCCGCAGGGGGTGACGGGCCCGTCCCGTCACCCCTCTTCGTCGAGCCACTCCCGCAGCTCCTCCCGCAGCGACCGCTGGAAGGTGGTCAGCAGCGCCTGCACCACCAGCGGATGCATCCGGGCGGACAGGGACCGCACGTCCCGCGCGTCCCGCTCCGCGACCGCGTCGCGCAGCAGCCGCGACAGCTCGCGGGCGGCCGCGCGGG
This sequence comes from Streptomyces sp. NPDC059787, assembly GCF_042732315.1. Classification (NCBI taxonomy): domain Bacteria; kingdom Bacillati; phylum Actinomycetota; class Actinomycetes; order Kitasatosporales; family Streptomycetaceae; genus Streptomyces; species Streptomyces sp. NPDC059787. The sequence goes on from NZ_JBHWHX010000015.1 coordinate 92,671, forward strand.
AGTGCTCGGTGAGCGCGGTGCGCGCGGCGAGGACCGTCTCGTGGGACAGCGGTACGTCCAGCAGCTCCACCCCGAGGCTCAGCAGCCCGGGGTCGACCCGCAGCACCTCGCCGTCCCGCTCGACGACGCCCATCGCCGCCAGCTGCTCCACGTCCTCCTCGCCCAGCGCCCGCCCCGCGCGGCGCTCCAGCTCCCCGCGCGGCACCGTCTCCACCGCCTCGGGCGCCCAGGAGGCCACCACCGCCCGCTGGACCGCCAGGTCCCGGGCGCTCAGACCCGGCGGGAGCTGCCCCAGATACCGCTCGATCGCCGCCAGCGTCATGCCCAGGTGCTGCAACTCCTCGATGAGCTCCAGCCGGGCCAGATGCTCCCGCCCGTAGTGACCGACCCGCCGGGGACCGATCACCGGCGGCGGCAGCAGCCCCTTGGTGCCGTAGAAACGGACCGTGCGCACGGTGACACCGGCTCGGGCCGCCAGTTCGTCGATCGTGAGCGGCTGCTCGGTCTCGGTCGTCATGTGCAGCAGTATCGCTGTCCCACCACCGCTGTGACACCTCGGCTGTCACCCCGCGCGGGCGTGTGAGATGTTCCCCGGTGTGACGTGCGCCATCGCATGAGGCGCCGCACTTCCGGAAAGGTGCCCCCTCGGTCCGTGCCGTGATCCGAGCGCGCCGGCCGAGGCAATCCGGACACCCGGGCGCGACCCGCCCGAGCGCACCAGAGAGTGGAACCACTTCGTGAGCAAGGACGCCGTCACCACGGCACCCACCGCGGCGGCCCCGACGTCCGCGGACGCGGGCGACGCCGGCTACAGCAAGGACCTCAAGGCCCGCCACGTCAACATGATCGCCATCGGCGGCGCGATCGGCACCGGGCTCTTCCTGGGCGCCGGAGGACGCCTGCACGACGCGGGCCCGGCGCTCGCCCTGGCCTACCTGGTCTGCGGCGTCTTCGCCTTCTTCGTCGTCCGAGCCCTGGGCGAGCTGGTCCTGTACCGGCCGTCGTCCGGCTCCTTCGTGTCGTACGCGCGCGAGTTCCTCGGCGAGAAGGGCGCGTACGTCGCCGGCTGGATGTACTTCCTCAACTGGTCGACCACCGGCATCGCCGACATCACCGCGATCGCCCTCTACACGCACTACTGGAGCGCGTTCACCGACATCCCGCAGTGGGTGCTCGCGCTGATCGCCCTCGCCGTGGTCCTCGCGGTGAACCTGATCTCGGTGAAGATCTTCGGCGAGATGGAGTTCTGGTTCGCGATCGTCAAGGTCGCCACCCTCGTCGCCTTCATGCTCATCGGCGTCTTCCTGCTCGCCACCCGGCACGAGGTGGGCGGCGGCACTCCCGGCCCGAGCATGATCACCGACAACGGCGGCATCCTCCCGCACGGTGTGCTGCCGGTCGTCCTCGTCATGCAGGGCGTGGTCTTCGCGTACGCGGCGCTGGAACTGGTAGGTGTCGCCGCGGGCGAGACCGCCGAACCGGAGAAGGTCGTCCCCCGCGCGGTGAACTCCATCATGTGGCGCGTCGGCCTCTTCTACGTCGGCTCCGTCGTCCTGCTCGCCCTCCTGCTCCCCGGCTCGATGTACTCGGCCGGCGAGAGCCCCTTCGTGACGGTCCTGTCGAAGATCGGCGTCCCGGCCGCCGGCGACGTGATGAACCTCGTCGTCCTCACGGCCGCGATGTCCTCCCTGAACTCCGGCCTGTACTCCACCGGCCGCATCCTGCGCTCCATGGCCATGGCGGGTTCCGCCCCGAGGTTCACCGCCCGCATGAACCGCAGCCAGGTGCCCTACGGCGGCATCCTGCTGACCTGCGGCGTGTGCGTCCTCGGCGTCGGACTGAACTTCCTCATGCCGGCCCAGGCCTTCGAGATCGTGCTGAACGTCGCCTCCCTCGGCATCATCAGCACCTGGGTGATCATCATGATCTGCCACCTGGTCTTCGTCCGCCGCGCCCGCGCCGGACTTCTCGCCCGCCCGTCCTTCCGGCTCCCCGGCAGCCCGGTCACCGAGATCGCGACCATCGCCTTCCTGGTCTCCGTCCTCGGCCTGATGTGGAACGACCCGGAGGTCGGCCGCAAGACGCTGCTGCTCGTCCCGGTGATCGCCGCGATGCTGGTCGGCGGCTGGTACGGCGTCCGCCGCCGGGTGGCGCGGAACACCGACCAGGAGCTCTCGCGGCTGACGAGGTAGCAGGCCGCAGCCACTGTCAGTGGCAACGCCTACGGTGGCGTCATGTCGGGGATCACATATGTCCGGGGTGACGCCACCGTTCCGTCGGTGAAGGGCGTCAAGGTCATCGCCCATGTCTGCAACGACATCGGCGGGTGGGGGAAGGGCTTCGTCCTGGCGGTATCGCGCCGCTGGCCCGGACCGGAGGCCGCCTACCGCGCCTGGCACCGTGACCGCGCCGCGAACGACTTCGGTCTGGGCGCGGTCCAGCTGGTCCAGGTGGACCGGTACGTCTGGGTGGCCAACATGATCGGCCAGCGGGGCACACGGACGGGCAGCAAGGGCGTCCCCGTCCGCTACGAGGCGATCGACACCGCCCTCGGCCGCCTCGCCGGCAGGGCGACGGAGCTGAACGCCTCCGTGCACATGCCCCGCATCGGCTGCGGCCTGGCCGGCGGCAAGTGGTCCCGCGTCGAACCGCTGATCACCGAGCGGCTGGTGGAACGCGGCATACCGGTGACGGTGTACGACCACGGCGACTGAGCCGACCCGTCACCGCTCCCGCTCGGGAGCCGGTGCGTCCCACCAGACGCGGTTTCAGCCATCGGTGTCCCCATGGGGCGTCAACCGCCCTCTTCTGCACCCGAGTTCACCCATGTACCGTCCCGCGCATGCCGAAACGCACGCGCTTCACGATCTGGAGATCACTTGCGACGGCGGCCACCGCCGCCCTGACGGCCGCACTCCTCACCCCCACGGCCGCACACGCCGCGCCACCGCGCGAGAGCCTGCCCGTCCACTCCTACGACGACGCCGTCCGCGAGGCCGTCTGGGTGGACACCGGACTCGACGAGGACCGGGACGGCCGCACCGACCGGGTCGCCGTCGACATCGTCCGCCCCCGCGAACCCGCGCAGCGGGGCCGGAAGGTCCCCGTCATCATGGACGCCAGCCCGTACTACTCCTGCTGCGGGCGCGGCAACGAGAGCCAGAAGAAGACCTACGACGCGAACGGCGACGTCGTGCGGATGCCGCTGTTCTACGACAACTACTTCGTGCCGCGCGGCTACGCCGTCGTCGGCGTCGACCTGGCCGGAACCAACCGGTCCGACGGCTGTGTGGACGTCGGGGGCCGCTCCGACATCCGGTCCGCGAAGGCCGTCGTCGACTGGCTGAACGGCCGCGGCAAGGCGTACACCACCCGCACCGGCACCGAACGGGCCAGGGCCGACTGGACGAACGGCCGCACCGCAATGATCGGCAAGAGCTGGGACGGCACCATCGCCAACGGCGTCGCCGCCACCGGCGTCGAGGGCCTGGAGACCATCGTCCCGATCGCCGCGATCTCCTCCTGGTACGACTACTACTTCACCCAGGGCGCCCCGCTCTACGACTCCGGCCCGGACTGGCTGTCCCAGTACGTCGAGAGCCCCGAGGCCCGCGCACAGTGCGCCGAGGTCCAGCGCGAACTCGTCGAGGGCGCCCCGCGCACCGGCGACCTGACGCCCATGTGGACCGAACGCGACTACACGCGCGCCGCGAAGAAGGTGAAGGCCAGCGTCTTCCTGGTGCACGGCATGCAGGACCTCAACGTACGGATGCAGCACGTCGGCCCGTGGTGGGACGCCCTCGCGAAGAACGGCGTCGAGCGCAAGATCTGGCTCTCCCAGACCGGCCACGTCGACCCCTTCGACTTCCGCCGCGCCGAATGGGTCGACACCCTGCACCGCTGGTTCGACCATGAACTCCTCGGCTACGACAACGGCATCGACCGCGAGCCCATGGCCGACATCGAACGCCGGCCCGACCAGTGGGTGACCTCGACGAGCTGGCCCCCGCGCGGCACGCACACCACGACCCTGCGCCCCGCCCGGGGCACCGAGGCCGGCGTCGGCACCCTCGGCCTGCGCAAGGGCAGGGGGACCGAGGCCTTCACCGACGACCCGCGGCTGAGCGAGACCGACTGGGCCGCCCGCGTCGACACCCCGACTCCGGACAAGGCCGGCTTCGTCACCGGCCCGCTCACCCGTGACCTGCGCCTGTCCGGCGCCTCCCGGGTCACCGTCACCGCCACCCCCAGCACACCCACGGCCCACCTCTCCGCCGTACTCGTGGACCTCGGCCCCGACACCGTCCGCGACTACGCCGCCGACGGGGAAGGCATCACCACCCTCCCCGAGCGCACCTGCTGGGGCGCGAGCACCGCGGGCGACAGCTCCTGCTTCCAGGAGACCCGCGCCACGACCACCGACGTCGAGCACACGATCGTCAGCCGTGGCTGGGCCGACCTCGGCAACCACGCCGACGACGGCAGGGGCGAGCCGCTCACCCCCGGCAAGCGGTACACCGTCACCCTCGACCTGGCGGCCACCGACCACGTCGTCCCCGAGGGCCACCGCCTGGCACTGATCGTCGCCGGCACCGACCGGGGCCTGATCGATCCCCCGGCCGACACCCCGACGCTCACCCTCGACCTGGCCCGTACCTCCGCGCGGGTGCCGTTCGTCGGCGGAACGGCCGCCTTCGCCCGCGCCACGGCGGGCTCGCGCACCACGGCCCCGGACACCGTCCTGGACGGGGTGGACCGACCGGATGCCACCGCCCACCGCGTCCCCGGGGCCTGATGAGAAGCGTCCTCGTCGCATACCGCCTGGTGGAGGAGGTGGATACTTTCTGCCACTGAGGTGAGTTTTGCGCCAAAGGTGGTAGGGGCGTAGCGGGAGGAGGGTTCTCCGCCCAACGGCTCTGAGGAAAGGTGCCGCCTGTGACGCAGAACCAGCACAGCGACAAAGACGACACGGCGGGCCCGCTGCCGGGTTCGGAAGCGGGCCTGCCGGGCCGGGAGCGTCCGCGGACCGACCGGGTGGTGTTCGGCGTCACGGCCGTACTCACCCTCGCGTTCGTGCTGTGGGGCGCCGTCGGGACGGACTCGCTCGAGGACGCCTCCACCACCATGCTCGGCGGGCTGATGCACAACGGAGGCTGGGCGTTCATGCTGGCCGCCTCCGGCTTCGTCGTCTTCGCCCTCTGGCTGGCGGCCAGCCGCTACGGCCGGATCCACCTCGGTGCCGAGGGCGAGGAACCGGAGTTCCGCACGGTGTCGTGGATCGCCATGATGTTCAGCGCCGGCATGGGCATCGGCCTGATGTTCTGGGGCGTGAGCGAACCGCTGGCGCACTACACGACACCCCCGCCGGGCACCAGCCCGGCCGACTCGGGCGATCGCATGGAGACGGCCATGGCGACCACCCTCTTCCACTGGACGCTCCACCCGTGGGCGATCTACGCGGTCGTCGGCCTCGCCATCGCCTACAGCACCTTCCGCAGACGCCGCCGTCAGACCATCAGCGCCGTGTTCACCCCGCTCATCGGTGAGAAGAACGCCAACGGCGTCGGCGGCCGGGTCATCGACGTGCTCGCCATCATCGCGACGGTCTTCGGCTCCGCGGCCTCGCTCGGCCTCGGCGCGCTGCAGATCGGCTCCGGTGTGGAGAAGCTCGACTGGATGGGCAAGGTCAGCACGGGGCTGCTGGTCGGCATCATCGCGGTGCTGACCGTGGCGTTCGTGGCCTCCGCGATCTCCGGTGTGGAGAAGGGCATCCAGTGGCTGTCGAACATCAACATGGTGCTGGCCCTGATCCTCGCCGTGTTCGTGTTCGTCGCGGGCCCCACCATCCTCGTCCTCGACCTGCTGCCGACCTCGGTCTTCGGCTACCTCGGTGACCTGCCCCAGCTGGCCGGCCGCACCGAGATCAGCGGCGGTGAGGACGTCCCCGCGTGGCTGGGCAGCTGGACCGTCTTCTACTGGGCCTGGTGGATCTCCTGGACGCCCTTCGTCGGCATGTTCATCGCCCGCATCAGCCGGGGCCGGACCATCCGCCAGTTCATCGGCGGGGTCATCCTGGTCCCCAGCACGGTCAGCCTGGTCTGGTTCGCGATCTTCGGCGGCTCGGCGATGAAGCTGCAGGAGCAGAACCGGCTCGGCGACGAGACGACCCCCGAGGGCCGGCTCTTCGCCGTGCTCCAGGAGTACCCCGTCGCCACCGGCACCAGCCTGCTGGTGATGATCCTCGTCGGTATCTTCTTCGTCTCGGGAGCCGACGCGGCCTCCATCGTGATGGGCACCCTCTCGCAGAAGGGCGCGCTCGAACCCAGCCGCTGGGTGGTGGTCTTCTGGGGCGTGGTCACCGGCGCGGTGGCGGCGATCATGCTGCTGGTCGGCAGCGGGCAGGGCGACGCGCTGACCGGTCTGCAGAACCTCACGATCCTCGCGGCGGCCCCGTTCGTCATCGTGATGATCTTCATGTGCGTGGCACTCATGCGCGACCTGCGCCGCGACCCGCTCATCGTGCGGGGCGAGATGGGCTCGGAAGCGGTGGAGCTCGCGGTCATCGAGGGCCACAGGAAATACGACGGCGAATTCGAGATCCGAGTGGGCCCGGGCCGAGGCCCGGACGTGGAGGGCGACCCCATCGGCAAACACTGACACCCTCGCACACCGGCCGCACGGCTGTGGTGGGCCCGTGCCGATCCGCGGGCATCCGCACGGTTGGGGTGGGTACATGTCGATCTGCTGGCGTCCGCACGGCTGGGGCAGGCGCGTGCCGATCCGCGGGCAGTCGTGCCGCTGGGGCGGCACGGGTGGGCGCGACGGCACCTTGCAGTCAGGAGCCGGCCGAGCACGCCCCGGCCGGTTCAGACGGCGGCGAGTACTGCCGCCTCCTCCGCACAGCCCCACGCCACCGTGACCCCCGCACCCCCGTGACCGTAGTTGTGCACCAGGGCCCGTCCATCCGGCAGGGACACGCGCTCCAGCCGCACCGCGTCCCGAGCCGGCCGCAACCCCACCCGATGCTCCAGAACACGCGCCCCCGCGACAGCCGGACACAGCACCGCACACCGCCGCACGATCGCCTCGGCCACCCCCGGATCCGGCTCCAGGGACCACGCGTCCTCCTCCGCCGTACCCCCCAGCACCAACCGCCCCGGCTGCGGGAAGAGGTACGCCATCGAACCGTCCGCCCCCGTGGACACCGTCCACGTACGGACCCCCGGATTCTCCACGACCACCAACTGCCCCCGCACCGGCCGCACCGAGCGATCCGGCACCAGCTCCCGTGCCCCCAGCCCCGTGCAGTTGACCACCACCGCCGCACCGGCCTCCGCCAGGTCCGCCACCGTACGCGTCTCCACCGCACCCCCCGCCGCCAGGAACCGCTCCCGCAACCACGGCAGATGAACCGGCATGTCGACGAGCGGCAGCCGCGCCCACACCCCCGACCCGACGGGATACTCCTCCGCCGTCGCCACGCGCAGCCCCGGCAGCCGTGCCGCGGCCCACGCGCCGACCTCGTCGAGCCCCGTCTCGCCCAGTACCCCTTCGACCATCCGTACGCCCGTGGCCTCCGGCCGCGCCGCCAGCTCCTCGTACACCTCCAGCGAGCGCAGCGCCCACGCGCGCACCGACGTCACCGGCTCGATCCGGTACGGCCACCACAGCGCGCCCGCGACCGCCGAGGTGGTCCGCCCGACCGGGTCGCGCGTCCACAGCCGTACCCGTACGCCGCGCTCGGCGAGCACCACCGCCGTCGTCAGCCCGACGACCCCGCCGCCGATCACCAGGACATCGCGGTCCAGTCCGGTTCCCATCGGGGGACCGTAGCGGAATATGTCATGCCGTGCTCAGGTCCGTCCCGCGGTGGGAATACTCACAGCATGTCTGCCGAGTACGCGACCTTCGGCCTGGCACCGGCGACGAGAGCCGGTGGACTCCTCGCCGACGGTGCCTACCAAGTCCACCGGGACTTCGTCGACTTCGTCGTCGACGGATGCCCGCTGCTCTTCCGCCTCTCCGACCTGGACGCCGTCTCCCCGCTCGCCTCCGACGTCCCGCCCTCCCTCTTCACCGCCCAGGTCCAGGGCCTGCTGCTGGAGAGCGAGGCACCGCTGCCCGCCGGCCGGTACATCGTCTACGGCTGCCCCGAGTGCGAGGACCTCGCCTGCGGCGCGGTGACCGCGGTCATCGAACGGGACGGCGAGGACTTCATCTGGCGCGACTTCGCCTGGCAGACCGACGAGCACGCCGACCTGGAGCTCAACGGCTACCACGGCCTGGGCCCGTTCCGCTTCCAGGGCACCGAATACCGTACGGCCCTCGCCTCCCTCCTCGACGGCGACGTCCCCGGCGCCCGCCGCCGGGTCCTGCTGATCGGCGCCCGGGTCGCCCTGCTCGCCAGGCTCGCCGCGGCCCTGCGCACCATCGGCATCGGCGCCGACATCGCCCACGACGCGGACGGCGTCCCCGCCGACGAACTGCGCGGCTACGGCGCCGTGGTCTTCGGCCGGTCGGTGAGCGACGGCGAACGCGACGCCGTCCGCCGCGCCTTCGCCGGCGCCGGCGTCGACGTGCCCTGCGTCGACGGCTTCGCCCCCGTCGTCCCGCTCCTCGTCGCCCAGACCGAACAGGCCCTGGAGCGCGGCCCGCGGGACCGGCGCCGCCTGACGGAACTCACCGCCGCCGGCGACGCGGCGGAGCTGGAGGTCGCCTCGTCCTGCCGGGTCAGGCTCACCGCGTACCGGATCGACCGCCTCTCCCGCACCCGCACCCGGGACCTCTTCGACGGCGTGCTCGAACCCGGCCGCCACCGTGTCCCGCTGGACGGCAAGGCGGTGAGGGGCGAGGCGTACCTGGTCGCGCGCACCGGCGGGACGGTACTGGTGACGGAGGTGGCGCGGTGAGAACCGGGGCGCGGCCGGCCGCACGCGGCCATTAGGATCGGCGGTCTGATGACTGCCACCCTCGTCGCCAAGAACCTCGCCGCCGGGCACGGCGACCGCTCCCTGTTCACCGGCCTCGACCTCGTCGTCGCGCCCGGCGACGTGATCGGTCTGGTCGGTGCCAACGGCGCGGGCAAGTCCACGCTGCTGCGCCTGTTCGCCGGCCTCACCGCACCGGAACAGGGCGAGCTGCGCCTCTCCCCGCCCACCGCGACCGTCGGGCACCTCCCGCAGGAGCCGGAGCGCCGGCCCGGCGAGAGCGTACGGGCGTTCCTGGCCCGTCGTACCGGTGTCGCCGAGGCTCAGCGGACCATGGACGAGGCGACCCAGGCCCTGGTCGACGGCGCGCCGGGCGCGGACGACGCGTACGCCACCAGCCTGGAGCGCTGGCTGTCCCTGGGCGGCGCCGACCTCGACGAGCGCGCCGAGGAGGTCGCCGGCTCCCTCGGCCTGGCCGTCGGCCTGGACCAGCCGATGACCTCACTCTCCGGAGGCCAGGCGGCCCGCGCCGGACTCGCCTCCCTCCTCCTCTCCCGCTACGACGTCTTCCTCCTCGACGAGCCGACCAACGACCTCGACCTGGACGGCCTGGAACGCCTCGAACGCTTCGTGACCGGCCTGCGCGCCGGCACGGTCGTCGTCAGCCACGACCGCGAGTTCCTCACCCGCACGGTCACCAAGGTCCTCGAACTCGACCTCGCCCAGCGGCAGATCAACCTCTACGGCGGTGGCTACGAGGCCTATCTGGAGGAGCGGGACGTGGCCCGCCGGCACGCCCGCGACGAGTACGAGGAGTACGCCGACAAGAAGGCCGCGCTCCAGGACCGGGCGCAGACGCAGCGCGCCTGGATGGACAAGGGCGTGAAGAACGCGCGCCGCAAGGCGGGCAACGACAACGACAAGATCGGCCGCAAGTTCCGCAGCGAGGCCAGCGAGAAGCAGGCCGCGAAGGCGCGTCAGACCCAGCGCATGATCGAACGCCTGGAGGTGGTCGAGGAGCCGCGCAAGGAGTGGGAGCTGCGCATGGAGATCGCGTCGGCCCCTCGCTCGGGCGCGGTCGTCGCCACCCTCCGGGACGCCGAGGTCCGACGCGGAGGCTTCACGCTCGGCCCGGTCTCCCTGCAGATCGACTGGGCGGACCGGGTGGCGGTGACGGGCGCGAACGGCGCCGGCAAGTCCACCCTGCTCGGCGCCCTCCTGGGCCGCGTCCCGCTCGACGCCGGGCACGCGGCGCTCGGCTCCGGCGTCCTGCTCGGCGAGGTCGACCAGGCCCGCGCGCTGTTCCACGGCCCGGAGACCCTGCTCGACGCGTTCCGCCCGGCGGTCCCCGACCTGGACCCGGCCGACATCCGCACGCTCCTGGCCAAGTTCGGCCTCAAGGCGGACCACGTCGTGCGCCCCGCGGCCACCCTCTCCCCGGGCGAACGCACGAGGGCAGCCCTGGCCCTCCTCCAGGGCAGGGGCGTCAACCTCCTGATCCTCGACGAGCCGACCAACCACCTGGACCTACCGGCGATCGAACAACTCGAATCAGCCCTGAACACCTACCAGGGCACCCTCCTCCTGATCACCCACGACCGCCGCATGCTGAACGCGGTGAGGGTCAACAGGCGCCTGGAGGTCACGGACGGCAAGGTGACGGAGGCCCCCGCGTAACCGCGGGCAGTCACCCCACCCGCCCCTCCGCGGGCAGTCACCCCGCCCCTCCGCGGGTAGTCACCCCCGCCCCCTCCGCGGGCAATCGTGCCGCCGGGGCGGCACGGGTGGGCGCGGGCGGCACCCGGCAAGCGCCGGGCCCGCGCACCCACCCCCGCCCAGCCCCGACTACGCCAACCCGGCCCGCCGCAACGCGTCGGCCATCGCCCCGCTGGCCGGAGCGGGTGCAGCAGACTGTCCCTTCCCTCCGGAACGCCCCTGCTGCCGCTGCTTCGGCGGCCGACCCCCCTGCCGCCCCGCGCGCTGCCCCTGCTGCTCCGCCTGAGGCGCAGCCTCGTCGTCCAGCCGCAGCGTCAGCGAAATCCGCTTCCGCGGGATGTCCACGTCGAGCACCTTCACCTTGACGATGTCCCCCGGCTTCACCACATCCCGCGGATCCTTCACGAACGTCTTCGACATGGCCGACACATGCACCAGCCCGTCCTGGTGCACACCGACATCCACGAACGCCCCGAACGCGGCCACGTTCGTCACGACGCCCTCCAGCACCATCCCGGAGGCCAGATCGGAGATCTTCTCCACCCCCTCCTTGAAGACAGCCGTCCTGAACGCCGGCCGCGGGTCCCGCCCCGGCTTCTCCAGCTCCTTCAGGATGTCGCCCACGGTCGGCAGACCGAACTTCTCGTCCACGAAGTCCCCCGCCCGCAGCGACCGCAGCACCGCCGTGTTCCCGATCAGCGCGGCGACCTCCGCCCCGGAGGACTTCACCATCCGCCGCACCACCGGGTACGCCTCCGGGTGCACACTGGACGCGTCCAGCGGATCGTCACCGCCGCGGATCCGCAGGAAGCCCGCACACTGCTCGTACGCCTTCGGGCCGAGCCGCGCCACCTTCTTCAGCTCACCACGCGACCGGAACGGACCGTTGGAGTCCCGGTGCGCCACGATGTTCTCGGCGAGCCCGGAGCTGACACCGGAGACCCGCGCGAGCAGCGGCGCCGACGCGGTGTTGACGTCCACACCCACGCCGTTCACACAGTCCTCCACCACCGCGTCCAGCGAACGCGACAGCTTCACCTCGGACAGGTCGTGCTGGTACTGGCCGACCCCGATCGACTTCGGGTCGATCTTCACCAGCTCGGCCAGCGGGTCCTGGAGCCGGCGTGCGATCGACACCGCGCCGCGCAGCGACACGTCCATGTCGGGCAGCTCCTGGGAGGCGAAGGCGGAGGCCGAGTACACGGAGGCGCCCGCCTCGGACACCATCACCTTGGTCAGCTTCAACTCGGGGTGCTTGGTGATGAGTTCACCGGCGAGCTTGTCGGTCTCGCGGGACGCCGTGCCGTTGCCGATCGCGATCAGCTCGACCGCGTGCTCCTTCGCCAGCCGCGCCAGCCCGGCGATCGCCTCGTCCCACCGGTTGGCCGGGACATGCGGATGGATGACGTCCGTGGCGACGACCTTGCCGGTCGCGTCCACCACGGCGACCTTCACCCCCGTACGGAAACCGGGGTCGAGGCCGAGCGTCGCGCGCGTACCGGCCGGGGCGGCGAGCAGCAGGTCGCGCAGATTGGCCGCGAAGACCCGCACCGCCTCGTCCTCGGCCGCCGTCCGCAGCCGCAGCCGCAGATCGATGCCGAGGTGCACCAGGATGCGCGTACGCCAGGCCCAGCGGACCGTGTCGCCCAGCCACTTGTCGGCCGGACGTCCCTGCTGGGAGATCCCGAACCGGCCGGCGACGATCCCCTCGTACGACGACGGGCCGTCCACCGGCTCCTCCGGCTCCAGGACGAGGTCGAGGACCTCCTCCTTCTCGCCGCGCAGCATCGCCAGGATCCGGTGCGAGGGCAGATCGGTGAACGGCTCGGCGAAGTCGAAGTAGTCGGAGAACTTCGCGCCCGCCTCCTCCTTGCCGTCACGCACCTTCGCGGTCAGCCGCCCGCGCACCCACATGCGCTCGCGCAGCTCGCCGATCAGGTCGGCGTCTTCCGAGAACCGCTCGGTGAGGATCGCCCGCGCGCCGTCCAGGGCGGCCTGAGGATCGGCGACGCCCTTGCCGGCGTCCACGAACGCGGCGGCCGCGGAGAGGGGCTCGACACCCGGGTCACCGAGCAGCCCCTCCGCCAGCGGCTCGAGCCCCGCCTCACGCGCGATCTGCGCCTTGGTGCGTCGCTTGGGCTTGTACGGCAGGTAGATGTCCTCCAGGCGCGCCTTGGTCTCCGCGCCCCGGATCCGCGCCTCGAGTTCGCCGGTGAGCCTGCCCTGCTCGCGCACCGACTCCAGGATCGCCGTCCGACGCTCCTCCAGCTCCCGCAGATAGCGCAGCCGCTCCTCGAGCGTGCGCAGCTGCGCGTCGTCGAGCATCTCGGTCGCTTCCTTGCGGTAGCGGGCGATGAAGGGCACGGTCGAACCGCCGTCGAGCAGCTCCACCGCGGCCCTGACCTGCCGCTCCCGTACGCCGAGCTCCTCGGCGATCCTGCTTTCGATGGACCCTGTCAGGGGTGTCGTCACGTTCCCGTACCGCCTTCTCCACTGAGGTTGCGCGGCAATTGTGGCAGGTGGCGCCGACAATCGGGGATCAGGGCGGCGACTCGCCCGGGGACCGCACGAGTGGCGTCAGGCGCGACGGCCCCGGGCGGTGGACGAGGCCCCGCCGAACAGCCTGGCGAGCGCCCGGAACGGCAGGGTCACCACGGTGGCGACGGCCCCGCCGATCTGGCGCAGGACATCCGCGATGGCACGCAGCATGTGTCTCTCCTTCCGTCTCCCGGCCCCGTCGGCCGGGTCTGACTGCGTGTACCTCGTCAACGCTTCGACATGCATGCCGTCCCGGTCCGGGCACGGCAGGAAAGGTGGGGAACCCGTTCGTTGCGGCCGTGCCGGGTGCCGCCAGGAATCGACGGCACGGCGCAGCGAACCGTTCTCGTCGTCCTCGAGGAGTTCAGGTCGAAGAGCCGCTTCGTCCTGACGTGGGCACGGTCCAGGTGAAGCGCGGCGGCCGGCGCTCCAGGAACGCGGCGACGCCCTCCGCGGTGTCACCGCTCTCCCCGGCCCGCTCGCTCCAGTACGTGTCCCGGTCGGTGCGACCGCTCACGAACTCCTTCGCCGCGGCCTGCGTCAGCTGCGACCGGGACGCCAGGATCCGGGTGAACTCCGCGACCCGCTCGTCCAGTTCGCCCTCGGGCAGCACCTCGTCCACCAGACCGGTGCGCAGTGCCCGTCCGGTCTCGATCAACTCACCGGAGAACAAAAGGTACTTGGCGATGGCCGGACCGACCAGGGAGACCAGCCGCCGGGTCGCGGAGGCCGGGTAGACGATGCCGAGCTTCGCCGGGGTCACCCCGAACCGCGCCCCCTCCTCGGCGAACCGCAGATCGCAGGCCGCCGCGAGCTGTGCCCCGCCGCCCACGCAGTGCCCCCGGACCGCCGCCAGGGTCGGCTTGGGGAAGGCGGCGAGTGCCTCCTCCGCCGCCACGGCCAGTCGCTGCGCCTCGAGCGGCGACCCCCGGAGCGTGGAGATGTCGGCGCCGGCGCAGAACGTCCCGCCCTCACCGGTGAGCACCAGTACCCGTACGTCCGGGTCGGCCGCCAGCGTTTCCAGCAGTGGCGGCAGGGAACCCCACATCGCGGCCGTCATGGCGTTGCGCTTCTCCGGATGGCGGATGACGACCGTGGCGACGTGCCCGGTGACGCCGTGCAGCAGCTGGGGCTCCATGCGCCGGATGCTATCCGCCCCGGTCGGCGCCCCGGCCGACAGGGCTCCGCCCGGCGGGGGACGGGCGGGCGGCGGAGACTGGGAAGAGGGGAAACGGGAGCGAGGAGGCAGTCATGGCCAAGTCCACCAAGCCCCAGGGCGAGGCCGCGAAACTGAGCCGCGGCTTCAGCTGGCTCGCCGTACTCGGCGTGATCCTGGTCGTCGCGGGCCTGGTCGGCCTGATCTACACCGGCCTCGCCACCCTGACCTCGATGGTGCTGTTCGGCTGGCTGCTGCTGATCGGCGGCCTGGTCGGACTGCTGCACGCCGTCCAGGCGCGGCACACCAACTTCTTCTGGCTCGGCGTGGTCGTCGCGGCCCTGAACATCGCGGCCGGCGTGGTCGTCCTGAAGACACCGGAGGCCGCGGCCGAGGCGCTCACCATGTTCGCCGCGCTGCTGTTCCTCACCGGCGGGGTGTTCCGCCTCGTCGGCAGCCTGGTGGTGCGCGGGCCGCAGTTCGGCTGGACGCTGGTGCAGGGCGCCTTCGGGCTGCTCCTGGGAGTCCTGGTGCTGGCCACCTGGCCCAGCAGCAGCCAGTACGTCATCGGTACGTTCTTCTCCCTCTCCCTGCTCTTCGACGGGCTCGGTCTGATCGCCACCGGCTACGGCGGACGCCGGATCGTCGGCATGGTCTCCGACCGCCTGGCCGACGAGAAGGAGGCCACGACGCGGGCGCCGGGTGAGGCGCCGCACGGCGGTGATCACCCGGCCGTCAAACCCGTACAACCCGAATAGTTCGCCGACCCGGCACGGGGCGGACCGGAACGGTCCCGCAAGCGACCGTGTCGTACACAGACGGTCGGAAACGCTCGATATCCGCTGACTTCTGTTCAGGGGCGGGGGGCGGGGCCGACGGGCCCAACACTCGACGTGTGGTGACAATCGAGCGTGAGAGCGGCGATCCGCTGCCGTACGAAGGTGTCTGGCGATTCACCGCCCCGGCCGTCGACGCCTCGGTCCCGCAGGCCCGCCACGCCGTGCGGGACCTGCTGCTGCGCCAGGGGGTTCCGGTCGCGGACGACATCGTGCAGGGGCTGCTGCTGATCGTCTCCGAGCTGGTCACCAACGCCGTACGGCACGCGGCGCTGCTGTCCCCGACGCTCGCCGTCGAGGTCGCCGTCGGCGCCGAGTGGGTCCGGGTGTCCGTGGAGGACAACCACCCCTACCGGCCCACCGCCCTGGAGACCGACCACGGCCGTACCGGAGGCCGCGGACTGCTCCTGGTGCGGGAGATCACCCGCGAGGCGGGCGGGGTGTGCGACGTCGAGCACACCACCACCGGCGGCAAGGTGATCTGGGCCGCCCTGCCGCTCAAGCCCACGCGGATCTCCTAGGTCACCAGCCCGCGGACGGGCCCGTCAGTTCGCGGACCGCCGGGCGGGCCGCGTCCAGGACGGTCGGGAACCAGGCCGAGAAGGTGTCCCGCGCGTGCCGCTCCGCCAGCTCCGCCGGGGTCACGAACGCCGTGGCCGCCACCTCCCGCGGGTCCGGTTGCGGCGGTGACTGCACCATGCCGACGAAGAGGTGGTTGTACTCCTGCTCCACCAGGCCCGAGGCCGGGTCCGGGTGGTTGTAGCGGACGGTGCCGGCCTCGGCGAGCAGCGACGGGGAGACGCCCAGCTCCTCGAAGGTCCGCCGGGCCGCCGCCGCGAACGGCGCCTCACCGGGGTAGGGGTGACCGCAGCAGGTGTTGGACCACACACCGGGGGAGTGGTACTTGCCCAGCGCCCGCTGCTGCAGCAGCAGCCGTCCGCGCTCGTCGAACAGGAACACCGAGAACGCCCGGTGGAGCTGCCCCGGCGGCTGGTGGGCGGCGAGCTTCTCCGCCGTGCCGGTCGTCACGCCGTCCTCGTCGACCAGTTCCAGCAGGATCGGCTCGGCGGCGCCGTTCGACGGGCTGTTCGTCGCGGTGGCAGGTGTGATCGGCATACCCATCCTTCACTCGGTCTTCGCGCCCCAAGTCTGCCGCACGAATCCGGCACTCCCGGCACTCCCGGACGCGCCCGCATGTCCCCGGGGCGCCCGCACGGGGGCGGAAGACCGCGTACTCCGGCGCATCGGCGCGCGGCGGCGCGCGTGGACCGGTCCTAATGGCACAGGCGTGCCTCGTGCTCCGCGTGCCCGCCGGGCTCCAGCTGGAAGGTGCAGTGCTCCACGTCGAAGTGGGCGCCCAGACAGTTCTGCAGCTCGTGCAGCATCTTCTCGTGCCCGATGGTGTTCAGGACGTCGGAGCTGACGACGACGTGCGCGGAGAGCACCGGCATCCCCGAGGTGATCGTCCAGGCGTGCAGGTCGTGCACGTCCTCCACGCCGTCGGTGGCGAGGATGTGCTCCCGCACCTGAGCCATGTCCACGCCCTTGGGCGCCGCCTCCAGCAGGACGTCGAGCGTCTCGCGCAGCAGCTTCACGGTGCGGGGCACGATCATCAGCGCGATCAGCAGCGAGGCGATCGGGTCGGCGACCGTCCAGCCGGTGGTCAGGATCACCAGCGCGGCGAGGATCACCGCGACCGAGCCGAGCGCGTCCGCCGCCACCTCCAGGAAGGCGCCGCGCACGTTCAGGCTCTCCTTCTGCCCGCGCATCAGCAGGGTCAGCGACACCAGGTTCGCGACCAGGCCGATCGCGCCGAACACCATCGCCAGGCCGCCCTTGGTGTCGGCCGGGGTGACGAACCGCTCGATCGCCTCGTACAGCACGTAGCCGCCGACGCCGAGCAGCAGCACGCAGTTGGCCAGGGCGGCGAGGATCTCCGCGCGGGCGAGGCCGAAGGTGCGGTGCTCGCTCGGCGGGTGGCTCGCGAAGTGGATCGCGAGCAACGCCATGCCCAGGCCCAGGGCGTCCGTCGCCATGTGGGCCGCGTCCGTGACCAGCGCGAGCGAGTCGGCCAGCACACCGCCGACGATCTGGACCACCATGACACCGAGCGTGATCGCCAGCGCCACCCGCAGCCTGCCGCGGTACGCCGCACTCGCGGTACCGCCGGCGGGCGCGCCGTGCGCATGCCCGTGATCGTGCCCAGCCCCCATGAAACGGCCCCTTCCCGTGACCCCGTCCGGGTCACAGTGAACTACGGGGAGGGGGTATCCGCAACGCGGCACTGAACACCGTTGTCGTCTGCTCTGACCTGCGCAAACGATCCGCAGGTCAGACGGTGGACAACAGTCGCGCGGCGCTCAGCGGCCCTGGTGCAGCCGCCACCCCTGCCACGCCGACTCGATCATCTCCCGCACCGAGCGCCGGGCGGTCCAGCCGAGCCGCTCGGCCGCGCGGGCGGCCGACGCCACCGCGCGGGGCGCGTCGCCGGGGCGGCGGCCCTCGACGAGCGGGGCCCGGGTGTCGCCGGTGACCTCGCCGATGGCCGTGATCAGCTCGCGCACCGAGACGCCCTCGCCGCGGCCGATGTTCACCGTCAGGTCCCCCGAGAGGTCCCCCTCGGACAGCCTCCGGGCCGCCGCCAGGTGCGCCTGGGCCAGATCGGCCACGTGGATGTAGTCACGGACGCACGTGCCGTCCGGCGTCGGGTAGTCGTCGCCGAAGATGCGCGGGGCCTCGTCACGCGTGAGCCGGTCGAAGACCATCGGCACGATGTTGAAGACACCGGTGTCGGCCAGCTCCGGCACCGCCGCCCCCGCCACGTTGAAGTAGCGCAGGCACACCGTGTCGATGCCGTGCGCCCGTCCCGCCGCCCGGACCAGCCACTCACCGGCGAGCTTGGTCTCGCCGTAGGGGTTGGCCGGGGCGCAGGGGGCGTCCTCCGTGATGAGGTCCACACCGGGGTCGCCGTACACGGCCGCCGACGAGGAGAAGACGAAGCGCCCGATCCCGGCGTCGGCGACGGCGTCCAGAAGCGTCCCGAGGCCCCCCAGGTTCTCCCGGTAGTACATGGTCGGGTGCGCCACGGACTCGGCGGGCTGCTTGCGTGCGGCGAGATGCACCACTCCCGTCACCCCGTGCTCCGCGCACACCCGCTTCAGCAGCTCGCCGTCCAGCGACGATCCCCTGACCAGCGGGACGTCGGCGGGCAGCCGCGCCGGCACCCCGGCGGAGAGGTCGTCCAGCGCCACGACCCGCTCCCCGGCACCGGTCATGGCCCGCGCCACATGTGCCCCGATGTAACCGGCCCCGCCGGTGATCAGCCATGTCATGGTCGCCCACCCTATGCCGAGCGGACCGGGCGGTCCCCCATGCATAGAGTCGTACCAAATGCCTGTTCTGATACGGCGGTTTGTGGGCCGGGCCCCGCATCACCGATGATGATCGCGGCGGAGGCGCGGGCGAACCGTGCCGATCCGGCCGTCGAACAGGCGGTGAACACGGGTTTCCGGGCATCCGATAACCTCTGCCGACATGCCGCCCGGAGGTACCGCACGGGCGCCTCATCGTGTACATGACCGGCGTCGACGCGTCGGCACCCAGGGAGTGAGATTCGGTTGTCGACCGCCATCCTCACCGGCCAGCCGGTCCCCGGTTCGTCACTCGAGGGCGATCTGCGCTCCCTCGGCTTCGACGTACGGACCGCGTCCGGCATCGCCGAGGCCAAGGCCCTGCTCGCCGGGGTGCCCGCGGGACAGCGGGTCGCCGTGGTCGACGCCCGCTTCGTGGGCCACACGCACGCGCTGCGCCTCGGCCTCACCGACCCCCGCTTCCCGCTCTCCGCGATCCCCGGCGCCGTCACCGCCCAGCCGGCCGGCCGCCAGGCCCTGATCCGCGCGATGGCCCGCGAGGACTCCGCGGCCGCCGCCGGGCCGGCCGGCGCCGCCGTCCTGGCCGACAGCCCCGCCGACCACGTCGTCACCGCCCTCGACGCCGAGGGTGCCGACGTGCACCGCCCCGAGCTCGGCAGCCTGGTCGCCACCGTCCCCGGCGACCCCCAGACCCGCAACGAGGCCCGGCAGGCCGTCGCCGCCGTCGACGACGAGGCCGTACGCCTGAAGTCGGCCGTCAAGGCCCGCGACGGCTTCTTCACCACCCACTTCATCAGCCCGTACTCGCGCTACATCGCCCGCTGGTGCGCCCGCCGCGGACTGACCCCCAACCAGGTCACCACCGCGTCCCTGATCACCGCGCTCATAGCCGCCGGCTGCGCCGCGACCGGCACCCGCGCCGGCTTCGTCGCCGCCGGCGTGCTGCTCCTCGCCTCCTTCGTGCTGGACTGCACCGACGGCCAGCTCGCCCGCTACTCCCTGCAGTACTCCACCCTCGGCGCCTGGCTCGACGCCACCTTCGACCGCGCCAAGGAGTACGCCTACTACGCGGGCCTCGCCCTCGGAGCCGCCCGCGGCGGCGACGACGTATGGGCCCTCGCCCTCGGCGCGATGGTCCTGCAGACCTGCCGGCACGTCGTGGACTTCTCCTTCAACGAGGCCAACCACGACGCCACCGCCAACACGAGCCCCACCGCCGCCCTCTCCGACAGGCTCGACAGCGTCGGCTGGACGGTCTGGCTGCGCCGCATGATCGTCCTGCCGATCGGTGAACG
Organism: Streptomyces sp. NPDC059787; assembly: GCF_042732315.1. NCBI lineage: Bacteria > Bacillati > Actinomycetota > Actinomycetes > Kitasatosporales > Streptomycetaceae > Streptomyces > Streptomyces sp. NPDC059787. The sequence goes on from NZ_JBHWHX010000015.1 coordinate 112,510, forward strand.
CTGGGCGATGATCGCCGTCCTCACGGCCGTCACCACCCCCCGGATCACCTTCTACGCCCTGCTCGTCGGCTGCGCCTTCGCCGCGACGTACACCACGGCGGGCCGGGTCCTGCGCTCGCTGACCCGCAAGGCGAAGCGGACCGACCGGGCGGCACAGGCGCTCGCGGACCTCGCCGACTCCGGCCCGCTCGCCCAGGCCCTCACCGGCCCGCTGAGGAACCCCGCGCGGCGCCTGCCCGGCTTCACCGCCCCCGCCGTCGCCCTGCTCGGCGGCCTCGCCGTCGTCGCCACGGCCCTGCTCACCGGCTTCGGCGGCCCCTGGACGATCGTCGCCGCCTGCGGCTACGCCCTGACCTCCGCCCTCGCCGTGGCCCGCCCCCTCAAGGGTGCCCTCGACTGGCTGGTCCCGCCGTTCTTCCGCGCCGCCGAGTACGGCACCGTCCTCGCACTGGCGGCCGACGCGGACGTGAACGGAGCCCTTCCCGCGGCCTACGGCCTGGTGGCCGCGGTCGCCTACCATCACTACGACACGGTCTACCGCATCCGCGGCGACGCGGGCGCGTCCCCGCGCTGGCTGGTGCGGGCGATCGGGGGGCACGAGGGCCGCACCCTGGTGGTCGCCGTCCTGGCGGCACTGCTCACCGCCTCCCAGTTCACGGTCGCGCTCACGGTCCTCGCCGTGGCCGTGGCCCTGGTGGTGCTCGTCGAGAGCATCCGCTTCTGGGCGTCCTCCGGGGCGCCCGCCGTACACGATGAAGGAGAACCCGCATGATCGGCCTCGTGCTGGCGGCCGGCGCCGGACGGCGTCTGCGCCCCTACACCGACAGCCTTCCCAAGGCGCTGGTGCCGGTGGGGCCCGCGGGCATAGAGGGCGAACCGACGGTCCTGGACCTCACCCTCGGCAACTTCGCCGAGATCGGCCTGACCGAGGTCGGGATCATCGTCGGCTACCGCAAGGAGGCCGTCTACGAGCGCAAGGCCGCCCTGGAGGCGAAGTACGGCCTCGAGCTCACCCTCATCGACAACGACAAGGCCGAGGAGTGGAACAACGCCTACTCCCTGTGGTGCGGCCGTGACGCCCTCAAGGACGGCGTGATCCTCGCCAACGGCGACACCGTGCACCCGGTCTCCGTCGAGAAGACCCTGCTCGCCGCCCGCGGCGAGGGCAAGCGGATCATCCTCGCCCTCGACACGGTCAAGCAGCTCGCCGACGAGGAGATGAAGGTCGTCGTCGACCCCGCCAAGGGCATGACGAAGATCACCAAGCTGATGGACCCCGCCGAGGCCACCGGCGAGTACATCGGCGTCACCCTCATCGAGGGCGACGCCGCCGACGAGCTGGCCGACGCGCTGAAGACCGTGTGGGAGACAGACCCGCAGCAGTTCTACGAGCACGGCTACCAGGAACTGGTGAACCGCGGCTTCCGGATCGACGTGGCGCCGATCGGCGACGTCGAGTGGGTGGAGATCGACAACCACGACGACCTCGCCCGCGGACGGGAGATCGCGTGCCAGTACTGACCCGGCTGATCCCCTCGCCGGTCGTCGTGGACATCCGCCCGGGCGCCCTCGACGACCTGGGCTGTGTCCTCGCCGACGAGCGCATCTCGCAGTCCGGCCGGCTCGCCATCGCCGTCAGCGGCGGCTCGGGCACCCGGCTGCGCGAGCGGATCGCGCCCTCGCTGCCCGGCGCCGACTGGTACGAGGTCGGCGGCGGCACCATCGACGACGCGGTCCGGCTGGCGGGCGACATAAAGGGCGGCCACTACGACGCGGTCGTCGGCCTCGGCGGCGGGAAGATCATCGACTGCGCCAAGTTCGCGGCGGCGCGCGTCGGCCTGCCCCTGGTCGCCGTCGCCACCAACCTCGCGCACGACGGCCTCTGCTCGCCGGTCGCGACCCTCGACAACGACGCGGGCCGCGGCTCCTACGGCGTACCGAACCCGATCGCGGTCGTCATCGACCTCAACGTCATCCGCGAGGCCCCGGTCCGTTTCGTACGGTCCGGCATCGGCGACGCCATCTCCAACATCTCCGCCGTCGCGGACTGGGAACTGGCCCACCGCGTCAACGGGGAGAAGATCGACGGCCTGGCCGCCGCCATGGCCCGGCAGGCCGGCGAGGCGGTGCTGCGGCACCCGGGCGGGGTCGGCGACGACGGCTTCCTGCAGGTGCTGGCCGAGGCGCTGGTCCTCACCGGCATCGCCATGTCCGTCTCCGGCGACTCCCGTCCCTCCTCCGGCGCCTGCCACGAGATCAACCACGCCTTCGACCTGCTCCACCCCAAGCGGGCCGCCGCCCACGGCGAGCAGTGCGGACTGGGCGCCGCCTTCGCGATGTACCTGCGCGGGGCCCACGAGGAATCGGCCGCCATGGCCGAGGTGCTCCGCCGCCACGGACTCCCGGTGCTGCCGGAGGAGATCGGATTCACGCCGGACGAATTCGTCCGGGTCGTCGAGTTCGCTCCGGAGACCCGCCCCGGACGCTTCACCATCCTCGAACATCTCGACCTGAAGACCGAACAGATCAAGGACGTCTACGCCGACTATGTCAAGGCCATCGGTAGCTGAACTCCGTCCGGTCGTGCACCCCCCGGGGGTCAAGGACCGGCGCAGCGGTGAGCACTGGATGGGGCGCCTCTACATGCGCGAGGTGTCCCTGCGGGTGGACCGCTACCTGGTGAACACCAGGGTCACGCCCAACCAGCTCACGTACCTGATGACCGTCTGCGGTGTCCTCGCGGCCCCGGCGCTGCTGGTGCCGGGGATCACGGGGGCCGTCCTCGGCGTGGTCGCCGTCCAGCTCTACCTGCTGCTGGACTGCGTCGACGGCGAGATAGCGCGCTGGCGGAAGCAGTACTCGCTCGGCGGGGTCTACCTCGACCGGGTCGGCGCCTACCTCACCGACGCGGCCGTCCTGGTCGGCCTCGGCCTGCGCGCCGCCGACCCGTGGGGCAGCGGACGGATCGACTGGCTCTGGGCCTTCCTGGGCACCCTGGCCGCGCTCGGCGCGATCCTGATCAAGGCCGAGACCGACCTCGTCGGCGTCGCCCGCCACCAGAACGGGCTGCCGCCGGTGAAGGAGGCCGCCGCCGAGATGCGCTCCTCCGGCATGGCGCTGGCCCGCCGGGCCGCCGCCGCGTTCAAGTTCCACCGCCTCATCCTCGGCATCGAGGCGTCCCTGCTGATCCTGGTCCTCGCGATCGCGGACGCCGCCCGGGACGACCTGTTCTTCACCCGCCTGGGCACCGCCGTCCTGGCCGGCATCGCCCTGCTGCAGACCCTGCTGCACCTGGTGTCCGTCCTCGCCTCCAGCAGGCTGAAGTGAGCGCCGGCATGAAGGTCGGCGCGGTGATCATCACCATGGGCAACCGCCCCGACGAGCTGCGCGCCCTGCTGGACTCGGTCGCCAAGCAGGACGGCGATCCGGTCCAGGTGGTCGTGGTCGGCAACGGCTCGCCCGTCCCCGAGGTACCCGAGGGCGTCCGCACCGTGGAACTGCCGGAGAACCTCGGCATCCCCGGCGGCCGCAACGTCGGCATCGAGGCCTTCGGCCCCGGCGGCACCGACGTCGACATCCTGCTCTTCCTCGACGACGACGGCCTGCTCGCCGGCCACGACACCGCCGAGCTGTGCCGCCAGGCCTTCACGGCCGACCCGGCGCTCGGCATCATCAGCTTCCGCATCGCCGACCCGGAGAGCGGCGTCACCCAGCGCCGCCACGTGCCCCGGCTGCGCGCCTCCGACCCGATGCGCTCCTCGCGCGTGACCACCTTCCTCGGCGGCGCCAACGCCGTGCGCACCAAGGTCCTCGCCGAGGTCGGCGGGCTGCCGGACGAGTTCTTCTACGCCCATGAGGAGACCGACCTGGCCTGGCGGGCCCTGGACGCCGGCTGGATGATCGACTACCGGTCCGACATGGTGCTGTACCACCCGACCACCGCCCCCTCGCGGCACGCGGTCTACCACCGCATGGTCGCCCGCAACCGGGTCTGGCTGGCCCGCCGCAACCTCCCCGCGCCCCTGGTCCCGGTCTACCTGGGCGTCTGGATGCTCCTCACCCTGCTGCGCCGGCCCTCGCGCCCCGCGCTGAAGGCGTGGTTCGGTGGTTTCCGGGAGGGCTGGGCCACCCCCTGCGGACCCCGTCGGCCCATGAAGTGGCGTACGGTGTGGCGGCTGACCCGACTGGGCCGGCCCCCCGTCATCTGACAAGCTCGTATCCGGGAACATCGGGGCCGTACCCAGGCTCTCCGGCTCATGCCAGGCCCGCCCGCGGGCCGCGCATCTCGAGGACGAAAGTTTTCCACCAGTGAGTGAGACCACGCACGACGGCACGGTCGCGGTCACCGCGCCCGTGCCGCCCGACGAGGGCCTGACGGCGGACCGGCTCGCCGCCAAGTACGGGCTGTCCGTCAGCGGCGCCCGGCCGTCCCTGACGGAGTACGTCCGTCAGCTCTGGGACCGGCGGCACTTCATCCTCGCCTTCTCCCGGGCGAAGCTGACCGCCCAGTACAGCCAGGCCAAGCTCGGCCAGCTGTGGCAGGTGGCGACCCCGCTGCTGAACGCGGCGGTGTACTTCTTCATCTTCGGCCTGCTGCTGGGCGCCAACCGGGGCATCCCGAAGGACGTCTACGTGCCGTTCCTGGTGACGGGCGTGTTCGTGTTCACCTTCACCCAGAGCTCGGTCCTCGCCGGGGTGCGGGCCATCTCCGGGAACCTGGGGCTGGTGCGGGCCCTGCACTTCCCCAGAGCCTCACTGCCCGTCTCCTTCGCGCTCCAGCAGCTCCAGCAGCTGCTGGCCTCGCTGATCGTGCTCGTCGTCGTGATGCTGGGGTTCGGCAGTTTCCCCGATCTGTCGTGGCTGCTGGTGATCCCGGCGCTGCTGCTGCAGTTCGTGTTCAACACCGGGCTCGCGCTGGTCTTCGCGCGGATGGGCAGCAAGACGCCCGACCTGGCCCAGCTGATGCCGTTCGTGCTGCGCACCTGGATGTACGCGTCCGGCGTGATGTTCAGCATCCCGGCGATGCTGCACGACAAGGACGTTCCCACCTGGCTCGCCGACGTCCTGCAGTGGAACCCGGCGGCGGTCTACATGGACCTGGTCCGCTTCGCGATGATCGACGAGTACGGCTCCTCCTACCTGCCCCCGCACGTGTGGGCGTTCGCGGTGGGCTGGGCGCTGCTGGCCGGCGTGATCGGGTTCGTGTACTTCTGGAAGGCAGAGGAGAGGTACGGCCGTGGCTGACACCACCGACGAGAAGATCCCCACGGTCATCGCGGACGACCTGCACATCGTCTACCGCGTCAACGGCGCGAAGACCGGCAAGGGCAGCGCCACGGCGGCGCTCAGCCGCATCGTCAAGCGGGGCGAGGAGCGGGGCGTGCGCAAGGTGCACGCCGTGCGCGGGGTGTCCTTCGTGGCGTACCGGGGCGAGGCGATCGGGCTCATCGGCTCCAACGGCTCCGGCAAGTCGACCCTGCTGCGGGCCATCGCCGGACTGCTGCCCGCCGAACAGGGCAAGGTCTACACCGACGGCCAGCCCTCCCTGCTCGGCGTCAACGCCGCCCTGATGAACGACCTGACCGGCGAACGGAACGTCATATTGGGCGGGCTCGCCATGGGCATGTCCCGCGAGCAGATCAAGGCCCGCTACCAGGAGATCGTCGACTTCTCCGGGATCAACGAGAAGGGCGACTTCATCACCCTGCCGATGCGCACCTACTCCTCCGGCATGGCGGCCCGGCTGCGCTTCTCCATCGCCGCCGCCAAGGACCACGACGTCCTGATGATCGACGAGGCGCTGGCCACCGGCGACCGCAAGTTCCAGAAGCGCTCCGAGGCCCGCATCCGGGAGCTGCGCAAGCAGGCCGGCACGGTGTTCCTGGTCAGCCACAACAACAAGTCGATCCGCGACACCTGCGACCGCGTGCTCTGGCTGGAACGCGGTGAGCTGCGCATGGACGGCCCCACCGACGAGGTGCTCAGGGAGTACGAGAAGTTCACGGGGAAATAGCCCGGTGCCAGGAGGGCCCCGCCGGAACTGTCCGGTGGGGCCCGGCGTCTGCAAAGAGGACGTCAACTCCGGCCGCCCGGTGGAATCTTGACGCCGATCGGTGTGTTGTCGTGGTGCGCGGAGACCCCCGTCGTTACGCGCCACGTGGCACAACGTAAGCTGTACCGGTCCCGAAAGGCGGCAATCAGGGCCATAATGCCCGACACCATTCAACGGTGCCGCATGGCGGAAGCCTCGGCGGCGTGTCCGAAATAGTATGCATTGGGTCAGCAGTGTAGAACGGGAGATGTGACGGCAATGGCTACGGAGACTCCCCGGCTGAACGCAGCGTGTGCCGTCCCCGCCCACGGCAGTCCGCGATGACGCCCGAGGCCGCGGCGCGTGCCGTCGACCCCGAGCGCGCCACCCTCGACAAGGCCGCCGCCGAGAACTTCCCCGTGGCCCCCTTCTTCCTCCCCCGGCCCTGGCGCGACGCCCTCATGGCGGTGTACGGGTTCGCCCGTCTGGTCGACGACATCGGCGACGGTGACCTGGCCCCCGGCGGCACCGACGCCCGCCTCCTCGGGGTGTCCGGGAAGGACGCCGGTGACCGGCTGGTACTGCTGGACGCCTTCGAGGCGGACCTGCGCCGGGTGTTCGAACCGGCGGGCCCCGAGCCGCGCCATCCGCTGCTGCGCCGCCTCCGGCCGACGGTCCGCCGCCACGCGCTGACCCCCGAGCCCTTCCTCGGCCTGATCGCCGCGAACCGCCAGGACCAGCTCGTCAAGCGGTACGAGACCTACGACGACCTGCTCGCCTACTGCGAACTGTCGGCCAACCCCGTCGGCCGCCTCGTCCTCGCCGTCACCGGCACCTCGACGCCCGAGCGCGTCCGCCGCTCCGACGACATCTGCACCGCCCTCCAGATCGTCGAGCACCTCCAGGACGTCGCCGAGGACCTCGGCCGCGACCGCGTCTACCTGCCCGCCACGGACATGAAACGTTTCCACGTCCAGGAGGCGGACCTCGCCGCACCCACCGCCGGCGCATCGGTGCGCGCACTGGTCGCGTACCAGGCGGAACGCGCCCTCGGGCTGCTGAATGAAGGCTCCCCCCTCGTGGGTAGCGTCCACGGCAGACTCAGACTGCTGCTCGCGGGGTTCGTGGCGGGAGGAAGGGCGGCCCTCCACGCGATCGCCGCCGCCGAATACGACGTACTTCCCGGCCCGCCCAAGCCCGGCAAGGTCCAGTTGCTGCGCGAGGCGGGCGTGACTCTGCGAGGAAAGGGGTGATCCGGACCGTGGAGTCGCAACCACCCGCGTCCGCACCGGTACTCGCCGCCTACAGCTACTGCGAGGCCGTCACCGGACAGCAGGCACGCAACTTCGCCTACGGCATCCGGCTGCTGCCGACGCCCAAGCGGCGCGCGATGTCGGCGCTGTACGCGTTCTCCCGGCGCGTCGACGACATCGGCGACGGCCCGCTGGCGAACGACGTCAAGGTGGCCCGGCTGGAGGACACAAGGGCGCTGCTCACCCGGGTCCGCGACGGCGCGGTCGACGAGGACGACACCGACCCGGTCGCGGTCGCCCTCGCCCACGCCGCCGAGCACTTCCCGATCCCGCTCGGCGGCCTGGACGAACTCATCGACGGCGTCCAGATGGACACGCGCGGCGAGACCTACGAGACCTGGGACGACCTCAAGGTCTACTGCCGCTGTGTCGCCGGCGCCATCGGGCGGCTCTCGCTCGGCGTGTTCGGCACCGAACCGGGCGCGCGCGGCGCCGAACGCGCACCCGAGTACGCCGACACCCTCGGCCTCGCCCTCCAGCTCACCAACATCCTCCGCGACGTCCGCGAGGACGCCGAGGGCGGGCGCACCTACCTGCCCGCCGACGACCTCGCCAAGTTCGGCTGCTCGGCCGGGTTCGACGGACCCACGCCACCGGAGGGCTCCGACTTCGCGGGCCTGGTCCACTTCGAAGTGCGCAGGGCCCGCGCCCTGTTCGCCGAGGGCTACCGGCTGCTCCCCCTGCTCGACCGGCGCAGCGGCGCCTGCGTCGCCGCCATGGCCGGCATCTACCGCCGGCTCCTGGACCGCATCGAGCGCGACCCCGGGGCCGTCCTGCGCGGCCGGGTCTCCCTGCCCGGACGCGAGAAGGCGTACGTCGCGGTGCGCGGCCTGTCCGGCCTGGACACCCGGCACGTGACCCGGCGCACCGTCAGGAGGCGCGCCTGATGGACACCCCGCACCCCGGCGGGAAACGGCGGGCAACCCTCCGCCGCGACGCCGCGTCCCAGACTGAGACGGCCGGTTCCGCACCGTTCGAGCAGCGCACCGGCCGGACAGGGGAGGGCGCATGAGCCACGGCACACGCTCCGCGGGGCCGCTCACGGACGACCCCGTTCCGGCGGGACGGCACGCCGTCGTCGTCGGCGGCGGGCTCGCCGGCGTCACCGCCGCGCTGGCGCTCGCCGACGCCGGGGTGGGCGTCACCCTGCTCGAAGGCCGGCCGCGCCTGGGCGGACTCGCCTTCTCCTTCCAGCGCGGCGACCTGACCGTCGACAACGGCCAGCACGTGTACCTGCGCTGCTGCACCGCCTACCGCTGGTTCCTCGACCGGATCGACGGAACGGCGCTGGCACCGCTGCAGGACCGCCTCGACGTGCCCGTCCTCGACGTCGACCGCCCCGAGGGGCGGCGGCTCGGCAGACTGCGGCGCGACGCGCTGCCCGTCCCCCTGCACCTGGGGCGCAGCCTCGCCACGTATCCGCACCTCTCGCTCGCCGACCGGGCCAAGGCGGTCCGGGCCGCGCTCGCGCTCAAGGGACTCGACCTCGCAGATCCGGCCCTGGACACCCAGGACTTCGGCAGCTGGCTGACGGCGCACGGTCAGTCGGCGCGCGCCGTCGAGGCCCTGTGGGACCTGGTCGGGGTCGCCACCCTCAACGCGGTCGCGGGCGACACGTCCCTGTCGCTCGCCGCGATGGTGTTCAAGACCGGTCTGCTGTCCGGCCCTTCGGCGGCCGACATCGGCTGGGCCCGGGTGCCGTTGGGCGAACTGCACGACCGGCTCGCCCGCAAGGCGCTCGACTCCGCGGGCGTGCGTACCGAGGTCCGTACACGGGTCACCTCCGTCTCCGTGAACGGGAACGGGGGATGGAGCGTCCGGGTTCCCGGCGAGACGATCCACGCCGACGCGGTCGTCCTCGCCGTACCGCAGCGCGAGGCGTACGACCTGCTGCCCGCGGGCGCGCTCGACGCTCCCGAACGGCTGCTCGCCATCGGTACCGCCCCGATCCTCAACGTGCACGTCGTCTACGACCGCAAGGTGCTCGCCCGGCCTTTCTTCGCCGCCCTCGGCACCCCCGTGCAGTGGGTCTTCGACCGCACCGACGCGTCCGGACTGAAGCGCGGCCAGTACCTCGCGCTGTCCCAGTCGGTCGCCCAGGACGACATCGACGAGCCGGTCGCCGCGCTGCGCGAGCGGTACCTGCCCGAACTGGAGCGGCTGCTGCCGCACACCCGCGACGCCCGGGTCGAGGACTTCTTCGTCACCCGGGAGCGCACCGCCACGTTCGCTCCCGCCCCCGGCGTCGGACGCCTCAGGCCCGGCGCCCGCACCAAGGCACCCGGCCTGTACCTGGCCGGAGCGTGGACCGCCACCGGGTGGCCCGCGACCATGGAGAGTGCGGTCCGCAGCGGCGTCGGCGCGGCGGACGCCGCGCTGAGCGCCCTCGGCCGGCCCCGCCCCCGCCACCTCTTCGCCCTGGAGGAGGCGGCGTACTCCACCTTCCCGGGGGACACCCCCCGGGCCCCCGGCCACCGTCCGGAGGGCACCGGTGTCGCACTGCGAGGTGGACCCGGTGAAGGTTGACGAACGCGGCGCGGCAGGTCCCCGCACCCCCGGTACCGCAACAAGAGGAGAGACTGTGCCCACTGTGCCCCCGGCCTCGCAGGCCGCTCGAAGGACCGCGGTGGACGTGTCCGCGCTCCTGGAGCGCGGGCGGACCCTGGCCACGCCGGTACTGCGGGCGGCCGTCGACCGCCTGGCACCTCCCATGGACACGGTCGCCGCCTACCACTTCGGCTGGATCGACGCCCACGGCCGGCCCGCGGACGGCGACGGAGGCAAGGCCGTGCGCCCCGCCCTCGCCGTGCTGTCCGCCGAGGTCACCGGAGCCGCTCCGGAGACCGGTGTCCCCGGCGCGGTCGCCGTCGAACTGGTCCACAACTTCTCGCTCCTGCACGACGACCTGATGGACGGCGACGAACAGCGCCGGCACCGCGACACCGTCTGGAAGGTGCACGGCCCCGCCCAGGCCATCCTGGTCGGCGACGCCCTGTTCGCCCTGGCCAACGAGGTGCTGCTGGAGCTCGGCACCGTCGAGGCGGGCCGCGCCACCCGCCGGCTGACCACCGCCAGCCGCTCGCTCATCGACGGCCAGGCCCAGGACATCTCCTACGAGCACCGCGACCGCGTCAGCGTCGAGGAGTGCCTGGAGATGGAGGGCAACAAGACCGGCGCCCTGCTCGCCTGCGCCAGCTCCATCGGCGCGGTGCTCGGCGGCGCGGACGACCGCACCGCCGACGCGCTGGAGAGGTACGGCTACCACCTCGGCCTCGCCTTCCAGGCCGTCGACGACCTCCTCGGCATCTGGGGCGACCCGGAGGCCACCGGCAAGCAGACCTGGAGCGACCTGCGCCAGCGCAAGAAGTCCCTCCCGGTCGTGGCCGCGCTCGCGGCGGGCGGCCCCGCCTCCGAGCGGCTCGGTGAGATCCTCGCCGCCGACGCCAAGAGCAGCGACTTCGCGAACTTCTCCGAGGAGGAGTTCGCGGCCCGTGCCGCCCTCATCGAGGAGGCCGGCGGCCGCGACTGGACCGCCGAAGAGGCACGCCGTCAGCACACCGTCGCCATCGAGGCCCTGCACGCCGTGGACATGCCCGACCGGGTGCGGGAGCAGTTCACGGCGCTCGCGGACTTCGTCGTCGTACGAAAGAGATGATCACTATCGGTCGAATAGCCCTCGCGTAGTCGCCGGCCGGCGCCCAGGGGAGAACGGCACCGGCCGACGGCGGACCCACAGCAGACACCACTCGCAGGACTGCACGAAGGGGAAGCCATGACAGCGACGACCGACGGAAGCACCGGGGCGGCCCTGCCGCCCGCGGTGACCGCGGCCAGCGAAAACGACACCGACATCCCCGAGGCGGCCGGGGTTCCCGACATCGCCGCCCGCGCCATGCGGCGCGCCACCGACTTCCTGCTGTCCCGCCAGGACGACCAGGGCTGGTGGAAGGGCGACCTCGAGACCAACGTCACGATGGACGCCGAGGACCTGCTGCTGCGTCAGTTCCTCGGCATCCGTGACGAGGACACCATCCGCGCCGCCGCCCTGTTCGTCCGCGGCGAGCAGCGCGAGGACGGCACCTGGGCCACCTTCCACGGCGGACCCGGCGACCTCTCCGCCACCATCGAGGCGTACGTCGCGCTGCGGCTGGCCGGCGATCCGCCCGACGCCCCGCACATGGCCAGAGCCTCCGCCTGGATCCGCGAGCGGGGCGGCATCGCCGCCTCCCGCGTCTTCACCCGGATCTGGCTGGCCCTGTTCGGCTGGTGGAAGTGGGAGGACCTGCCCGAACTCCCGCCCGAGCTGATCTGGTTCCCGTCCTGGGTGCCGCTCAACATCTACGACTTCGGCTGCTGGGCCCGGCAGACCATCGTGCCGCTGACGATCGTCTCCGCCAAACGGCCGGTGCGCCCCGCCCCGTTCCCGCTGGACGAGCTGCACACCGACCCGCACCGCCCCAACCCTCCCCGGCCGTTCGCCCCGGCGAGAAGCTGGGACGGCGCCTTCCAGCGGCTGGACAAGGCCCTGCACACGCTGCGCAGGGCCGTCCCGCGCCGGCTGCGCGGGGCGGCCGTGAACACCGCCGCCCGCTGGATCATCGAACGGCAGGAGAACGACGGCTGCTGGGGCGGCATCCAGCCCCCGGCGGTGTACTCGATCATCGCGCTGCACCTGCTCGGATACGACCTGAACCACCCGGTGATGCGCGCGGGCCTGGAGTCGCTGGACCGGTTCGCCGTGTGGCGCGAGGACGGGGCCCGGATGATCGAGGCCTGCCAGTCCCCGGTGTGGGACACCTGCCTCGCCACCATCGCGCTGGCCGACGCGGGCCTGCCCGCCGACCATCCGCAACTGGTCAAGGCCGCCGACTGGATGCTCGGCGAGCAGATCGTGCGGCCCGGCGACTGGTCCGTGCGCCGGCCCCATCTGCCGCCCGGCGGCTGGGCGTTCGAGTTCCACAACGACAACTACCCCGACATCGACGACACCGCCGAGGTGGTCCTCGCGCTGCGCCGGGTCAAGCACCACGACCCCGAGCGGATGGACAACGCGATCGGGCGCGGGGTGCGCTGGAACCTCGGCATGCAGTCGCGGAACGGCGCCTGGGGCGCGTTCGACGTCGACAACACCAGCCCGTTCCCCAACCGGCTGCCGTTCTGCGACTTCGGCGAGGTCATCGACCCGCCGTCGGCCGACGTCACCGCGCACGTCGTGGAGATGCTCGCCGTCGAGGGCCTCGCCCACGACCCGCGCACCCGGCGCGGCATCCAGTGGCTGCTCGCCGAACAGGAGCCCGACGGCTCCTGGTTCGGCCGCTGGGGCGTCAACTACCTCTACGGCACCGGCTCCGTGGTCCCCGCGCTGACCGCGGCCGGGTTCCCCGGCTCGCACCCGGCGATCCGGCGGGCCGTGGCCTGGCTGGAGAAGGTGCAGAACGACGACGGCGGCTGGGGCGAGGACCTGCGCTCCTACCGCCACGTCCGCGAGTGGAGCGGCCGCGGCGCCTCCACCGCCTCACAGACCGCCTGGGCGCTGATGGCGCTGCTCGCGGCGGGGGAGAGGGAGTCCAAGGCCGTCGAACGCGGCATCCAGTGGCTGGCGGACACCCAGCGCGAGGACGGCTCCTGGGACGAGCCGTACTTCACCGGCACCGGCTTCCCCTGGGACTTCTCCATCAACTACCACCTCTACCGGCAGGTCTTCCCGCTCACCGCGCTCGGCCGGTACGTGCACGGGGAGCCGTTCACCGGGAAACCGGTCGCGGCGAAGACCCAGGCCGGACCCGGACAGCCGCTCGCCGAGGCGAAGGGAAGCTGATGAGCCCCCAGCCCGCCCCGGCCCCGCTGCTGATCGCCTGCGCGCTCGGCATCGAGCAGTTCGCCCTGCGCAGGCGGGAGCGGGGCGTGTGGCGGAGGGGCGCGCCGGTGGCGAGGGCCCATGGGGGTCCTCCCGCGCGAGCGAAGCCGGGCGTGGGGGAGCGCGAAGGCCCCGACGAAGGAGGGGCTGAGCACGGGCGGGCCCTCGCCACCGGCTTTCAGCGCCCCGGAGCCGCACGGGACACGTGGAGCACCACGGGCGGGCCGGTCATCGTCCTGCGTACGGGCATGGGGCCGGCGGCGGCCGAGCGCTCCGTCACCCGGATGCTCACCGGCCCGGACCTGAACCGGGCGGCCGTCCTCGCCACGGGCTTCTGCGCCGGGCTCGCCCCCGGGATGCACCCCGGCGACCTGGTCGTCGCCGAGGAGACCCGGGACCCGCGCGGCAGCGTCCCGTGCGTGGGGACCGAACTGCTGGTGAAGGAGCTGGGGCGCGCGGTGCCCGGACGCACCGTCCACACCGGTCCGCTCACCGGCTCCGACCACGTCGTCCGCGGTCACGAACGGTCCGGTCTGCTCGCGACCGGGGCGATCGCGGTCGACATGGAATCCGCCGCCACGCTTCTGAGCGCCGTCCGGGTGGGCGAGCGCCCGGTTGCGGCCGTCCGGGTGGTCGTGGACGCTCCTGAACACGAACTCGTCCGGATCGGCACGGTGCGCGGTGGAATATCGGCTTTCCGCGTTCTTCGGTCCGTACTCCCGGCTTTCCAAGAATGGCACCGTTCCTTGCCGCTCCCCAGGAGGTGAGCCAGATGGCCATGCCGCTGCGTCAGTCCATCAAGGTCGCTACATACTTGGCCGAACAGAAGCTCCGCAGGCGGGACAAGTTCCCGCTGATCGTCGAACTGGAACCGCTCTTCGCCTGCAACCTCAAGTGCGAGGGGTGCGGCAAGATCCAGCACCCGGCCGGGGTGCTCAAGCAGCGGATGCCCGTCGCCCAGGCCGTGGGCGCGGTACTGGAGTCCGGGGCACCCATGGTGTCGATCGCCGGCGGCGAACCCCTGATGCACCCGCAGATCGACGAGATCGTGCGCCAGCTGGTGGCCAGGCGCAAGTACGTCTTCCTGTGCACCAACGCCATGCTGCTGCGCAAGAAGATGGACAGGTTCACCCCTTCGCCCTACTTCGCGTTCGCCGTGCACATCGACGGGCTGCGCGAGCGCCACGACGAGTCGGTGGCGAAGGAGGGTGTGTTCGACGAGGCCGTGGCGGCCATCAAGGAGGCCAAGCGGCGCGGCTTCCGGGTCACCACCAACTCGACCTTCTTCAACACCGACACCCCGCAGACCATCGTCGAGGTCCTCAACTACCTCAACGACGACCTGGGGGTCGACGAGATGATGATCTCGCCCGCCTACGCCTACGAGAAGGCCCCCGACCAGGAGCACTTCCTGGGCGTGGAGCAGACCCGGGAGCTGTTCAAGAAGGCCTTCGCGGGCGGCAACCGGCGCCGCTGGCGGCTGAACCACTCCCCGCTGTTCCTGGACTTCCTCGAGGGCAAGGTCGACTTCCCGTGCACCGCGTGGGCGATCCCCAACTACTCCCTCTTCGGCTGGCAGCGCCCCTGCTACCTGATGAGCGACGGCTATGTGCCGACGTACCGGGAGCTGATCGAGGACACCGACTGGGACCGGTACGGCCGAGGCAAGGACCCGCGCTGCGCCAACTGCATGGCGCACTGCGGCTACGAGCCAACCGCCGTCCTCGCCACCATGGGGTCCCTGAAGGAGTCGCTGCGCGCCATGCGCGAGACGGTCTCCGGGAACAGGGAGTGAGGCCATGACCGCTGTCTCCCTCGGGATGCCAGGGGTACCGCTGCCGACGCTCGCCGAGCGGCGCGCCGCTCGGCGGATCCAGGTGGGACCGGTGGCGGTCGGCGGCGGCGCCCCGGTGTCCGTGCAGTCGATGACGACCACGCGCACGTCCGACATCGGCGCCACGTTGCAGCAGATCGCCGAGCTCACCGCCTCCGGCTGCCAGATCGTCCGGGTCGCCTGCCCCACGCAGGACGACGCGGACGCGCTCGCCACCATCGCCCGCAAGTCGCAGATCCCGGTGATCGCCGACATCCACTTCCAGCCCAAGTACGTCTTCGCGGCCATCGAGGCCGGCTGTGCCGCCGTACGCGTGAACCCGGGCAACATCAAGCAGTTCGACGACAAGGTCAAGGAGATCGCCAAGGCGGCGAAGGACCACGGCACCCCGATCCGGATCGGCGTCAACGCCGGCTCGCTGGACCGGCGGCTGCTGCAGAAGTACGGCAGGGCGACCCCGGAGGCGCTCGTCGAGTCCGCCCTGTGGGAGGCGTCCCTCTTCGAGGAGCACGGTTTCCGGGACATCAAGATCTCCGTCAAGCACAACGACCCGGTGGTGATGATCAACGCCTACCGGCTGCTCGCCGAGCGGTGCGACTACCCGCTGCACCTCGGCGTGACCGAGGCGGGCCCCGCGTTCCAGGGCACCATCAAGTCGGCCGTCGCCTTCGGCGCGCTGCTCTCCCAGGGCATCGGCGACACCATCCGGGTGTCGCTGTCCGCGCCGCCGGTCGAGGAGGTCAAGGTCGGCATCCAGATCCTGGAGTCGCTGAACCTGCGCCGGCGCGGACTGGAGATCGTCTCCTGCCCCTCCTGCGGACGCGCCCAGGTCGACGTCTACAAGCTCGCCGAGGAGGTCACCGCGGGCCTGGAGGGCATGGAGGTACCGCTGCGCGTCGCCGTCATGGGCTGCGTCGTCAACGGCCCCGGCGAGGCCCGCGAGGCCGACCTCGGCGTCGCCTCCGGCAACGGCAAGGGGCAGATCTTCGTGAAGGGCGAGGTCGTCAAGACCGTCCCCGAGTCGAAGATCGTGGAGACGCTGATCGAGGAGGCGATGAAGATCGCCGAGCAGATGGAGAAGGACGGCATCGCGACGGGGGAGCCGGCCGTCACCGTGAGCTGAACAGCACGGAACCGAAGGGGGACCGAGCGTGACGATCCTGGAGAGCATCCGGCAACCACGCGACCTGAAGGCGCTGTCCGAGGCGGAACTCGGCGAACTGTCCCACGAGATCCGGGAGTTCCTGGTGCACGCGGTCGCCAGGACCGGCGGCCACCTCGGCCCCAACCTCGGGGTGGTGGAACTCACCGTCGCCCTGCACCGGGTCTTCGAGTCGCCCGTCGACCGCATCCTGTGGGACACCGGCCACCAGAGCTACGTCCACAAACTCCTGACCGGCCGCCAGGACTTCTCCAAGCTGCGCGGCAAGGGCGGCCTGTCCGGCTACCCCTCCCGCGAGGAGTCCGAGCACGACGTCATCGAGAACAGCCACGCCTCCACGGTCCTCGGCTGGGCCGACGGACTCGCCAAGGCCCGCCAGGTGCGGGGCGAGAAGGGCCACGTCGTCGCGGTGATCGGCGACGGCGCTCTCACCGGCGGCATGGCCTGGGAGGCGCTCAACAACATCGCCGCCGCCAAGGACCGCCCGCTGATCGTCGTCGTCAACGACAACGAACGCTCCTACGCCCCCACCATCGGCGGCCTCGCCAACCACCTCGCCACCCTGCGCACCACCGACAGCTACGAACGCGTGCTGGCCTGGGGCAAGGACGTACTCCAGCGCACCCCCGTGATCGGCCGCACCGTCTACGAGGCGCTGCACGGCGCGAAGAAGGGCTTCAAGGACGCCTTCGCCCCGCAGGGCCTCTTCGAGGACCTCGGCCTGAAGTACCTCGGCCCCATCGACGGCCACGACATCAAGGCCGTTCAGTCCGCGCTGCGCCGCGCCAAACGCTTCCACGGACCCGTCCTGGTCCACTGCCTCACCGAGAAGGGCCGCGGCTACGAACCCGCCCTCGCCCACGAGGAGGACCACTTCCACACCGTCGGCGTGATGGACCCGCTCACCTGCGCGCCGCTGGCCCCGTCCGGCGGACCGTCCTGGACCGACGTCTTCGGCGAGGAGATCGTCCGGATCGGCGAGGAACGCGAGGACGTGGTCGCGATCACCGCCGCCATGCTGCGCCCGGTCGGCCTCGGCGCCTTCGCCGAGCGTTTCCCGGACCGGGTGTGGGACGTCGGCATCGCCGAGCAGCACGCGGCCGTGTCCGCGGCGGGCCTGGCCACCGGCGGCCTGCACCCGGTCGTCGCCGTCTACGCCACCTTCCTCAACCGCGCCTTCGACCAGCTGCTGATGGACGTGGCGCTGCACCGCTGCGGGGTGACCTTCGTCCTGGACCGGGCGGGCGTCACCGGCGTCGACGGGCCCTCGCACAACGGCATGTGGGACATGTCCGTCCTCCAGGTCGTCCCCGGGCTGCGCATCGCCGCGCCCCGCGACGCCGACCAGCTCCGCGCCCAGCTGCGCGAGGCGGTCGCCGTCGACGACGCGCCCACCCTGCTCAGGTTCCCCAAGGAGTCCGTGGGCCCGTCGGTCCCCGCGCTGGACCGCGTCGGCGGCATGGACGTCCTCCACCGGGCGCCCGGCCCCGAGGTGCTGCTGGTGGCCGTGGGCGTGATGGCGCCCGTCTGCCTGAAGGCCGCCGAACTGCTCGAAGCGCGCGGCATCGGATGCACCGTGGTCGATCCCCGCTGGGTCAAACCCGTCGACCCGGCCCTCCCGCGGCTGGCCGCCGGCCACCGCATGGTGGCCGTCGTGGAGGACAACAGCCGTGCGGCCGGGGTCGGTTCGGCGGTGGCGCTGGCGCTGGGCGACGCCGGGACCGATGTGCCCGTACGGCGGTTCGGCATCCCGGAGCAGTTCCTCGCGCACGCCAAACGCGGCGAGGTGCTCGCCGACATCGGCCTCACCCCGGTCGAGATCGCCGGACGGATCAGCGCGGGCCTCACCGCCGGCGAAGAGCCGGCGCACCAGTCACCGGACCCACAGGAGCCCCAGGCATGACCACCGCGGAGTCGTCGCCCACCGGGGAGTTCGACCTCGGCGCGCTGCTGGCCGAGCGCGGAGCCGAGCGCTACGAGCTGCACACCCGGTACCTCAACCACCAGCTCCCGCGCATGCTGCACACCATCGGCTTCGACAAGGTCTACGAGCGTGCCGAGGGCGCCCACTTCTGGGACGCCGACGGCAACGACCACCTGGACATGCTCGCCGGGTTCGGGGTGATGGGCCTGGGCCGCCACCACCCCGTGGTCCGCAAGGCGCTGCACGACGTCCTGGACGCCTCACTCGCCGACCTCACCCGCTTCGACTGCCAGCCGCTGCCCGGCCTGCTGGCCGAGAAGCTCCTCGCGCACAGTCCCCACCTGGACCGGGTGTTCTTCGGCAACAGCGGCACGGAGGCGGTCGAGACCGCCCTGAAGTTCGCCCGGTACGCGACCGGCAGACCGCGCGTCCTGTACTGCGAGCACGCCTTCCACGGCCTGACCACCGGCTCCCTCTCCGTCAACGGAGAGTCCGGCTTCCGGGACGGCTTCGCCCCGCTGCTGCCCGACACGGCCGTACCGCTCGGCGACCTCGACGCGCTGGAGCGGGAGCTGCGCAGGGGGGACGTGGCCGCCCTGATCGTGGAGCCGATCCAGGGAAAGGGCGTGCACGAGGCCCCGCCCGGCTATCTGCGGGCCGCGCAGGAGCTGCTGCACCGGCACAAGGCGCTGCTGATCGCCGACGAGGTGCAGACCGGACTGGGCAGGACCGGCGACTTCTACGCCCACCAGCACGAGGAAGGCGTC
Source organism: Streptomyces sp. NPDC059787 (assembly GCF_042732315.1). NCBI lineage: Bacteria > Bacillati > Actinomycetota > Actinomycetes > Kitasatosporales > Streptomycetaceae > Streptomyces > Streptomyces sp. NPDC059787. Next base: position 131,398 of record NZ_JBHWHX010000015.1, read on the forward strand.
GAACCGGACCTGGTGTGCGTGGCCAAGGCGCTCTCCGGCGGCTACGTACCGGTGGGCGCCACGATCGGCAAGGACTGGATCTTCAGGAAGGTCTACTCGTCGATGGACCGGGTGCTGGTCCACTCGGCCAGCTTCGGGGCCAACGCCCAGGCCATGGCGGCGGGCCTCGCGGTGCTGTCGGTCATGGAGAACGAGCGGATCGTCGCCCGCGCCCGCAGCACCGGCGAACTGCTGCGGACCCGGCTGGCCGCACTCACCGGGAAGTACGAGCTGCTCGCCGACGTCCGCGGCCGGGGCCTGATGATCGGCATCGAGTTCGGCCGGCCCCGGTCACTGAGACTGCGCTCACGCTGGACCGTGCTCCAGGCCGCCCGCAAGGGACTCTTCGCGCAGATGGTGGTCGTGCCGCTGCTGCAACGGCACCGCATCCTCACCCAGGTCTCCGGCGACCACCTGGAGGTGATCAAACTGATCCCGCCGCTGATCATCGACGAGGAGGACGTCAACCGGTTCGTGGACGCCTTCACCGCGGTGATGGACGACGCGCACGACGGCGGCCTGGTGTGGGAGTTCGGCAGGACCCTGGTGAAACAGGCGGTGACCGACCGCTGACCCCCGTGCCCGTACCGGGTTTGCCTCCGAGGCAAGGAAATTGCCCGTGGGGCAAATTCGGGGCTCAATGGAGGCATGAACTCCTCCGAGGCCGGGCCGCCGGCCGGACCGGCCGGCGCGCTCCCCGCGGTCGCACCGCAGCTGCGCGCCCTGCGGCGACGGGCCTCCCTCACGCTGGAGGCCGCCGCCCGTGACGCGGGTCTGTCGGCCGCCCACCTCTCCCGGCTGGAGACCGGACAGCGCCAGCCCTCGCTGCCGATGCTGCTCTCCCTCGCCCGTATCTACGGTACGACCGTCTCCGAGCTGCTCGGCGAGTCGGCCGCCGACCGGGACGCCGTGGTGCGCGCCGCCGACATGGAGTCCACGGCGGCGGGCGGCTGGACGTACTGGCAGGCCGGTGCCGCCGGGCGCGGCATGCAGGCCCTGCGGGTCCATGTGCCGCACGGCTCCCAGGGCGACATCGTGCGCGTCCACCCCGGCGAGGAATGGCTGTACGTCCTCAAGGGGCGGCTGCGGCTGCGCCTCGGGGACACCCTGCACCGGCTCGCCCCTGGCGACAGCGCGCACTTCGACTCGCTGACCCCGCACCGCATCGCCGCCGCCGACCCCGACGGGGTCGAGCTGCTGTTCGTCCACACCCTGCTGCAGAGTCCCACGGCCGCGCTGTGCCTGGGCCCGATCCACGGAGAAGCGACATGACCGGCAAAGACATGGAAGAGAAGTTCCCCCGGGCCCTGTGGGTGCGGCTGTTCGTCTACATCGTGGTGGGACACCTCTTCGCGGCCTTCATCTACTTCCTCTTCGAGATCGCGCCGAAGAAGTAGGCGCCCGCCTCAGTCGAGCAGGCGCTCACGCAGCCGCTCCCGGTCCTCGGGCGTGAGCCCGAGCGCCTGCTCCAGGTACGGCTCCACACCGCCCCAGGTCTCCTCGACGGTCTCGAAGGCCGCCGAAAGGTACTCCGCGCGCGCGTCGAACAGCGGGCTGAGCAGCTCCATGACCTCGGGGGAGTAGGCCGAGGCGGAGCTGCCGCTGCGCTGCACCTTGTAGCGGCGGTGCTTGGCGTTGGACTTCAGGTAGTCGTCGACGATCGCGTCGCGCTCGACGCCCACCGCGAGCAGCGTCACCGCCACCGACAGCCCCGCGCGGTCCTTGCCCGCCGCGCAGTGCATCAGCGCGGGGACGCTGTCCTCGGCGAGCGAGCGCAGCACCCGGGAGTGCTCGGCGGTACGCTCCTTGATGATCATGCGATAGGAGCTGATCATCCGGTCCGCGCCCTTGCCGTCGTCGAGGATCGAGCGCAGCTGCTCCAGATCGCCGTCGCGGACCATCTTCCAGAACTCGGCGCCGTCGGCCGGGTCGCTGAGCGGCAGGTTCACATTGCGCACACCCGGCAGCGCGACGTCCGGCCCCTCCAGCTTCTGGTCGGCCGCGTTGCGGAAGTCGAAGACCGTGTGCAGTCCGAGCGAGGACAGGAAGACGGTGTCCTCCGCGGTCGCGTGGGCGAGATGGCCGCTGCGGAACAGCACCCCGTGCCGCACCCGCCTGCCGTCGACGGTCGGCAGCCCGCCCACGTCGCGGAAGTTGCGCACTCCGGCCAGCTCGGGTTCGGTCGACGGCACCTGCTGCGTCACGAAGGACTCCTCCCACTCGGCGCCGCCGGCGGGGCTCGTCGACGGGCACGCCTCGACGATACGACATGCCTGCCTGGGGCAATGAGTTGTCCACAGGCATTGCCCGGCCGCCCCCACACCCCCGATGATGTTGGTGTCTGATCGCATCTGTTCGGGTCTGTTGGAGGTTCGGTGACGCAGGTCTCCCAAGACGGTCGTACATGGCTCCTGTCGGGGCCGGCCAGCAGCTACGCGCTCCATGTCACGGACCGCGACGAGCTGGTGCATCTGCACTGGGGCCCGAGGATCACGCCGGCCGACGCGGAGGCCCTCGCCGCGCGCCCGCTGCCGGACGACTGGCCGTTCGAGTCCCGTCTGGACGGGCGCGAGGAGTACCCGGTCGAGGGCGGCCCCCGTTTCGTCCGGCCCGCCCTGTCCGTACGCACCGCCGACGGGCGGCGCGGCACCGAATGGGCCTTCGACGGCCACGAGACGGACGACGGCGAAACCGACGACGGTGAACTCCGTCTCCGCTTCCGCGACGGCGAGCTGACCGTGACCCTGCACTACCGGATGCGCGACGACGTGCTCGAACGCTGGGTGACCCTGCACAACCGGGGACCCGCGGTCGAGCTCCTGCGCGCCGACTCCGCCACCTGGACCCTGCCCGAGCGCGAGCACTGGCGGCTGTCCCAGCTCCACGGCCGCTGGGCCGCCGAGTCCCGGCTGACCCGCTCCCCGCTCACCTACGGCGAGAAGGTCATCGGCAGCCGCCGCGGCCACACCGGACACCAGCACCTGCCCTGGGTCGCGCTCGACACCGACGCGACCGAGGAACGCGGCGAGGTCTACGGCTGTGCCCTCGGCTGGTCCGGCTCCTGGCGCATCTCGGTCGCCCAACTCCCCGACGCGCGCGTGCAGATCACCGGCGGCGCGGGACACGACGACTCCGGCCTGCTGACGCTGGGCACGGAGGAGACGTACGTCACACCGCTCTTCGCCGGTCTGTGGAGCGACGGCGGCTTCGGCGGCGCCAGCCGCGCCTGGCACGCCTACCAGCGGACGCACGTCGTCCCGGACGCGGACCGGGACCGGCCCGTGCTGTTCAACTCCTGGGAGGCCACCGGGTTCGACATCTCCGAGGAGCAGCAGCGGGGGCTCGCGGCGCGGGCCGCCGCGATGGGCGTCGAACTGTTCGTGGTCGACGACGGCTGGTTCGGGGCGCGTACGAGCGACCGGGCCGGGCTCGGCGACTGGACGCCCAACCCCGACCGCTTCCCCGGCGGCCTGAAACCCCTCGCCGACCATGTGCACGGGCTCGGGATGAAGTTCGGCATCTGGGTCGAGCCGGAGATGGTCAACCCCGACAGCGACCTGTACCGCGCGCACCCCGACTGGGTGCAGTTCCAGCCGGGCCGCCGGCGCACGGAGTTCCGCAACCAGCTGGTGCTCAACCTCGCGCGGGACGATGTGCGGGAGTACCTCTGGGAGCAGCTCGACGGACTGCTCTCCGGCGTCCCCGTCGACTATGTGAAGTGGGACTTCAACCGCTGCTCCACCGACGCCGGGTGGCCGGACGACCCGTACCCGCAGCGGCTGTGGACCGATCATGTGCGCGGCCTGTACGCGCTGCTGGACCGGTTGCGGGCGGCCCATCCGGACGTGGCCTTCGAGTCCTGCTCGGGCGGCGGCGGACGGATCGACCTGGGGGTCCTCTCCCGTACCGACCAGGTGTGGACCTCGGACAACACCGACCCGCTCGACCGGCTCGCCGTCCAGCACGGCTTCAGCCAGCTCCACCCGGCCCGGGTGATGGCCGCCTGGGTCACCGACAGCCCGAACGCGATGCTCAACGGACGGGTCAGTTCGCTGCGCTTCCGGTTCGTCAGCGCCATGGCCGGGGTGCTCGGCGTCGGCGGCGACCTCGCGCGGTGGACCGGGGAGGAGCTCGCCGAGGCGCGGGAGTGGGTCGCGCTCTACAAGGAGATCCGGCCCGTCGTCCAGCGCGGCGACCTGTACCGGCTGCGGCCCCCGGAGGGCGGACTGAGCGCGGTGCAGTACGTCCTCGGCGACGAGACCGTCGTCCTCGCCTGCCTCCAGGCGCAGCACTACGGAGAGCCCGTCCCGGCCCTCCGGCTGCGCGGCCTCGACCCGGAGGCGTCGTACGAATGCCGCGAAACCGGTGAAACGTACCGAGGCGCCCTCTTGCTGCACCACGGGCTGCGCACCGGTCTGCGGGGAGATCTGGACGCCGCGGTGGTGCGGCTGCGGCGCCTGTGATCGGGCGATTAGGGCGTTCTGTCCGATTAGGTGGATTCGCCATAACGTGCCCCGAAAGAAAGGGAGATGGGAAAGGGGTGCGTGAGCAGCGTCATATCCGTGACGATGTGTTGTCGCCATGTTCACGTAATTCCGTGGAACGACAAGGGAATTCGCGGGGGAAAGGGAATCCCGGCTGACGCTCGGTGACGTCAATTCCTCCTTTGGATCACGGAAAAACGCGTTCGCGGTGAACCTCGCGCTTGTCCCCTCGCGTCCGGGTCGCTTACGTTCGCCACCGATCCGGACGGACGCCCAATCCTGCCGCCGCCCGGAGCCCGTACACACACTGACCCGTGCACGGCAGGAGCGGGGGACCCACAGGTACCACTGCCTGTTCCGGTTCCCGGAACGGCTTGGGGTTAAGTCGCGTGACAACGCGGCCGGGCATCTCCAGCCCGAACCCGACAGCTCACCTCGCAGGCGCCGGAGAGGAATTCGACATGCCCGCGAAGGGTAAGCACCGCCGTACCAAGGCCCAGCGTTTCACCCGCTCCATCGCCGTCGCCGGAACCGGTGGCGCCGCACTCGCCCTGCCGCTTCTCGGCGCCACCGGCGCGCACGCCGCCACGCCGCAGACCGCCCCCGAAAAGGCCGTCCAGTCCCTTTCCGCCGCCGGCCAGAAGACCGTCGCCGAAAAGGGCGACGAGGCCCGCACGTACACCGTGAAGGCCGGCGACTACCTCGCGAAGATCGCCGAGACGGAGCACGTCGACGGTGGCTGGAAGCAGCTCTACACGGACAACCGCGAGGCCATCGGCGACGACCCGTCGCTCATCCACCCCGGCCTGAAGCTCTCCGTCGACGGCGGGGCCGCCACGAGCGCACCGGAGAAGTCGTCCGCCACGGAGGCCCCGGCGACCCCGCAGGCCTCGGAGCAGGAGGCCGAGAAGCCGGCGGAGCAGCCCGCCGAGCAGCCCTCCTCGGACGCCTCCGCCCAGACCGCGAGCACCGACCAGGCCGCGAGCGCCTCCGGTTACAGCTCCCCGGTGCCCGGCGCCGGCGGTCTCGGCACCGCCTACAAGGTGGCCGGCAGCATGTGGTCCAGCGGCTACCACACCGGCGTCGACTTCAGCGTCCCGACCGGCACCTCCCTGAAGGCCGTCGGCGCGGGCACCGTCGTCTCCGCCGGCTGGGGCGGCGCGTACGGCAACCAGGTCGTCATCAAGCTCGAAGACGGCTACTACGCCCAGTACGCCCACCTGTCCTCGCTGTCCGTCTCGGCCGGCCAGACCGTCACCGCCGGCCAGCAGGTCGGCCTCTCCGGTGCGACCGGCAACGTGACCGGCCCGCACCTGCACTTCGAGATCCGCACCACCCCGGACTACGGCTCGGACGTGGACCCGGTCTCCTACCTCCGCTCCAAGGGCGTCTCCATCGGCTGATCCCCGCGGCGACCTTCCTGACACGCGCGCCGAAGGCCGGACCCCGATCCCCGGGGCCGGCCTTCGGCGTATTCCGGAATTGGCCAACATTTTGAGAGTGTCTTATCTCACCGCCCGTCAACCCTTCCTTACGGTCGCGTAGGTCACATTCGAAGGTGAATCATGAGCGGTTGTGGCAGACGATTCGAAGAGTGACAGCAGAGCAGTGATCGGGTCGTACGTGGCGGTGGGGGACAGCTTCACCGAGGGCGTCGGCGACCCCGGCCCCGACGGGGCGCTCGTCGGCTGGGCCGACCGGTTCGCCGTGCTTCTCGCGGACCTCCGGCCCGAGGGCGACTTCGCGTACACCAATCTCGCCGTACGCGGAAAGCTCCTGGACCAGATCGTGGCGGACCAGCTTCCGAAGGCGGTCGAACTCGCCCCCGACCTGGTCTCGTTCTGCGCGGGCGGCAACGACATCCTCCGCCCCGGCAGCGACCCGGACGAGGTGGCCGAGCGGTTCGAGCGGGCGATCGCCGCGCTCACGGCCGTGTCCGGCACGGTGATGGTGACGACCGGGTTCGACACCCGCGGCGTGCCCCTGCTGAAGCACCTGCGCGGCAAGATCGCGACGTACAACGGGCATGTGCGGGCCGTAGCCGACCGTTACGGCTGCCCCGTCCTCGACCTGTGGTCCCTCAGGAGCGTCCAGGACCGCAGGGCCTGGGACGCCGACCGGCTGCACCTGTCGCCGGAGGGGCACACCCGCGTCGCGCTCCGCGCCGGGCAGGCCCTCGGCCTGGACACCCCCGCCGACCCGGAACAGGCCTGGCCGCCCCTGCCGCCCCGCGGCACCCTCGACATCCGGCGGGACGACGTCCACTGGGCCCGCGAGTACCTGGTGCCGTGGATCGGCCGCCGGCTGCGCGGGGAGTCGTCGGGCGACCACGTGATCGCCAAGGGGACGCTGTCGCCGGACGACATCAAGGTGCGGATCGCCGCGGTGGCGTGAGGGCCGTTCTTCCGGCCGCGGCCGTATCCGGCACCGCGGTGCCGGACACGGCCGCTCATAATGGAATGTCTGACCGACTCCACTTGGAGGTACCGTGGCCGGTTCCCGTTCCCAGAGCTCCGGGCTGCGCGCCCTGCGGCCCGTGGCCTTCGGCGCGGACCCGAGTGGCGAGCGCATGGCACGCATCCGCAGATCCCCGCACTTCAAGGACGGCGTGTTCCAGAATCCCGGGGGCGCCGCCCGGACCCGCCCGTCGGGGTCGGTGCGGGACCTGGCGAAGACCTATGTCGACAAGGAATCCCGGATCCGCCGCGCCCCCGAGGGCACCGTCCCGGTGCACCCGACCACCCTGGCCGACATCTCCCGTCCGCCGGCCACCGGGCTGCGCCTGACCTGGATGGGCCACTCCAGCGTGCTCGCGGAGATCGACGGACACCGGGTCCTGTTCGACCCCGTGTGGGGTGAGCGCTGCTCACCGTTCCCCTTCGCCGGACCCAGGCGGCTGCACCCCGCCCCGCTGCCGCTGACCGCACTCGGCCCGGTCGACGTCGTCGTGATCTCCCACGACCACTACGACCACCTGGACCTGCCCACGATCAAGGCGCTGGCCGGCACGGACACCCTGTTCGCCGTGCCCCTCGGCGTCGGCGCGCACCTGGAACGCTGGGGCGTGTCCGCCGGACGGCTGCGCGAGCTGGACTGGCACGAGACGACGAAGATCGGCGGGCTCGCCCTCACCGCCACCCCGGCCCGCCACTTCTGCGGCCGGGGCCTGCGCAACACCCAGCACACCCTGTGGGCCTCCTGGGTCGCCGCGGGCGAGGAGCACCGGATCTACCACAGCGGTGACACCGGCTACTTCGAGGGCTTCAAGGACATCGGCACCGACCACGGCCCGTTCGACGCCACGATGGTCCAGGTCGGCGCGTACTCGGACTTCTGGCCCGACATCCACATGACGCCCGAGGAAGGCGTCCGGGCCCATCTCGACCTGCAGGGCGGCGAGGCGGCCGGCGTGCTGCTGCCCATCCACTGGGGCACCTTCAACCTGGCGCCGCACGCGTGGGCGGAGCCGGGGGAGTGGATGAAGGACGCGGCCGAGGAGGTGGGCCAGGCGGTGGCGTTCCCGCGGCCGGGCGAGCCGTTCGAGCCGGCGGGCGAGTTGCCCGGGGAACCGTGGTGGCGGGCGGTGTCCGGTCCGATCGCGCACCCGTGGCGGCGTCCGCGGGGTGCCGGTGCCGCGGCCGAGATGAGCAGCGGTGATCTCGACCTCGCCGGCGAGCGGTGACGCCGGTCGGGGGCGGGACGGCCCGGATGCCGGAGCGTCTGCCGGCTGAGGAACCGGATCGTTTGCCGCGGGCCTCGGACGGGGCGCCCCGCGCTGAGCGCGAAGCCACTGCTCGGCGATTCAGGCCCTTGCCGTCCTTGGACGGCCCTGGCGGCAGGGCATGTGGCTTGCCGCGGCGGGGGAGGGCAGGAAGTTCAGGACCAGGCCGTTGACGGCCGCGTCGCACGCCTCGTCGCGTACGGGCAGCGCCATCGCGTCGGCCACGACGAAGTGCGCGGGCGAGGAGACGGACGCCCGTGCGTGGGCGCCGAACCCCTCCGACCGGTCGACTCCCACCACCGTGCGGGGTCGGCAGCGGGCTGCCACCGTGGCCGTCAGACCGCCCGCCCCGCAGCCCACGTCCAGCCACCGCAGACCGTCGGCGGCGTCGAGCCAGGCGCCGAACCGCTCGGCGACGGGGTGGCTCCAGCGGCCCATGTACCGCTCGTAGGCGGCCCCGGCCGACCACCCGTCGTACCGCTGCTGCTCTCGCACCCGTCCAGGATCCCGGCCCCGCAGCCCCGCAGCCCCGCCGGCCGCGGCCACGCCGACGTCGTTCGACGACTCCTGGTTCCCCGACGCCTGCCCAGGGGCGCAGGCCCGTCTTGACCTGCGGGGAAGCGGCCCGGGGAGGGGGAACACCGAAGCGCTGCCGGAGTGCCGGCGGTGCGGGCATCCCCGGGCCCCGGCCACGGGACAGGTCGCGAGGTCCTGAGCGTTCTTCGACGGGGCCGGACCTACAGCGCTGCCCCGCGCCGGGTCTCCACCGCCAGAACGTGTTCGACCGCCTGGATCAACGTCTCCTTCACCGAGGCGCGCAGGCGGGCGTCGCAGAGCAGGACCGGTACGTGCGGGCCCAGCGCCAGCGCCTGGCGTACCGTCTCCGCCGGGTACTGGCGGGCGCCCTCGAAACAGTTGACGGCGACCACGAACGGCAGCCCGCTGCGCTCGAAGTAGTCGACGGCCGGGAAGCAGTCGGGCAGCCGTCGGGTGTCGGCCAGGACGACCGCGCAGAGCGCCCCGGCGGCCAGTTCCTCCCACATGAACCAGAAGCGGTCCTGGCCAGGGGTGCCGAACAGGAAGAGCGCGAGACGGTTGTGGATGGTGATCCGGCCGAAGTCCAGGGCCACCGTGGTCGTGCCCTTCCGTTCGACACCCGACAGATCGTCCACGTCGATACCGGACCGTGTCAGCGTCTCCTCCGTGTGGAAGGGGAGGATCTCGCTGACCGTGGAGACCAACGTGCTCTTCCCCACCCCGAAGCCCCCTGCCACCAGGATCTTCGCGGCGTCCGGCAGCTCTGTCCGTGACATGGCGGGCTTGCCTTTCCGTCTCGTACTCACAGTGCGCGCAGTCCTTCGAGTACTTCTCTGATCATCCGGACGCTGGGCCGCGCCGCCGGGTCGGCGGGCTGCCGCACCCGGATGGCCCGGGCGTTGAAGAGGTCTCCGAGCAGCACGCGTACGACTCCCACCGGCAGGTTCATGCGCGCCGCCACCTCACCCACCGGGCGCGGGCTGCGGCAGAGGGCGAGGATCGCCCGGTGCTCGGGCTGCGTCTCCACCTCGTGCTGGAGGGTGTCGACCGTCGCGACCACGAAGGCCACCAGGTCGAAGAAATAGCCCTCGTTGCGGGTCCGTCCCCGCACCATGGCGTACGGGCGGACGACCGGGCCGGCCGCCTCGTCCACCCATTGAGCGTTGGTCATCGTGACTCGACCGACATGTGGAAGCCGAGGCGTTTGACCAGCATGGCCATCTCGTAGGCGACGACGCCGATGTCCGCGCCCTGGCGGGTCAGCGCCGTCAGACAGGAGTTGTCGCCCGCCGCGCACACGAACAGGAAGCCGCCCTCCATCTCCACCATGGTCTGGAGCACCGCGCCGCCGCCGAAGTGGCGCCCGGCGCCCTTGGCGAGGCTGTGGAAGCCGGAGGCGACCGCGGAGAGCCGCTCGGCCTGGTCGCGGTCGAGTGCCTCGGAGGCGCCGAGCAGCAGCCCGTCCGTGGACAGCAGGACGGCGTGGCCGATCTCCGGCACCGTGCGCACCATGTCGCTCAGCAGCCAGTCGAGCTGGGAGCCCGTCTCGGACGGGACGACCTGGGTCATGTCAGTCACGCTTTCTGGGAGTGGGGGTGGGGATGTGGGCCGGGAAGGCGGCGTGCGCGTCGTGGCCGAGCGCGTCGCCACGCGGCCGGCCGGCCGGGTCGCCGGGGGCCGCGTACTGCTCGACCCGGGCGCGGGCCGCGCCCGCCTGGAGGGCGGACATCATCGAACGGACCTGGTCGGGGCGTTCGGCCGGGCGGGGGTGGGGGACGGCGGGACCGCGCGTCGCAGTTCCGGCCGGTGCCGGTGCCGGTGCCGGTGGGCCGACGCGTCGCTCGTAGTCGGTACGGCCCCAGTCCATGAGCTGTCCGCGACCGCCGGTACCGCCGCTCGAGGTGGCCTCGTCCGAGAGGTTCGCCTGGGGTACGCGGACCGGGAGGCCGTCGATCATGCCGCCCTGCGCGGGGGCCGGGGTGGGGTGGGGGCGTGCCGGGGCCGGTGCGGGTCGGGACGGGGATGCCACCGGGGCGGGGGCGGAGGCCGGGGCCGTCACCCGGGCCGGAGCCGCGTGAGCCCGCGCGGGTGCCGGTGGGCCCGTGGGAGTCGGGGCCAGGGCCTCGCGGGTCGGCGGAGCAGGCGGGGCCGGGGGCTCCGCCGGGGGCTGGGTCCACTCCAGCAGGTCGTCCGGGATGAGGACCACCGCGTTGACACCGCCGTAGGGCGAGCGGCGCAGGGTCACCTCGATGCCGTGGCGGTGGGCCAGGCGGCCCACGGTGACCAGGCCGAGGCGGGTGCTGTCCAGGGTGGTCACGTCCAGCGGTGCGCCGAGGCGCCGGTTGGCCGCCTCCAGTTCCTCCGGCGGCATGCCGAGGCCGCGGTCGTCGATCTCGATGACCAGGCCGCTGGCCGCCTTGCCCGCGCTGACCCGGACCTCGCTGTCGGAGGGCGAGAACACCTCCGCGTTCTCGATGAGTTCGGCGAGCAGGTGGATGACGTCGGCGGCGGCACGGCCCTGGATGCCCACCGTCGGCACGGGCAGTACGACGACCCGCGCGTACTGTTCGGTCTCCGCGATGCCGCCGCGGACGACGTCCACCGCGGGGACCGCCCGGCGCCAGAACCGGCCCGGCGCGGAACCGGAGACGATCAGCAGGCCTTCGGCGTAGCGCCGCATGCGGGTGGCGAGCTGGTCGAGTTCGAAGAGCCGGTCCAGGGTGTTGGCGTCCTCCTCGTGGCGTTCCATCACGTCGAGCAGACTGAGCTGCCGGTGGATGAGGACCTGGCTGCGGCGGGCGAGGTTGGTGAAGAGCTGGTTGATGCCCTGGTGCAGGCGGACGTCCTCCCGGGCGAGGTCCACGGCGGTGCGCTGCAGCGCGTCGAAGGCGGCCCCGAGCTCCGCCATCTCCCGGTTGACGAAGACGGGGCTCTTCGTTCCGGTGCGGACGTCCACCGTCTCGCCGCGGCGCAGTCGGCCCACGACGTCGCGGAGTTTGTCGTCGGTGAGGTTGCGCGAGGAGGTGTTGAGGCGGTTGATGTCGCCGACGAGGGAGCGTGCCATGCGGATCGACATCACGACGGAGACGATGAGCGAGGCGAGGCTGAGCGTTCCCGCGACGGCGAGTTCGACGAAGGCGCGGTGAGCCGGGGGGCCGGTGAGGGTGAAGACCAGGTGGATGTAGTCGAGGGCGGTCGTGCCGTTCACCTTGGCCGCCGCGTCGTAGGCGGCACGCCACTGCGCGATGGTGAAGGGGAGTGTGCGGGCGGTCGGGCCCGCGTCGATGAGACTGTCCTCCAGGGCGGTGACCTCGGCCATGGCCCCGCCGGGCGCGGCGAGTTCCAGGAACGGCTTGCGCTGGGCGGCGGGCAGCCGGGCGAGCACCTCGGCGCTCAGCAGCCGTCGGGCGCCGATGGTCTGGACGAGGGTGCGGTAGGCGGTGGCGCTCAGCCGGCGGTCGGGGGTGGCGGCGGTGGCCGAGATCAGCGCGTCCTCCTGGGAGAGGAGGTCGCCTGCGGGCACCTGGGTGTAGAGGGCCTGGCCGAACTCCTGGGCGTCCTGGTCGGGGAGGATCGTCATGGCGCGCAGCGCCTCGGCGATGTCGTCGTTGACGCTGGTGTAGGCGGCCATGATCTGGTCCGGCGAGCTGGTGCCCGTGTCGGTCCCGCGCCGGATGTCGCTCAGGGTGGCGAGGGACTTCTCGGCGCGTTCGACGCCCTCGCGCACCGAGTCGCTCTCCGCGTCGCGGACCTCGTCGTCGTGCGCCTCCTTCAGGAACGCCGCTATCGCCGCGTCGCTGGCCGCGCGCCCTGCGGCCGGCGACGCGGGGTCGCCGTCCGGCGCGGTGGCCGCCACGACCGCGTCGCGCCGTTCGCTCTGGAGGGCTATCACGGTTCGGCCGAGGGGTGCGGCGAGGTGGTTGCCGATGGTGTCGACGCGCGAGAGGGTCAGCGCGTTGCCGAGGGCCAGGTGGGCGGCGTAGCCGCAGAGCGCGGCCAGTGACACCAGCGGGAGCAGGAGGAGCGCGGTGAACTTGCGGCGGATGGACCAGCCCTGACGTTTCATTGAGGCCCTGTCGAGTAGCGCGGTGGCGCGCGGCTGTCGGCGAACGGATGAAGTACTTCCGCGACGCGGAGAGCGCCTTCTCCACGGCATGAAGGAGATGTGCGGCTCGTGTGCGGGCCGAGTGAAAAGGAGCTCATGACCATGGCGGGATCCCCACGTCCTGATCATGCTAGAGCGGACCTGACGGGCTGTTATTTAATATTGTCCGACATTTTCGTTAACACGGAAGGGCCCGCTGTCGCGCCGCTCATGCGGAATGCGGCCCGGGTTCCGGCCGACGCCGTGACGACGCCGCCGCCCCACGTCCTTCGGGCACGCGAACGGTTCCGTGCCGCGTCGGCCCCCGGCGGTTCGGACCGCCGCCAACCTTCGGGGAAGCGCTGGGAGCTGCCGTCCGTACGCGTATCGCGGCGCTGGGGACGTACGGTTCCGCCAAGCTCGGAAGAGCACTGTCCCCGGACCGTGGTGGGGGCCATGGCCGTCACGTACTTGATGCCCGCCCGGCTGCCCGAGGGAGGCCTGGGTGCCTTCGACGCTTGTGAAAGCGCCGTTCTGCCCCTCCTCGCCGCGTACGGAGGACGTCCCGGGCGACGGCTGCGCACTCCGGACGATCAGGTCGAGGCCCGTCTCATGACCTTTCCCGCCAGTGGGGATCTCGCCGCCTACCGGGCGGCCCCCCGGCGTTCCGCCGCCGCACCACTGCTGGAACCGTCCGGGGCGGCGGTCGAACTGCCCGCGGTCCGCGACGTGCCGTGACGGTGTGCGGCGTCAGGGGGACCCGTACCCGCGCAAGAGGCGGGAAAGGAGCCGTCCGCGCCGGCCGGCCGGGCACCGTGCGGCCTTGCTGGATAATGCGGGTATGCGGATCTCGGCCAGGGCGGACTATGCGGTGCGTGCCGCGCTGCAACTCGCTGCGGCCCCGGAGGGCTGTCCGCTCACCGCGGAGGCGATCGCCGACGCCCAGGGGATCCCGCACAAGTTCCTGGAGGGCATCCTCAACGACATGCGCCGGGACGGTCTGGTGCTGAGCCGGCGCGGTGCCAACGGCGGTTACCGGCTGGCCGCGCCGGCGGACGGCATCAGCATCGCGGACGTCATCCGGGCCGTCGACGGCCCGCTGGTGTCGGTGCAGGGGGTGCGCCCGCCCGACCTGTCGTACACCGGCCCGGCCACCGCCCTGCTCCCGCTGTGGATCGCCCTGCGCGCCAACGTACGGCAGATCCTGGAGGGCGTGTCCCTCGCGGACGTCGTCTCGGGCCGGCTGCCCGAAGAAGTCGTGCGGCTGGCAGACGCCCCGGCGGCCTGGACGAACCCGTAGTCGTCCCGTTCCGTGGGACGGTCATGTCCGTTTGGCGGATGCGCCCTTGCCCGGTACCCGCCACTCCCACAGGATGATTCCCTATCAATCCAATAGGGAAATGGGGAATCGTGGGTGAGCCGGAGGTGACCACCGAGGCCGGGGACTTCTGGCACCGCGTCGCCGATGAGGTCGCCGACGATCTCGCCATGGACGCGATCGACCGCGAGCGGGCCGGTAAACCACCCTTCGACGAGGTCGAGCGGCTGCGGGAATCCGGGCTGCCGGCCGTGCTCGCCCCTCCCGCGCCGGACGGACGGGGGATGGGCTGGCGCGACGCCTCCGCCGTCGTCCGCCGTATCGCCGCCGCCGACGGCTCGGTCGGTGAACTGCTCGGCCGTCACTACGTGTTGTCCTGGAGCGCCCGCTTCTTCGCCACCCCGGAGCACGCCGCCGAGCTGGAGGCGCGCGCGGCACGGGAGCAGTGGCTCTGGGCGGGCGAGACCGCCGCACCCGAACCGCTTCCCCGGGGTGAGCTGCCGGGCCCCACGCTCACCCCCACCGCCGACGGCGGCCACCTCGTCCTCGACGGGCACCGCGCCCTGCCCGCCGCGGTCGACGAGGCCGACCGGCTGGTCCTGGACGCCGTCTGCTCCGTCACGCACGAGCCGGTCGTCGTGGTCGTGGACGCGCGGCATCCGCGAGTCGGCCGCGAACTGTCGCACGACCGGTTCGGCCAACGGCTCACCGGTGCGGGCACCGTCCACTTCGACGGCGTACCGGTCGCCGCCGCCGACGTGCTGGGCCCCGCCGGCCGTGACGAGGACATGGCCCCGCCCCACACCACGCTCGCCCCGCTCGCCCTCGGTCTCATGCTGACCCAGGTCGCGCTGGGCGTGGCCGAGGGAGCCCTGGCGGAGGCCAGGGACCTCAGCCGTTCCGCGCGCCACGCCCGGCCGCCGCACGACGAGGCCGATCTCCTGCTGGCCTACGGAGAACTCGCCCTCGCCCTCCACACCGCCTCGGCGGTGACCGACCGCGCGACCGCGGCCATGGCGGACGCCCTCGTGGCGGGGCGAGGGCTCGACCACGAGCGGCGCGCCGACACGGCCGCCCAGGTGGCGATGGCCGGCACGGTCACCGCCAGGGCCGCCCTCCTCACCGGCGAGCGCGTGCCGGCCCTCACCGACGCGGACGGCGCCGACCGGTTCTGGCGCAACGTCCTGGCGCTGGTGGACCGCGGCCCCACCGGTCCCACCATGCGGGCCATCGGCGACCACTACCTGAACACCGTACGGCGTGACGCACCCTTCCCGTCCCGACCGAACGGTGACGGTGAGTGATGTTCTGGCCGGAGGGGTGGGGTGTGGTGACGGCGGTCGAAAGTGTCCGCCCCGCCGGCCCCGGACGGCCGACGGGCGCACGGACAGGGCTCGGGCGGCCGGGAGTCCTTCTCCCTTCGCGGATTCGCGGCGACCGCTTGTGACCAGCCTCGATCGCTCCTTGTCCACTCCTGATCCCTCGCTCGAGAGGGTTATCGGTCTGTCGTACGAAGCCTCATACCAGAGCGCGATGCTGTCCGCATGAGTTTGTCAACTGCCCACCGCACATGATGCGGTGGCGACTACGGTGAGTGTCGGTCGGGCGGCACCGCGGCACCTCATGCCGTAGGGCGCTTCTGCGTCGAGGGGCCGCGTCCAACAGTCGGATCAGGGAGCGGGGACCGGTACGTGCAGCCACAAGGCGGACGAGGGAGCGGACGGGGCGAGGGGCCCCGACGCCCGGGCCCGGCCGGTTCCCCGGGCCCGGCCGGAGCGCGGGGCGCCGTCGGCACCACGGTCGTGGTCCGCGAGTCGGACCGCACCGACGCGAATCCCGCGGGCGTCCGGGCCCGCCGGACAGGCCCGGCCGCCCGCGCGGACCGCCGTGAGGGCGGACGGCACGGCCGGCCGCCCGCACGGACCGCTCCCGTGCCGCCCGAGGCGCCGATACGGTCCCAACTGCTGCGTCTCGCCGTGCTCCCGCCCGTGGCGGTGGCCCTCAGCGCCTGCGCGGCCGTGCTCTTCACCGTCCGCTCCACCGGGGTCCGGCCGAGCCTCACCCTGTGGGCCGTCCTCGGCGGCGCCACCTCGGTGACGTTCGCCGGCATCGTCATCGCCGCCGTGGCCGCCGACCGCGCCGCCCGGTCCGTGCGCGACCGCATCGGCACGCTGCGCCGGAGCACCGCCCGGCGCGAGGCCGACCTGGGCACCCTCGTCGAGACACTGCGCCGCGGCGACGCCCCGCGCGGGCAGCGGGGCGAACAGGCCGGTGCCCTCGACGGCGACGCCGACTTCGACCTGCTCGCCACCGACCTCGCCCGCACGCACGACGGGGCCGTCCACGCCGTCGTGCAGGCGTACCGGCTCTCCAGCCAGACCGGCAGCGAACAGAAGCTCGAGGTGTTCGTCAACCTCGCCCGGCGCCTGCAGTCCCTGGTGCACCGCGAGATCTCCATCCTCGACGAGCTGGAGAACGAGATGGAGGACCCCGACCTGCTCAAGGGGCTCTTCCACGTCGACCACCTCGCCACCCGCATCCGCCGCCACGCCGAGAACCTCGCCGTGCTCGGCGGGGCCGTCTCCCGGCGGCAGTGGAGCAACCCGGTCTCCATGACCGAGGTGCTGCGCTCGGCGATCGCCGAGGTCGAACAGTACTCACGGGTCAAGCTCGTGCCGCCGATCGACGGCACCCTGCGCGGGCACGCCGTCGCCGACGTCATCCACCTGCTCGCCGAACTCGTCGAGAACGCCACGGTGTTCTCCGCCCCGCACACCCAGGTGCTGCTGCGGGCCGAGCTCGTCACCTCCGGGCTCGCCGTCGAGGTCGAGGACCGCGGACTCGGCATGCCCGTCGGCGAGCAGGACCGGATGAACGCGCTGCTCACCGACCCCGACCAGGTGCATGTCGCCAGCCTGCTGGCCGACGGCCGGATCGGCCTGTTCGTGGTCTCCCAGCTCGCCAGGCGGCACGGCATCCACGTACGGCTCCGGAGCAACATCTACGGCGGGGTCCAGGCCGTGCTCGTGGTGCCGCAGGCACTGCTCGGCACGGAGCCGGGGACCGCCGGCGGCGGACAGGGCGCGGCACCGCAGCCGCACGACCGCGGCACCGGCGCCGCCCCGACGGTCCGCCACATGTCCGTCGTACCGGCTCCCACGGACGTTCCGACGCCGGGCGGAGGGCAGGCGCAGGCACCCGCGGCACCCCTCACGCCCGCCGTTCCACCGCCCTGGCCCCCCGCCCGGCCCCCGTCGCCCGCCGGCGACGCACCCGCCCCGCCGTTGCCCCTGCGCGGCGCCCGTGAGGTGCGCCCCGACCACGCCGAGGCCGTACCCGGTGTCCACCACGCCGACCGGGACGACGCCCTCACGGACCACGGGACCCCGCCCCTCACCCCGCGCGGCGGCACGGTGCGCGGCACCATGGGCAGACCCCGGCTGCCCCGCCGCCGCGCCCAGGAGCACATCGTCCCGCAGCTCCGCGACGGCCCCGCACCCCGCCAGGACACCGAGTACGCCGCCGGACACGACCCCGACCTGATGGCCGCCTTCCAACGCGGCGTCAGCCTCGCGGAGTCCCAGCAGGAGTCCCCCGCCGCACCGCGGCCCGCCGTACCCGCACCCCCCACCGACCACCCCGCCCGACACGGCGGGAGCACGCCCGCCGGATGACCGGCACCACCCCCAGCGCTCCCGCAGACCTTCGTACCCCAAGGAGTCGATCCACCATGGCGAGCGATGCGCCGACCGCCCAGGTATCCGACCTCGACTGGCTGATGAGCGGCCTCGTGCAACGCGTACCGCACACCAGCAGCGCCGTCCTGCTGTCCTGCGACGGACTGGTGAAGTCCGTGCACGGTCTCGACCCGGACGCCGCCGACCACATGGCCGCCCTGGCCTCCGGCCTGTACTCCCTCGGCCGCAGCGCCGGCATCCGCTTCGGTGACGGCGGAGACGTCCGCCAGGTCGTCGTCGAGCTCGACTCGACCCTGCTGTTCGTCACCACCGCCGGCTCCGGCACCTGCCTCGCCGTCATGGCCGGCCGCGAGGCCGACGCGGCGGTGCTCGGCTACGAGATGGCGATGCTGGTCAAGTCCGTACGGCCGTATCTGATGACCGCTCCCCGCCAGCAGGGCGTCGAACCGCCGGCGATGAGGCCTTGAGCGTGACGGCGGCCGGTGACGGGCCCTGGCTCGACGACGCGGCCGGACGGCTGGTACGCCCCTTCACGGTCAGCAACGGCCGCACCCGTCCCACCGTCGCCCTCGACCTCATGTCGCAGGTCAGAGCCACCGGCGCCACCCCCTTCGGCTATCTCGGCCCCGAGCACGCGCAGGCCCTCGACCTGTGCCGCGCTCCCGTCCCGGTCGCCGAGGTCGCCGCCCATCTCAGGCTGCCGGTGGCCGTCACCAAGGTGCTGCTGGCGGACCTCGTCGACTGCGGGGCGCTCACCGACAAGCCCCCCGCGTTCCACCACAACCCGACGGACCGGGCCCTTCTGGAGGCAGTGCTCGATGGACTACGACGACAGCTCTGACCACGTCGACGGCGCGGACCACGACGACGACCCGTTCCCCACCGCGCTCAAGATCCTGGTGGCGGGCGGGTTCGGCGTGGGCAAGACGACCTTCGTCGGCGCGGTCAGCGAGATCGCGCCACTCAGCACGGAGGAACTCCTCACCACGGTCAGCGCCGCCACCGACAACCTCGACGGCGTCGAGAACAAGGTCGAGACGACCGTGGCCATGGACTTCGGCCGCATCACCCTCGACGAGGAACACGTGCTGTACCTGTTCGGGACCCCCGGCCAGGAACGGTTCTGGTTCATGTGGGACGAGCTCTGCGAGGGCGCGCTCGGCGCGGTCGTCCTCGCCGACACCCGGCGCCTGGCGGAGTGCTTCGCGGCGGTCGACTTCTTCGAACAGCGCGGTCTCGGATTCGTCGTCGCCGTCAACGAGTTCGACGGCGCCTTCCGCTACGACCCCGGGGAGGTGCGTGCCGCCCTCGACCTCCCCGCGGAGATCCCCGTCGTCTGCTGCGACGCCCGGATCTCCAGCTCCGGCGTCCAGACCCTGCTGACCCTGGTCCGCCACCTCATCGCCCACACCCCGGCCGCCACGACGGGGTATGGCGCCCACATGTGATCCCCGCACACCCTCGGAGCCCCTGTATGACCTTCCCCCATGACCTGGGAGCCCGCCCATGAGCTACGACCCGCCCCGCCCGGCAGGTCGTCTGCTGCTCACCCCCGAGGACGGCCAGGCGCCCGAGCGTGCCCGCAGACTGCGCCGGCTGGGACTGGGGGAGCGCCCCGAGCCCGCGCTCGACGCCTTCGCGTACGGCCTCGCCGAGCTCACCGGCGCGCCGTACGCCATGGTCAACCTGCCCGGTGAGAACGGGCAGTTCTTCGCGGGCCTGCACACCCCGCCCGTCGCACCGGTCGTGCGCGGCGACGGCACCGGCGCCCTGCCGGGCCGGGTGCTCCCCCGCGACCACGGTTTCTGCCCCCATGTGGTGGCCCGGCGCAAGGCGCTGGTCCTGGAGGACGTGAACGACTACCCGCGGTTCGCGGGCAACCCGGTGGTGGACGAGTTCGGCATCCGCTCCTACCTGGGCGCGCCGCTCATCGACGGCACCGGCATGGTGCTCGGCACCGTGTCGGTCACCGACATCCAGCCCCGCGCCTGGGGACAGCCGGGGCTCGCCGCCATCAAGGCACAGGCCGCGGACCTCGTCGTACGGCTGGAGCGCCGGGAGGACGACGGGCTGCCGCTGTGACTCCTCGCGGCACGGGGGCCGGACGGGTGACGGTGTGAAGGAAAGCTGTGGCCGCGCTTAAGAAATCCTCGATGGACCGGTGAGGGTGTCGTACGGCAGATTGCAGTGCGATTCCACCCCTCTTCCCGGACCGGGGCCGCTTCGGCGTGCCCGCGGGCCGGGACTCACCCTCAGGAGCCGTAGCGTTGAAGGCGCTGGTCAAGGAGAAGGCGGAGCCCGGCCTGTGGCTCACGGACGTCCCGGAGCCCGCCGTCGGACCCGGCGACGTGCTGATCAAGGTGCTGCGCACCGGTATCTGCGGCACCGACCTGCACATCCGGTCCTGGGACGGCTGGGCCCGGCAGACGATCAGCACCCCGCTGGTCCTCGGGCACGAGTTCGCCGGCGAGGTCGTGGAGACCGGCGGGGACGTCACCGACATCAAGACCGGTGACCGGGTCAGCGGCGAGGGCCACCTGGTGTGCGGAAAGTGCCGCAACTGCCTGGCCGGACGCCGCCACCTGTGCCGGGCCACGGTCGGCCTCGGCGTCGGACGCGACGGCGCCTTCGCCGAGTACGTCGTGCTCCCCGCCACCAACGTCTGGGTGCACCGGGTGCCCGTCGACCTCGACGTCGCCGCGATCTTCGACCCGTTCGGCAACGCCGTGCACACCGCGCTGTCCTTCCCGCTCGTCGGCGAGGACGTCCTGATCACCGGCGCCGGCCCGATCGGTCTGATGGCCGCCGCCGTCGCCCGGCACGCGGGCGCGCGCAACGTCGTGATCACCGACGTCAGCGAGGAGCGCCTGGAGCTCGCCCGCAAGATCGGCGCGACCCTGGCGCTCAACGTCGCCGAGTCCACCATCGCCGACGGGCAGCACACCCTCGGCCTGCGCGAGGGCTTCGACATCGGCCTGGAGATGTCCGGCCGCCCCGAGGCCGTGCGCGACATGATCGCCAACATGACACACGGCGGCCGGATCGCCATGCTCGGCCTGCCGGCCGAGGAGTTCCCCGTCGACTGGGCCCGGATCGTCACCTCGATGATCACCATCAAGGGCATCTACGGCCGTGAGATGTTCGAGACCTGGTACGCCATGTCGGTGCTGCTGGAGGGCGGCCTGGACCTCGCCCCCGTGATCACCGGCCGCTACTCCTACCGCGACTTCGAGGCCGCCTTCGAGGACGCGGCCGGCGGCAAGGGCGGCAAGGTCATCCTCGACTGGACCGCGTAAGTCATCCACCTCTCCAGGAGCTTCCAAGATGTTCGACTCCGTGCGCGACGACCTGCGCGCCACCCTCGACGAGATCCGCGCCGCCGGACTGCACAAGCCCGAGCGCGTCATCGGCACCCCGCAGTCCGCCACCGTGAACGTCACCGCCGGCGGCCGCCCCGGTGAGGTGCTCAACTTCTGCGCCAACAACTACCTGGGCCTCGCCGACCACCCCGAGGTGGTCGCCGCCGCCCACGAGGCCCTGGACCGCTGGGGCTACGGCATGGCGTCCGTGCGCTTCATCTGCGGCACCCAGGAGGTGCACAAGGAGCTGGAGGCGCGGCTGTCGGTGTTCCTCGGCCAGGAGGACACGATCCTCTACTCGTCCTGCTTCGACGCCAACGGCGGCGTCTTCGAGACGCTGCTCGGCCCCGAGGACGCGGTGATCTCCGACGCGCTGAACCACGCGTCGATCATCGACGGCATCCGCCTGTCCAAGGCCCGCCGCTTCCGCTACGCCAACCGTGACATGGCCGACCTGGAGTGCCGGCTGAAGGAGGCCGCCGAGGGCGGCGCCCGCCGCACGCTGATCGTCACCGACGGCGTCTTCTCCATGGACGGCTACGTGGCCCCGCTGGACGAGATCTGCGACCTCGCCGACCGGCACGGCGCCATGGTCATGGTCGACGACTCGCACGCCGTCGGCTTCGTCGGCCCCGGCGGGCGCGGCACGCCCGAACTGCACGGCGTCATGGACCGGGTCGACATCATCACCGGCACCCTCGGCAAGGCGCTCGGCGGCGCGTCCGGCGGTTATGTCGCCGCCCGCGCGGAGATCGTCGCCCTGCTGCGCCAGCGCTCCCGCCCGTACCTGTTCTCCAACACCCTCGCCCCGGTGATCGCCGCCGCCTCCCTGAAGGTCCTCGACCTGCTGGAGTCGGCCGACGACCTGCGCGTCCGGCTGGCCGAGAACACCGCCCTGTTCCGCCGCCGGATGACCGAGGAGGGCTTCGACGTCCTCCCCGGCGACCACGCCATCGCCCCGGTGATGATCGGCGACGCGTCGAAGGCGGGCCGCATGGCGGAGCTGTTGCTGGAGCGCGGGGTGTACGTGATCGGCTTCTCCTACCCCGTGGTGCCGCAGGGCCAGGCCCGCATCCGCGTCCAGTTGTCCGCCGCCCACTCCACGGACGACGTGAACCGCGCGGTGGACGCCTTCGTGGCGGCGCGGGCGGAGCTCGACGCCTGAGCGGAACACACCGAGCGATTTGAGACAATCGCATCCATGATCGAGGCACGGCGGCTCCACATCCTCCGTGCGGTGGCCGACCACCGCACGGTCACGGCGGCAGCCGCCGCGCTCCATCTAACCCCCTCGGCCGTCTCCCAGCAGCTCGCCGCCCTGGAGCAGGAGACCGGCCACCGTCTCGTCGAGCGCGGCGCCAAGGGCGTACGGCTGACCCCGGCCGGAGAGATCCTGCTCGGCCACACCAACGCCGTCCTCGCCCAGCTGGAGCGGGCCGAGGCCGAACTGGCCGCCTACGGATCGGGGGAGGCCGGCACGGTCACGGTCGCCGCGTTCGCCACCGGGATCGCCCAGGTCGTCGCGCCCGCCGTGGCCCGTCTCGCCGGGTCGGCGCCCGGCATCCGCATCCGGGTCCAGGACGCCGAGGGCGACGCCAGCCTGCCGATGGTCCTGGACCGGCAGGTCGACGTCGCCGTGGCGGTCGAGTACCGGGGGGCGCCGCCCGCCGACGACCCGCGACTGGCCCACGTACCGCTGTACGCCGAACCCTTCGACGCGGTCGTCCCCGTCACCCACCGCCTGGCCGACACCGCCGAGGTGCCGCTGGCCGAGCTGGCCAAGGACCCGTGGATCGGCCCGTACCCCGGCAACCCCTGCCACGACGTGGTCGTGCTGGCCTGTGAGAGCGCCGGCTTCCAGCCCCGCCTGGAGCACTCCTCGGACGACTTCCGCGCGGTGGTCGCCCTCGCCTCGGCGGACGTCGGCGTCGCCCTGGTGCCCCGCTCGGCGCTGCGCGGCACGGACCTCACGGGCGTGGTCGTCCGCCCGGTCGACGGGGTGGCCCCGACCCGCCGCGTCTTCGCCGCCGTACGCCGCGGCGCCGAGGAGCATCCGCTGATCCGCCCGGTCCTGGACGCCCTCCGCACGGCGGCCGGGGAGGCCTAGGCAGGGAGGGCGTGGGCCGGCGCGGGGGTCACACCGCCGACCAGCCGTCGTCCACCGGCAGGATCGCCCCGTTGATGTTGCTCGCCGCGTCCGAGGCGAGGAACAGGATGGCCGCGGCCTGCTCCTCGGGCCGGGCCAGGCGGCCGAGGTTGACGAAGTGGGGGCCGAGCGCCGCGGGGCCGTGGGCGGCGGGGTCGGCGTTCACACCGATGTTGGTGGCGGTGCCGCCCGGCGCGATGGCGTTCGCGCGGATGCCCTGCTTGCGGTACATCACCGCGAGGTTCCTGGTCAGCCCCACGACGCCGTGCTTCGAGGCGGTGTAGGCGGCACCCGCCGCGCTGCCGCGCAGGCCCGCCTCGGAGGCGGTGTTGACGACGGCGCCCTTGCCGGCCGCCAGCATGTGCGGCAGCACGGCGCGGGTGAGCAGGAAGGGCGCGGTCAGATTGACCCGCAGGACACGCTCCCACTCCGTGTCGGTCACGTCCGCCAGAGCCGTCATCCCGTCCATGATCCCGGCGTTGTTCACCAGGACGTCCACGCCGCCGAAGTGTTCGACGGCGGTCTGCGCCACCCGGTCCACGACGGCCTGGTCGCCCAGGTCGCCGGTGACGGCGACCGCCGTGCCGCCGTCCTTCTCGATCGCCTCGACCGTCGACGCGGCGCCCGCCGCGTCGAGGTCCGCGACCAGGACCCGGGCGCCCTCGGCGGCGAAGGCCAGGGCGGTGGCCCGGCCTATCCCCGACCCGGCCCCGGTGACGATGACGCCGCGTCCGTCGAATGTACCGGCCATGAAGCTCTCCTGTTCCTCGCGCGGGGCTCCGACCGCCCCGGACGGCACCACCGTACGACTTCATGTCTCTGAGTGACATGAAGTCGTGGGGGAAGATCCTCCGAGAGCTCGATCACCCGCTCACCGGAGCCGGAGGAACCGATGACCGCACCCCGTGGCCGCACCGGACGACCGCCCCTGACCGAGGCGCGCAGGACCGAGATCCGCCGGGAGATCGCCCGCGCGGCCGTGGAACTGTTCGTCACCCGGGGCGTCGCGTCCACGACCGGCGAGCAGATCGGCCGGGCCGTCGGTCTGTCGGCGCGCACCGTGTGGCGCTACTTCCCGAGCAAGGAGAGCTGTGTGACACCGCTGTTCTCGGAAGGCGTCGCCGCCCTCACCGCCTTCCTGCGGGAGTGGCCGTCCGGGCAGCCCCTCGACGAGGCCGTGGACCGGTGGCTCGCGGCGGGGGCCGGCATCGCGGGCGGGCCCGACCGGGGCACCGTCGGTGCCCTGGTCCGGCTCACCCGGACCGAACCCGGACTGCGCGCCGTCTGGCTCCGGACCTACGACGAGGCCGAGCCGGCGTTCGCCCGCGCCCTGGCCGAGCGGGCCGGACTGCCGGCCGACGACCTGGGCGTGACGATCCGTGCGGCGATGTTCAACGCGGCCCTGCGCGCGGCCGTCGAGCACCACGCCTGGCGCGGCGAGCACGCACGGGGCGAACGCGGGGCGGCCGAGGCCGAGCTGGAGGCGACCCTGCGCCGGGCGCTGGCCGTCGCCGCGGAGGGGATCGGGTAGGGCGGCGGCTCCCCGTTACGCTGTCCGGATGACCGAGCACGCCACGTCGGACGGGCGGAGGCCCGCGAACCGGGGGCCGAGGGCCGCCGCCGGCAACCGGGCCGCCCTGGTCACCGCCGCCCGGGAGATCTACGCGGCGCACGGTCTGGACGCCCCGCTGTCCGCGATCGCGCGCCGGGCCGGCGTCGGGCAGGGCGTGCTGTACCGGCACTTCCCCGACCGGGACGCCGTCGCGGCGGCGGTCCTGGAGGAGAACGTACGCCAGATCGAGCAGGCCGCCGCCGCGCAGGACGCGACCCCGGACGGGGTGCTGGGCGTGCTGACCTGGCATCTGGCGCAGTCGGCGGCCTTCATCGGCCTCCTCCACGCCGACGGCGCGAGCGGTCGCCTGTCCGCCCACGCGTACGCCCAGGACCTGTCCGAACGGGTCGAGCGCGCCCTGCGCGGGTGCCTGCCGGACGGCCACCGCCTGACGGACGACCTGATGCTGGCCGTCGCCATGGTCTCCGGAGCCGTCACCGGCCCCACGCCCGAGACGCGTGAACACCGGGCGCTGGCGGCCTGGCGGCTGCTCGGCGTCCCGGTGGGACCGGTGCGGCCCTTCGGGGGCTGAGCGCTCAGCCGCCGTTGGACTGCCGGATGCCCTCCGCGAGCGCGTCGAAGGTGTACAGGTACCCGCCGGCGGGTCCGCTGACGGTCATGTACGCCCTGGTCCCGCCGGGCGTGATCGCCACGTTGGTCGCCGACTCGAGTCCCCCGGCGCGGGCCGGCACCTCCACCGTCGCGAGGCGTTCGCCGTACCGGTCGTAGACGGCCATCGCGGGCCGGCCGTGCAGCGCCTGGTACAGGTTGCCGTCCGCGTCCACGGCGATGGAGTCGGTCTGCGCGATGCCGCCGTCGACGCGGACGGCCGTGTGCCGGCCGGTCGTCCCGGCCCGCTGGACGACGGGGAGGTAGGAGATCCGGTTCTCCGTCAGCTCACTGATCCACAGCCCGCGGTAGTCCACGTCGAACGAGATGCCGTTCGTCGCGGCGAGACCGTCGGCCAGGACGGTGACGTCCTCGCCGTCCCGGCCGACGCGCACCACACGTCCGCGCTTCTCGCCCTCGGACAGACCGAGGGAGTCGCTGACGTACAGGTTGCCGTCCCGGTCGAAGGCGATGTCGTCGGGCCGCATCCGGGCGCCGTCGACCTCGCCGGTGAAGAAGGTGCGCCGGTCGCTTCCGTCGGGGGCCAGGGAGACGATCTCGCCGTGGGCGAAGTCGGACAGGTAGAGCCGTCCGTCGTACGGGCTGAACTGGGCCGAGGTGTACGCCCCCCGGTCGTCCGTGAAGACCTTCCGCACCGTCTTCTTCCGGACATCGACGCGCAGCACCTTCGGCTCTCCGGCGGGCGCGGTGACGTCGACGACAGTCAGCCCGCCGTCCTCGCCGAACACCGGACCCTCCAGCAGGGTCATCCCGGTCTCCTCGTGGACCGCGGTCAGCCGCATGAGCTGGTGGGCGATGACGGTCCGGTGCGCGGCGGTGCCGCCGGGGGTGTACCGGTCGCTGCCGCATCCGGTCAGGGCCAGCGCGCCGAGCGCGGCCAGCACGGCAAGGGATCGGTTCCGAAGTCGTCGCATGGGGTCACTTCTTCCTGTCCGAAGGTCGTCGTGCCCCCGAACCCTAACCGGACATCGCTGTCCGGTTGTTGCTACGGTGCGCCAAGGCCGTTCGTTCCCAAGGCAGTTCGCGCGGTCGTCCGGCCCCGGCAGCAGACGGAGAGAAGCGAGGTCCCCCCACATGACGTCCCCTCACACGCCGGCCCCCGACGAGCTCGCCGCGCTGCGACGGCGCTACCGTCGCGAGCGCGAGCGGCGCGTACGGCCCGACGGCCTCCGCCAGTACCTCGGCGCCGACGCCGAGTTCGGCTTCTACGCCGCAGACCCGTACGTGGGAGAGGCGACGGAGCGCGAGCCGCTGCGCGACACCGTCGACGTCGCCGTCGTCGGTGGTGGTTTCGGCGGCATCCTCGCCGGGGCGCGGCTGCGTCAGCAGGGCGTGGCACGGGTCCGGATCCTCGACAAGGGCGGTGACTTCGGCGGCACCTGGTACTGGAACCGGTACCCGGGCGTCCACTGCGACATCGAGTCCCACGTGTACCTGCCGATGCTGGACGAGACCGGATACGTACCGGAGTGGAAGTACTCCCCGGGCGAGGAGATCCGGCAGCACGCGATGCGGATCGCGCGGCAGTACGACCTCTACGCGGACGCCCTGTTCTCCACCACCGTCACCGCGCTGACCTGGGAGGAGAGCTCCCGTACCTGGATCGTGGCCACCGACCGCGGCGACAGGTTCCGGGCGACGTACGTCGTCACCGCCACCGGCACCATGACCGAGCCGAAACTGCCCGGGATACCCGGCGTCCAGGACTTCAAGGGGCACACCTTCCACACGTCCCGCTGGGACTACGCCTACACCGGCGGCACCCCGCAGGGCGGTCTGACCGGACTCGCGGACAAGCGGGTGGGCGTCGTGGGCACCGGTGCCACCGGCGTGCAGGTCATTCCGGTGCTGGCCGAGGACGCCCGGCACGTCCATGTCTTCCAGCGCACCCCCTCCACGGTGGACGTGCGCGCCAACCGCCGCACCACGGCCGGGGACGTCGGCGCGGACCGCGCGGGCTGGGCCCGCGCACGCCGGGAGAACTTCCTGCGCATCGTCTCGGGCGAGACGTCCGACGAGGATCTCGTGGCGGACGGCTGGACGGCCTCGGCGGGCCTGCTGGAGAAACTGCTGCCGAGCTTCCGGCGCCCGGACGACCGGGAGGCCTTCGAGGCCGCCTACGAGATCGCCGACGCGACGAAGATGAACGAGGTGCGGGCCCGCGTCGCACAGGCGGTCACCGATCCGTCGACGGCGGAGACGCTCAAGCCCTGGTACCGGTACGCCTGCAAGCGCCCCACCTTCTCCGACACGTACTACGCGGCCTTCGACCGGAGCAACGTCACCCTGGTCGACACCGCGGACACCCACGGCATCGAACGCGTCACCGAGGACGGGGTCGTGGTGGGCGGCACCGCGTACGCACTCGACTGCCTGATCTTCGCCACCGGGTTCGCCGTCGGCGTCTCCGGCGTCCACTCCGGCAAGCTGCCCGTCCACGGCCGGGGCGGAACCCAGCTGCTCGACGCGTGGGCCCGCCACGGCATCCGCACCCTGCACGGCTTCACCGCCAACGGCTTCCCGAACCTGATCCAGATGGGTTCCCTGCAGAACGCCAGCAGCGTCAACTTCACGCACGTCCTGGACGAACAGGCCGTCCACGCCGCCGCCCTCGTGGCGGCGGCCGAGGCCGAGGGCGCCCTCGTCGAACCGTCCCGCGAGGCGGAGGACGCCTGGATCGCCACCCTGGCCGAAGGCGCCCCCGACCACGAGTGGTTCCACGCCGAGTGCACCCCCGGCTACTACAACCGCGAAGGGCGCGGCCGCCCCAACGGACCGACGGCCTATCCGCACGGCGCCCACGCCTTCCACGAACTCCTGCGCCGCTGGCGGGAGGAGTCCATGGGCGAGGCGCTCGCCTGACACCTGACGAACGCACGGGCGCGGCCGGCGGATCAGGCGTCCGGGCCCGTACGGCGATCAGCGCGTCGACCGCCCCTGTGCCGTTCGGCGACGGCGTCCGGGCCGGTTCGGCGGCCCCGACGCCCCGGCCGCCCCGGTGGTCACCCGAGCGGCCAGCCGGTGTAGCCCTCGGCGAGGTACGCGCGGCCGGCGTCCGACTCGACGACCGAGCGCAGCTCGCCGATCTGGCGCATGCGGTCGAAGTCGCTCGCCCCGGGCTGCGGGTGCAGCATGTTCGTCATCCACCAGGAGAAGTGCTGTGCCTTCCAGATGCGCTTCCGGGCGGTGTCGGGGAAGGCGTCGAACGGGGACTCGTCCCCGTCGAGCAGCAGCGCGCGCAGCGCCTCGGTGAGGACGACGACGTCGGCGACGGCGAGGTTCATGCCCTTGGCGCCGGTGGGCGGCACGGTGTGGGCCGCGTCGCCGACGAGCACCACCCGGCCCCGGCGCATCTCGTGCGCGACGAAGCTGCGGAAACGGAGCACGTCCCGCTGGAAGATCGGGCCCTCGTTGAGGGTGGTGCCGGGGACGCGTGACCGCAGGATCTCCCACAGCTGCTCCTCGGTGTACGCCCCGGTGTCGGTCGCCGGGTCGCACTGGAAGTACATGCGCTGCACACCGGGGCTGCGCTGACTGATCAGTGCGAAGCCGTTCGGCGAGTTGCTGTAGATCAGCTCCTCGGCGCTGGGCGGCGCCTCGCACAGGATGCCGAACCAGGCGAACGGGTACTCCCGGAAGTAGCCGCCGTACGTGCCCGTGACGGCCTCGCGGGCCACACTGCGGGAGCCGTCCGCGCCGATGACGACATCGGCCTCGATCTCGACGGTGTCGCCCCCGGCGTCCTTGGCCACGACGCGCGGCCGGTTTGTCTCCGCGTCCTCCACGCGCTCGGCGGTCACTCCGAAACGGAGGTCCTGGCCGGCGGTGAGGCGCGCGGCGACCAGGTCCTTCAGCACCTCGTGCTGCGGGTAGAGCCACACCGCCCGGCCGACGGTCGCGGCGAAGTCGATCCGGTGGCCCTCGCCGTCGAAGCGCAGCTCTATGCCCTCGTGCTTCTGCCCGGCCGTGAGAACCCGGTCCGAGGCCCCCGTCTCGCTGAGGACCTCGACGGTGCCCTGCTCCAGGATGCCGGCCCGGATGGTGGTCTCGATCTCCTCGCGGCTGCGGGAGTCGATGACGACCGACTCGATGCCGTGGCGGCCGAGCAGATGGGACAGCAGCAGACCGGCGGGGCCTGCTCCGATGACGGCGACCTGGGTGCGTACGGGCATGTCGTCTCCTTCGACGGCCGACGGGGTGGCAGGGAGTCTGGCGCCGGTCCGCCCCTGCTGACGACGGGCTTTCCCATTGAACGGGAACCGGATCTCCTCGACGCGCGGTCCGGCCGGTGGCTACGGGCGACGCGCGCCGAGCGCCGCCGAGATGCCCGCGGCGGCGGAGCGCAGCACCTCGGCCACGGGACCGGTCGGCGTGTCACGGGGGAGTACGACCGACAGCGCGGCGATCACCTGCCCGCGCCCCTCGCGCACCGGCACGGCGACGCCCGTGGAGACGGCCTCGACCGTCCCCGGAGCCACGACCACGCCGTCACGCCGGATGCCGGCCAGGACCCGGCGCAGCAGCGCCGGGTCGGTCACGGTCTCCGGCGACACCGCCTCCAGCGGCCCGGCGAGGACCCGCTCGCGCAGTTCCTCCGGGCCGTGGGCGAGCAGGACCAGCCCCGACGACGAGGCGTGCAGGGGCAGCCGCCCGGCGATCCGGGTGATGTTCGCGCCCGCGTGCGGATGGGACAGACGCTCCACGAAGAGGGTCTCGCCGTTCTCCAGCACCGCGAGCTGGGTGTGCTCCCGGACCCGGGCCTGCACCCGCTCCATGAACGGCAGTGCCGCCTGCCGCAGGCGCAGGGCGTGGGAGCCGCGCAGCGCCAGTTCCCACAGCCGCATGCCCAGACGCACCCGCTGCTCCTCGTCCCGTTCCAGCAGTCCGCACTCCACGAGATCGGCCACGATCCGGTGCGCCGTGGACGACGGCAGTCTCGCGCGCCGTCCGATCTCCGACGCCGTCTGCACGGTCCGGTCGGTGTCGAACGTCTCGAGGACACGAACGATCCGCTCGGTGACCGTCTCCCCGGACCGTGAGTTCGCCATCGTCCGTCCTTCCGGGCTGGTTCGCGGCATGTCGCCGTGACGAGTATCGGGGCGGTGCTCCCTCCCGCGGGGCACCGGCGCCGGACTTCACGCCGCCGGTGCCGAGGAACGCCTCGTCCGGGAGCAGGACCACCACGAGCGGGCGACCGCGACACGCCCCCGCCGCCGGAGGAGTCCTGGCCGCACCTCCACGCGACGGCCGCCGTCGAGCCGGAACGGACCGGAACGGACGGTCGTGGTGGACGAACCGCTCGACCCGCGCCGGCCGGGCCCGCCGCTGCTCCGCGTTCGGTCACTGCTCCGCGTGCCCCTCGCCCGCCCACGACCGTCCCGGCGTGACCTGGACACCCCGGCAGGAGCGCGGGCTGTGCCGCCTCGAAGCCGTCGTACGCACCGTGGTCCCGCTGCCGCCCGAGCGCCCGCGCTGTCCGCCCGCGGCCCGCGCCGCCCGCTCGGCCGTCCGCCGGGCAGGGACCGGACGGAGGGAATTTTGCATGACGTGCATCTTTGCATAGCATGCAAGGTATGTCGGAGAAGGGTGCCGCGCAGGGCGGACTGCGGGAGCGGAAGAAGCGGGCGACGCGCGCCGCTCTCGCCGAGGCCGCCGTGCGGCTGGCCGCCGAGCACGGGGCGGAGAAGGTCACCGTCGAGGCGATCAGCGCGGCGGCCGGAGTGTCCGTGCGGACCTTCTTCAACTACTTCGACACCCGCGACGACGCCTTCGTCGTGATCGACGCGGACGCGGGCGCGCGGATGCGGCAGGCCGTGCTCGACGCGCCGGCCGAGCTCTCCCCGCTCCAGGCCCTGCGCGAGGCCCTGGCCGCGGAACTCGCCGAGGCGGAGCAGCAGCACGAGCTGTGGCGGCTGCACGCCCAGGTGGTGCACGCCTCCCCGCACCTGCTGGTCCGCACGCTCGGCGCGCACATGGCGGACGAGACCGGACTGGCCGAGGCCGTCGCCGCGCGCATCCGCGCCGGCGGGCCGACGGCATCCGTGCCCCCGCCCGCCCCGTCACCCGCCTGCGCGACCGACGAGGAACGGCGCGGTGCGCTCGACCTCTACCCGCGGCTGCTGGCCGCGGTGGCGGGGACCGCGGTGCGGACCAGTGTGGAGCACTGGTCCGCCCGGCCGGAGGAAGCCGCCTTCCTAGACGTCTTCCAGGAGGTGTTCGCCCTCCTCGCCGCCGGTCTCCCGGCACCTCCCGCGTAAGTCCTCACCGTCGGCCGCCCGGCCTCCCGCCGCGGCCGCCGCCCCCGCTGTCCGTTCCGCGCCCACGAGGACGCCGGCACCTGCCGGCGCCCGTCCCGCGCGCGTGACCGTTCGACCATCGTCCGAAAGAGATCCCGTGAGCTCACCCCCGGCGCCCGCCGACGCGCCTCCCGCCTCCATGACCCAACGGCAGATACTCCAGGCCATGTCCGGCCTGATGGCCGGCATGTTCGTCGCCATCCTGGCGGGCACCGTCGTCTCCAACGCGCTGCCGACGATCATCGCCGACCTGGGTGCCAGCCAGTCCTCCTACACCTGGGTCGTCACCGCCGAACTGCTGGCCATGACCGCGACGGTGCCCCTGTGGGGCAAGCTGTCCGACCTGTTCAACAAGAAGCTGCTGCTCCAGCTCTCCCTGCTGATGTTCGTGGTCGGTTCGCTGCTGGCGGGCTTCTCCCACGACACGACGCTGCTGATCTTCAGCCGGGTCGTGCAGGGCATCGGCGCGGGCGGTCTGACCGCGCTCGCGCAGGTCGTCATGGCCGCCGTCATCCCGCCCCGGGAACTGGGCAAGTACTCCGGCATCTTCGGTGCCGTCTTCGCCGTCGGCACCGTGGCCGGACCGCTGATCGGCGGTGTGCTGGTGGACACCGACTGGCTGGGCTGGCGCTGGTGCTTCTTCATCGGCGTGCCGTTCGCGCTGCTGGCCATCCTCCTGTTGCAGCGCACGCTGAAGCTGCCCACCGTCAAGCGCCAGGTGAAGATCGACTGGCTCGGCGCCTTCCTGATCGTCGCCGGTGTCTGCGCGCTGCTCATCTGGGTCTCGCTGGCCGGCAACCAGTTCGACTGGGCGTCGTGGCAGACCGCCGCGCTCGTGATCGGTGGCGTGCTGCTGCTGACCCTGGCGGTCCTCGTCGAGGCCCGTACCGACGAGCCGGTCATCCCGCTCGACATCTTCAAGAACCGCACGGTCACCCTGACCACGGTGGCCAGCCTCCTGGTCGGTGTCGCCATGTTCGGCGGGACCGTCTTCCTCTCGCAGTACTTCCAGGTGTCCCTGGGCAAGTCGCCGACCGTCGCCGGTCTGATGAGCCTGCCGATGATCCTGGGTCTGCTGGTGTCGTCCACCGTCGCCGGGCAGTTGATCAGCCGGACCGGCAAGTGGAAGAGCTACCTGGTGGCGGGCGCGGTCATCATGACCGTCGGCCTCGCGCTGCTCTCCCTGATCGACGCCGACACGCACTTCGGGCTGCTCAGCCTGTACATGGCCGTCCTCGGTGTCGGCGTCGGCATGCTGATGCAGAACCTGGTGCTCGCCGCGCAGAACGACGTCCCCGCGGCCGAACTGGGCGCCGCGACCTCCGTGCTGTCCTTCTTCCGCAGCATGGGCGGCACCATCGGTACCAGCGTCCTCGGTGCGATCCTCGCCAACCGGGTGGCCGACGAGATGACCAAGGGGCTGGAGAAGGCGGGCGTCGCCGGAGGGGCCGAGGGCGGCTCGGGCGGCGGGCACAGCGTCCCGGACATGAGCACGCTGCCCGCCCCGATGCGGGAGATCGTGGAGCACGCCTACGGTGTCGCCACCGCCGAGCTGTTCCTGATCGCCACGCCGTTCGCGCTGCTGGCCCTGGTCGCCGTCGTCTTCCTGAAGGAGAAGCCGCTGAAGACCACCAGCGGCATGGAACGCCTCGCCGAGGAGTCCGCCGCCGCGGACACCACGCCGGACAAGGACCGGACGGCCCCGGTCACCTGAGCCGCGATCCGGCCGGCCGGACTCATGGAGGGGGGGGGCCCCCGCACCCCGGGGGGCGGCCCCCCCCCCACCCACCCCCCCCCCGCCCCCGACCCGCCCCAGGCCGCCCCCCGCCACACTTGGCCGCCCCCCCCCCCCCCCGGGGTCCCCCCCCCCCCTCCCCTTCCCACGCACGGCTGCTCCCGGACGCTACCCACCGCAACCCTGGCCGGCGCGGCGGAAGATGGGACGATGGAGATCCACTTCCCCGACGGACACCACGAGCGGGTGCCGCAGCCACATGTGCGCCGGCCACATGTGCGGTAGCCGTACAGCCGGCCCACGGGAAGCACAGCCCTCCGGAAGGACGGAACACATGCCCACGCACCGCCCCTGGCCGCTCCAGGTCCCCGGCCTCGGATACGGAGGCGACTACAACCCCGAGCAGTGGAGCCAGGACGTCCAGCTCGAGGACATCGAGCTGATGAAGGAGGCCGGCGTCAACCTCCTCAGCGTCGGCATCTTCTCCTGGGCGATGCTCGAACCGCGTGAGGGCACCCATGACTTCGGCTGGCTCGACACCGTACTGGACCGGCTGCACGCCGCCGGCATACGCGTCGCCCTGGCCACCGCCACGGCCTCCCCGCCGCCGTGGCTCACCCGCAAGCACCCCGAGATCCTGCCCCGCAGGCCCGACGGCACCGCCCTCCACCAGGGCTCCCGCCAGTCGTACGCCGTGTCGTCCCCCGTGTTCCGCCGGTACGCGCTGCGCATGACACGCCTGATGGCCGAGCGGTACGGGCAGCACCCCGCGCTCGCCCTGTGGCACGTCGACAACGAACTCGGCTGTCACGTCCCCCACGACTACTCCGACGCCGCGGCCGACGCCTTCCGCGCCTGGCTGGACAAGCGCTATGGCACGATCGACGCGCTCAACGCGGCCTGGGGCACGTCCTTCTGGTCGCAGCGCTACGACACCTTCGACGACATCCTGCCCCCGCTCCAGTCGCCGACCTTCGTCAACCCCACCCAGCAGCTCGACTTCTTCCGCTTCTCCTCCGACGAACTGCTCGCCCACTACCGCGAGCTGCGCGACGTACTGCGCGAGATCACCCCCGAGGTGCCGACGACGACGAACTTCATGATGTCGTCGGCCACCAAGTGGATGGACTACTTCTCGTGGTCCGCCGACATGGACGTCGTCGCCAACGACCACTACCTGATCGCCGCCGACCCGCGGGCCCACATCGAGCTGGCGTTCTCCGCCGACCTCAGCCGCGGGGTGGCCGGCGGCGACCCGTGGATGCTGATGGAGCACTCCACCTCGGCGGTCAACTGGCAGCCCCGCAACCGGCCCAAGGGCCCCGGCGAGATGCTGCGCAACTCCCTCACCCATGTGGCGCGGGGAGCCGACACCGTGATGTTCTTCCAGTGGCGCCAGTCCGCCGCCGGAGCCGAGAAGTACCACTCCGCCATGGTTCCGCACGCCGGACGCGACACCGACGTCTTCCGCGACACGGTGGAACTCGGCAGACGGCTGAGCGCCCTGGCCCCGGTACGGGGCAGCAGGGTCCGCGCGGACGTGGCCCTCGTCGTCGACTACCCGTCCTGGTGGGCCGTCGAGACCGAGGGCCGGCCGAGCGGCGTGCTGGACTACCAGGCGGAGGTGCAGCGCTGGTACCGGGCGCTGTGGGAGCGCGGCGTCACCGTCGACGTCACCTCCGTACACAGTGATCTGACCGGCTACCGCGCCGTGGTCGTACCCACCCTGTACACGGTCACGGACGCGGACGCCGACCGCGTCGCCGCCGCCGCGCGGGCCGGCGCCTCCGTGCTGATCACCTTCTTCAGCGGGATCGTCGACGAGAACGACCACGTCCGGCTCGGGGGGTACCCGGGCGCCTTCCGCGAGCTGCTGGGCGTACGGAGCGAGGAGTTCCACCCGCTGCGGGAGGACGAGGTCCTCACCCTGGACGACGGCAACCGCGCCGACCTGTGGGCCGAGAAGACCCACCTGACCGGAGCCGAGGCGGTACGCACCTGGGCCGACGGTCCCCTGGCGGGCCGGCCGGCCGTCACCCGGCACACCGTCGGCGAGGGCGCCGCCTGGTACGTCGCCACCCGGCCGGACACGGCGGGCGTCGCCGGCATCGTCGACGCGCTCCTGGCCGAGGCGGGCGTCACCGCGGAGGTCCCCGGCCTCCCCGGGGGAGTCGAGGCCGTACGCCGGCACGCCGACGACGGCTCCCGTTTCCTCTTCCTCGTCAACCACACCGCCGACCCCGTCGACGTACCGGCCCGCGGACGCGAACTGCTGCACGACCACGACGTCGACGGACGGCTCGTCCTGCCGCCGGGGGAGGTCGCCGTCGTCCACGAGAGATGAGCCGGCCGGGTGATCACCCGTCGGGCGGGGGCATCGGCCCACCCGGGTGATCACCGGTGGCGGGGCCCCACCCCCGCTCATAGCTTCGGCTCATGAACAAACGACACATCGCCCTCCTCGCCTGTACCGCCGCGGCCGCGGCCGCGGGGCTGGGTGCCGCCCCGTCGGCCCACCATCCGACCGTGCACCGCGTACAGCCCGGCCAGTCGATCCAGAAGGCCGTGGACGCCGCGAAGCCGGGGGACACCGTCCTCCTCGCCCCCGGCACCTACCGGCAGAGCGTCGACATCAAGAAGTCGGACGTGACCCTGCGCGGCCACGGCGCCGGACGCACCGTCCTGGTGCCCGCCGGGAAAGCCGGCGAGAAAGCCGGCAGGAGCGCCTGCGCCGAGGCGGGCAACGGCATCTGCGTGACCGGCACCGACAAGAGCCCCGTCGAGAACGTCACCGTACGGTCCCTGACGCTGCGGGGACACGCCGGGAACGGGCTGTGGGCCACCGGCACCGACGGGCTGGAGGTCAAGTACGTCCTGGCGGAGAAGAACGGCCGGTGGGGCATCGCCGAGGAACGCTCCGTGCACAGCGTGCTCAGCCACAACCTCGTCCGGAAGAACGGCGACGCCGGAGTTTTCGTCGCCAACACCGTCGACACCGAGGAAGGCGCCCGCGACGCGGAGAGGACCGTGATCCGTTACAACCGGATGGCCGACAACCGCGTCGGCGTCACCGTGCGCCGGCTGCGGAACCTGACCGTCGACCACAACGAGGCCACCGGCAACTGCGCCGCCGTCTTCGTGGTCGGCGACGAGTCGAAGCCGCGCGCCGGCGACCTGCGCGTGACGTACAACTACGTCCACGCCAACAACAAGTACTGCCCCAAGACGCCCCGGCTGCCCTTCCTGCAGGGCTCGGGCATCGTCCTCACCGGCGCCGAGGAGACCCTGGTCGCCTACAACCGGGTCGAGGACAACAAGGGCACCTCCCCGCTCTCCGGCGGCATCGTGCTCTTCAAGAGCCTCGTCGGCACGCCCGGCGAGCGCAACGAGATCCGCGACAACCTGGTGACCGGCAACAGCCCGGCCGACCTGGCCGACCGGGACACCGCCGAGAACAACACGTTCAGCCACAACACCTGCACGCTCTCCGAGCCCGCGGGCATGTGCTGACCCGCCGGCCCCACCCCCGACTGCACGACAGCAGAAGCGAGGCAACGGATGAACACCGCTGATCCGGCTCCCCCGCCGCCCATGCGGCTGCGGGAGCTCGTTTTCGGGGCGGCGTGCGCCGCCGCCGTACGCGCGGCCGTCCGCCTGGGCGTGGCGGACGCGCTGGACGGCACCCCCATGACCGTCGACGACCTGGCGACGGCGGTGAAGACCCAGCCGCACACCCTGCGGCGGCTGCTGCGCGCCCTGTCCTGCCAGGGCGTCTTCGCCGAGAACCCCGACGGCACCTTCGAGCACACCGAGATGTCCCGGCTGCTGCGCGAGGACGACCCGCACAGCCTGCGGTACATCGCCCTGTGGTGCACCGAACCGTGGACCTGGAACGTCTGGCCGCAGCTCGACGAGGCGGTGCGCTCCGGACGGGGCGTCTTCGAGGACGTGTACGACCAGGAGTTCTTCACCTACCTCAACGAGTCCGCCCCCGAGTCCGCCCATGTGTTCAACCGGGCCATGACGACGTCCAGCGAGCAGTCCGCGCGCGACGTGGCCCTGCTGCTCGACCTGGACGACGCCTCCTCCGTCGTGGACATCGGGGGCGGCCAGGGACACGTCCTGGCCAGCCTCCTGGAGAAGCACCCACACCTCCACGGCACCCTGCTCGACCTGCCGGGCGTCGTCGAGAACGCCGACCCCCGGCTGCGCCGAGGCGGTTCGCTCGCCGGCCGCGTCGACATCGTGGCCCGGGACTGCCGCGAGGGCGTCCCCGTCCAGGCGGACGTGTACATCATCAAGAACGTCCTGGAGTGGGACGACGACAGCACCCGCCGGGTGCTCGCGGGCGTCCGCGCGGCGGCACGGCCCGGGGCCCGCGTCGTCGTCATCGAGAACCTCGTCGACGACACCCCGTCGATGCGGTTCACCACCGCCATGGACCTGCTGCTGCTCCTCAACGTCGGCGGCGCCAAGCACACCCGGCAGAGCATGGTCGACCGGCTGACCGACGCGGGTCTCGTCATCGGCGACGTCAGCCCGGTCAACGCCTATCTGCACGCCTTCGAGTGCACCGTCCCCGGTTGACCGAAGGGCGCGCCGACAACCCCGAGGCCGGGGGGGGCGCGGCCGAAGCGGGGGCGGGCGGGCCGGGGGGTGCCGCGCCGGGACGGGGGCCCCCCCCCCCCCCGGGGGAAACCAGCCCCCCTGCGG